>JALHPV010000352.1 GCA_022842285.1 Kofleriaceae bacterium
ATTGATGCGTCCCAGGTGGCTCGCCAGGCGGTCCCGCGCGGCGTCGCTGCGCGCACCGAGGCGCCCGGACTGAGCGAGCGCCGCCAGGACCGCGGCGGCACGGACATCGTTGGCGGCGTTGCACGGCCAGGCCAGGCCGGCGAGGCGGCCTGGCCTCACCGGGCGGAGGACCGAACACTCGCGCACGCCATCTCGCCACGCGAAGGCGCGCACGTCGAGGACGCGCCAGTCGGTCGCGACCGGGGCGTCGGGGATGGGCGCCGGGGTCGCATACTCGACGCGCGCTGCGAGCGTGCCGTCCGGCACGTGTCCCTCTGATAGCGATGTCCCCGGGGGCACGCGCAGGTACACGACGATCCGCGCGGTCTCGTCGCTGGTCGTGGGCGGACGGATCGCCGTCGTGAGCTCCAGGTAGCCCTGCGCCTCCCACTGGAGCGGATCCGACGGGCTCTCCACGAGGCGCATGTCCGCGGGAATCGATGGCGCCTCGCCCCGACACCCGCTCGCCGCGAACACGCCGATGAGCGTCGCGACGCTGCGAGCCGTCAATCGCATGCGAGCTCATCCACGAGCGTCTGGGCCGTCGGGGCGAGGACTCCGAGCCGTACCAGCGCGGCGGCTTCGAGGCGCACGTGCGAGCGTTCGACGGCCGGCAGCCCGCCGGACCATGTCCCGTCGGTCAGCACCTGGAGCGCGACGAGCGCGGGGACCGAGGGCGTGACGGCGACAAGCCGCTGGGTCTCGCGATGCCGTCCCAGGATCCACGTGGTCGGGCGCGCCGCGGGGCGTCCCTCGGCGATGCTCCCCGCCTTGATGCCGAGCGCGAACTCGCGGACCGCGTGCTGGTAGTGCACGACGGCGAGGCCGGCCGTGCCGTCGGAGGCGGGCGCGGCGAGCACCTGACGACAGACGCGCGCATAGTCGGCAAGCTCGACGATATCCCGCGGTGCGCCGTGGGCTTCGAGGTAGTCCGCGAAGCCAACCACGACCTCGGATGGCGACCAGCTACGCGGTGGGTGCGCGGCCAGATAGCCCGCCTGCAGCGCGCGATACCCGTCGGCATCCCACGCGAGCCCGGCGATGCGAGCCGCCGCGAACATGGCGTCCAGGGCGGACGTCGCTTGCCGCGCGATGAGTCGGGGGTACAGCGCGAGCCGTGCGGTCCCCGACGCGGATGGGCCCAGCCGCGCTTCGCACTGCTCGGCCGAGATCGAGCCCTCCATGAGCGCCCCCATCGTGGCGAAGAATGACTCGAGGGACGTCGTCATCCGTGACGCTCCATCAGCGAGCGAGCCCGATCGGCCTCGTCGAGCACCACGTCGAGGGGCGGGATGTGCTGGTCCCATTCGATCAGCGTCGGGATGGCCCCGCGTCGCTTGATGACCTCGCGGTACAGGTCCCAGACGGGCGCGGCGATGGGAGCGGAGTGCGTGTCCAGGAGGACATCGCCGTCCTGCGTGAAGCCTGCCAGGTGGAGCTGCCGTACATGCTCGAGCGGAAACGCGTCGAGCAGTGCCAGCGGGTCGAGTCCGTGATTGACCGCATTGAGGTGGAGGTTGGTCACGTCGAGCAAGAGGCCGACCCCGGCCTCCTCGGCGATCCGGCGCAAGAACGTGCCCTCATCGTAGATCGAGCCCGGCATCTCCGCGTACGTCGTGATGTTCTCGAGTACGAGCGAGCACCCGGTGGCGGCGCTGACAGCGCGCGCGTTCGTCACGATCCGCGCGATCGCTTCGTCGTGGCGAGGCAACGGCAGGAGATCGAGGAAGTTGCGTGCGCCGATCGACGAGTAGCAGCAGTGATCGCTGAGGTACGGGGGCGAGAGCCGAGCGGCGAGAGCGGTGAGCTTCTCGACGTAACCATCGGGCGGCGCGGTGCCGACCGAGAGGGCCACGCCGTGCGGCACGATCGGCCAGCGCTCGGCGAAGCGCGCGAGCATCGCATCCGCTCGTCCTGTCGCGTCGAGGTAGTTCTCGCTGACAACCTCGAGCCAGTCGACGCGCCGGTTGGTGGCGAGCAGCGGTTCGAACAGCGCCTTGCGCAGTCCGATTCCAACCCCCTGGAGCTCGCCCACCGCCGTGATCCTCAGGGAACCTGCGTGTACACGAAGTCGCGGCCGGGATGCGCCGCGTCGGAGCCAGCGCCGGCGTGACAGCCCGAGCAGACGTCCGAGTTCGCCGCCGTGCCCTTGCCGTTGTAGACGACGCTGCCGCTGAGCTTCTCGTACCAGTACCACTTGTCGCCGGTCGAGGCTCCGTTCTGCAGCTTGAGGCCCGTCGCGTAGCCGATGATCGTCGTGTTGTCGGCGGCGTACAGCTCCTTCACGCTCGCCGCACCGAACGGGTAGTCCGCCGGCGCGGCCGTGCCCGAGAGCTTGGTGTTGTTGCAGATGAGGTTCACGCCGTGCGGCGACGGCGAGCGGGCGGGGTGCGGTGCCGCCTCGCACTTCCAGCCCGCGCCCTTGTAGCTACCGGCTGCGATCCACGCATCGATCGCGGCGGGCGTCCCCTGGGGGGGCGTCTGGAGGTCTCCGGCCGGGGCGGGGCATCCCGCCGGGCACCCAGCGTCGACGGCCGGGCACCCAGCGTCGACGGCCGGGCAGCCCCCATCAGGGGCGTCGTCGCTCGAGGCATCGTCGCCGCACGCGGTAGCAACGGTGGAGAGCGTTGCGAGCACGGTGGCGCAGCGCAGGACAGTCTGGAGGTTCGTGATCATCGCGAACTCCATACGGCCGGCCGCCCACTGAATCACGAGGTTCCTGAGATCAAGAACGGAACGAGCTATTCACTTCCGCGCAATGGTCGTGCGCGGCGTCGCCGACGCACGGTTCCGCCGCTCGCCGAGCTCGGTCCTGAACAGCTCGACCACGCGCGACGACACGTCACCCTGGGTGCTCAGCGGACGCCGGTGACTCGCGTAGATCGTCGTCGGCGGAATCGTGAGGTTCCGGACCGGGATCGGAACGAGCGACGTGCTCGTCACGACGGGGAGCGGGAGCACGGCGAGATACGCGCCACTGATTACAGCTTCGACGCCGAGCTGCATGGTCGCGACGGTGAGGCCGACCCGCCGGGCGGCGGCCACGGGCCAGCCATCGTTCCTCACCCCGTTGCCATCGGGAGGCGGTGCGACGAACTCGAAGGCCGCGAGATCGTCGAGCGCGAGAGCCTTGCGGCGAGCCGCCGGATGCGACCGGGCACAGGCGACCGTCTTCTGCAGCTCCGAGACCGGCGTCACGACGATCTCCGGGCCCGTGACCTCGTGCTCGTGCAGGCAGATGTCGAGGTCGCCGCGGGCGAGCGCCGCAGGGATCGCGGCGGGCGGCTCGACGAGCTCGAAGCGCAAGGACGGCCACGAGTCGCGCACCCGCGCATACGCTGGGAGGATCACCGCGCTGTAGTAGGGGCCGGGCGCGGCGACCTTGACGTGGATGAGCTGCTGGGATGCGGCGACGCGCTGGATGCCGTCATCGATGCTGCGCATCGCGGTCCGGACGGTGGTGAGCAAGTCGGTGCCGGCGTCGTTGAGCACCAAGGTGCGACCACGGCGATCGAAGAGCTTGATGCCGAGGGCCGTCTCGAGTTGCTGGAGCGCGCGCGACATCGCCGGTGCGCTCACGCGAAGGAGGGCGCCCGCGGCACCCAGATGCTCTGTCTCGGCGATCGCGCGGAAGTGCGGCAGCCATGACCACACTTGATACAGCTCGTGCAGATGCCCCATGGGCAAGCCTGTACCGCGCCCTGCCACCGCCGGCGAGCAAAGCGCCCCCAAGATCGCCCGGATGATCCTCACCGATCGCGAGGTCAGGCGTTCGCGAGCACGAAGTCGAACGCGGCCCGGCGGGCGTTGCCGGTCACGGCGTGAGCCATGATCAGGGACGGCACGATGAAGTCGTCGCCCTCGTTGTACGGATCGCCTGCGAAGTAGAGCTGCGTCGTGAGCTCGCGGTGGCCGTCGGCGCGCAGCTTCACGTGGATGTGCACGGGGCGATAGCGGCGCCCGTTCAAGTACCGGCCGGGCATGATCGAGCGCAGCTGCCAGCGACCGAGGCGATCCGTCGTCAGCGTTCCGCGGTGCCCCCACCCATCATTGTCGTATCCGCCGCGTGCATCGGCGTGCCACACGTCGAGCACGGCGCCGACGAGCGGCTCGCACGCCGTGGTGCGCACCGTGCCGCCCAGCACGAGACGCTCGCCGGCATCGCGGTCTGTGGCCAGCACCGCGCGGCTCGGGGCGCCCGCCTTGTAGAAGGGGCCTTCGATGTTGTCGGCGGTCTCGCTACAGACGGCCGCAAACGGCGTGTCGGGAGCATCGGCATCGGGGATGGCGGGGGTCGGCGCCGCGCTCGTGCGCGAGCCACAGGCGGCGAGGGCCGCGGTTCCGAGTCCAAGCCGGAGGAAGTCACGTCGGGTTGCCATGCCCGGTCAACGGGCGGCCCCGGCGACCGGCGCACGGATTATTGGAGGCCGAGGGCGGCCGCGGCCGCACCGACGGTGACGCGCACCACGTTGGCGGAGAAGTCGCGGTTCAGGTTCGCGACCGCATCGGTGCCGTTCGTGCAGTGGTAGGCCTCGTACCGGAAGTTGGAGGTATCGGTGATGAGCATCGCCGGGACACCCTCACGCCAGAAGGGGGCATGGTCGGACCGGCGCAGGTCGGCGGTCGCCGGGTTCAGCAGCAGGTTGTCGGGCACCGTCATGTCGATGAACGGCAACCCCAGGCGATCGGCGTGGGCCTCCATCACGGCCTGGTGTGCGACGGACCCCGTGTCGCCGATGACGGCGATGAAGTTGCCCTTCTTCTCGTTGGCGTTCACCTCCGCCACCGCATCGGGGAACAGGACGCCAAAGCCCGTCGGCAGCGACTGCGTGTTGGGCTCCTCGCTCACGTAGCCGATCATCTCGAAGTTGAAGTACGCGGTGATGTTCTCGGTGTTCATCGTCGCGCGTGTCGCGTACGCGTTCGAGCCGATCAGGCCGCGCTCCTCTTCGTCCCAGCACGCCACCACGAGCGTCTTCGGATAGGCGGCCAGGGCGAGCACGCGCGCCACCTCGAGAGTCCCCGCCACGCCGGTCGCGTTGTCGTCGGCGCCGACGCACCCGGGGATGTGATCGTAGTGCGCCCCGACGAGGATGCGCTCGTTGGTGTCGCCCACGCCCGCCTTCACGCCGATGACGTTGACGCCGGTTCCGTAGTCATGAAGCTCGACGGTGAAGCCGAGCTCGGCCAGCCGCGTCGCACAGAGATCCTGCACCTCCTGCCAGGCCGCCGACGCGGGCACGCGCACGCGGGCGACGCTCTCGAGGTCCGTCTGATAGCGCTCCGGCGCGACGCACGACGTGAGCCCGAGCGCCGAGGATGGATCACACGTCGCCGCGTCAGGGCCCAGGCTCGCGTCGAGCTGGGCCGCGTCGATCGCGCCGTCGGTCGTCCCGTCATCGGGCGTGCTGTCGTCGGTCGGGCCACCGTCGTCGCTGTTGCCGCCGCCGCATCCAACCACGAGCACGAGAGCCAACAGGCGTCGCATCATCCGGGAGGGGTATCGCGAGGATGGCGCGCGGGGAAGTGCTGGCACCATTCGCGCGCGGTTTGGCGCTCGCGGCCGGGCCGCGGTCGGGGCCGGTGACGAGTGCGAGGAGCCGGCCGGCGGGCTATCCTCGAGCGGGTGAGCGTCGTCGAGCCGCCCGCGCAGCGCGCCTGCCTCGGCGACGAGACGATCGCCGCGATGCTCGAGGGTGGGCTCTCGGACCAGCCCGCGGCCTCGGCGCGAGCCCACCTCGCGACATGCGTGGCCTGCCGCAAGCTCGTGGCCGCCGCCGTGGAGCTCGACGAGATCGGAAGCGGCGAGACCCGGCGCGATCTCGTCCGGCACGCGAGCGAGGTGCAGCCCGGCGTCGTGCTCGGCCAGCGCTATCGCGTCGAGCGGATCCTCGGCGAGGGGGGGATGGGGCGGATCTTCGTCGCCACCCAGCTCGGGCTCGGCCGCGCGGTGGCGATCAAGGTGCTCCGGGCGGAGCTCGTGGGCGTCGAACACTCCCTCGTGCGCTTCGGGCGCGAGGCGCGGGTGCTCGCGTCCCTCGCCAATCCACACGTCATCCGCGTGTTCGATGTCGGGGAGCTCGGCGATGGGACGCCGTACCTCGTCACCGAGTTGCTCGAGGGCGAGGATCTGGCGGCGGTGCTCGCGCGTGGGCCCGTGGCTCCGGAGCAAGCGGTGCGCTGGTTGGTCGACGCATGCAATGGCCTCGCGGAGGCCCATGCCCTCGGCATCATCCACCGCGACCTGAAGCCCTCGAACCTGTTCGTGACCCGGCAGGGGCGCGTCATGATCCTCGACTTCGGGCTCGCGAAGCTCGCCTCGAGCGCGAGCCGGCTGGCGGCCACGCTCGATGGTCGTTCCGGCGGTGGCGGGGCGGCCGTGACCAGCGTCGGTATGGTGCTCGGGTCGCCCCACTACATGGCGCCCGAGCAGGCGATGGGTGGGGGCGCGGCGACGGTGGCCACGGATCTCTGGGCCCTCGGAGCGACGCTTGTCCATCTCGTGACCGGACGCCCGCCCTTCGATGGCGCGACGATCGACGAGGTCCTGGCGGCGATCCTGTCGGCCCGCGGCCCCACGATCATCGGGATGCCGCCCCCGCTCGCTGCGATCGCACGGCGCGCGATGGCAATGGCGCCGGCCGACCGGTACGCGAACGTCGGGGAGCTCGCCGCCGACCTGCACGTGTACCTGGCTCGTCCGGAGGGCGGACAGTCGCCCGCAGCGCTGGTGGCCAGCGCGCCGCCCGCCGCTGCCTCCCCGCGGCGCGGGTGGCTCTGGGGCGGAGTCGCGACGACGATCGTCGCCAGTGGGGTCGCGGCTGCGGTCGCGATGGCGAGTCGTCCGAGCTCCGCGCCTCCGACCGCGTCGCGCCCCCCACCGCC
>JALHPV010000353.1 GCA_022842285.1 Kofleriaceae bacterium
TTGGCAAGGAGGAGCATGAGCGTCGCCTTGGCGATCACGTCGTGATCGAGTTCGACGATGGCACCGAGCGCCGGCTCATCGTCGCGGCGCCGCAGGTCCTCTCGAAGTTCGAGAAGCGCGACCAGTGGGAGGACCTCGCGGGGCAGCCCCTCGCGCAGCTCTTCGCCGACGTCGCACCGGGCGATCACGTGAAGTGCGAGCTCGAGGGCTGGAGGATCACGCCCGGCACGCGCATCGCGTTCATCCACGATGGCGACGAGATCCGGATCATCGCCGTGGCCGAGCGCGATGACGCGACTGCGATCGACGATGTGCGGCAGATCCTCCACGAGCGAGCGGCCCGCGTGGCTCCGCCGCCACCTGCGCCAGAGGTCCCGCGCGAGCCGCCGCCCGCGAAGCCGTGGCGCCGGACCGTGTGGTTCTACGCCGCGCTGGGTCTCGTCGGTCTGGGCACGACCGTCGCGACCTGGATCGATCCGTGGACCCTCCTCGAGAAAGACCATGCGCCGGCCATCGCCATGTCCGCGCTGGTGCCGACGGTCTTCATCCTCGAGCTGGCGCTCATGCTGATCCTCCTGCGCCCGTGGTTCGAGGTCACTGACACGCACGCGCCTCGCCAGCGGTTCCGCCCCGCGTGGAGCAAAGGCGGTGGCCTCGCGCTCGGCCTGATGTTCGGCTTCGTCATCACCGACATCTGCGCGGCCATGCCGTTCGTGTCCTGGAAGCCGACGGTGTTCGTACCGCTCCGGCTGTACGCGCTCGGAGGCATGTCACTCATCGTCTTCATCCTCGTCATGCACGGGCAGCGCCTCGAGCGCCGCTTCGCACGCCTCCTGCACTTCGGTGCGCTGCGCGGAACGCTCGTCGCGGAGTCACCGCCCCTCGTGCGCGACGTGCGCTACGACCAGCATTCTCAGACGACGGGGCAGGGTGATCGTAAGAGCACGACCGTCTGGTACGAAGGCGTCGGCATGAAGGGCGGCGTGCGCCCGTTCGCCCTCGAGATCAACGGCCAGCGCATGGCTGTCGCGGGCGGTCGCATCTTCTGGGGCGCGCCCGTCGAGTACGAGCGACTTACCGAGTCCGACCGCTCGAAGCGCGCGGTCGCCAAGACGCACGCACAGATCGGTCCCGGCGATTCCGTCCTCGTGCGCGGCAAGCCCCAGCTTGTCGATGGGATGCCGACGTTTCAGGCGACGGGCGCCGAGTCGTTCGTGATGTTCGGTGCGGCGGGCAACGCTCGCGCGGCGCTCACGAAGCTCGTGCTGCGCTGGTACGCGGGGGCCGCGCTGATCCTGGCCATCTCCATCGGCTCGGTCGCCTACGGCGTGCACCTCGCGAGCATGGCGCCCCCGGCACCGAAGCCGCCGGTGCCGGCGGAGCGTCCCTACTAGCCCGCGGCGAGGACGAACGCGATCTGGTTCGCGTGCGCGACGCGGGAGAACTCGGCGAGGGCGAGCCAGGTCGGGCGGTAGTGGGCGAGCATCGTGAAGTTGTGCTCGTCCTCATCGGGGGAGACGGGATCGTTCTTCGAGAGCTTCTTGCCCTTGTCGATCTTCGGCAGCATCTCGGCCGGGACCTCCCCGGAGACCATCGGCAGGCCGAGTGTCAGGCCGGCGCTCTTCACGGCCGCGACGAGGGAGCCGGTGGACCAGAGGGCGCGACCGGGCGTGCCGGGAGCCTCGATGCGCTGCATCCAGTCACCGGGCACGAAGATGCGTTCGGTGGTAAGGGTGAAGTCGCGGAAGGGGCCGGCGCCGGTGGTGCCACGCGAGCGAACGATGATGCGCGCCAGCGGCTGGACGGGAGGGCCGAGCACGTCGAGCTTGGTCCGCGCCTGCGCGCGCAGCTCGTTGTACTTGGTCTCGGCGACGTCGGGATCCCACGGTTCTTCGTAGGGAGGGAGGTTCTCGGCCGCGAGGGCGCTCGAGATGGCAGCGAGGACGCGGTCGGCGTCCTCGGGGGGAAATGCGGCACGAATGCCGAGGAAGAGTCCGGCGGACATGGATGGGCCTCAGTACAGGGCGCGGAGGGCTTCCGCGTCGGAGATGATGACCTTGCGGCCTTCGGTCAGGATCAAGCGACGACGCTTGAACTGCGAGAGTGTGAGGGACACGGTCTCGCGCGTCGAGCCGATCAGGTTCGCGAGCTCCTGATGCGTGATCTTCAGGGCGACCAATGTCCCGCGGGCATCGTCGACGCCGTACTCGCCGGCGAGCTTCACGAGCAGCTCGGCGAGCTTGCTGGAGACGTCGCGGAAGACGAGGGCCTCGACCTTGTTCTCGAGCTCGCGCCGGCGAACGATGAGCAGGCGCGTCATCGCGAGGCCGAGCTGCGGGTGGCTGTGGATCAGCTCCTCGAAGTGGACGCGATCGATCTCGGAGAGGAGCGCGTTCTCGACGGCCTCGGCCATCTCGGTGCGGGGGCCACCATCGAGGAGACAGGCATCGCCGAAGAGCTCCGCCGGCCCGTGATACGCGAGCGTCAGGCTCTTGCCGTCGCGGGTGACCTTGCTGACCTTGATGCGCCCGCCGTGCACGACGAACAGCGACCGGCCCGGATCGCCGGGCATGTAGATGACGTCGCGACGCCGCGCCTCGCGGAGCTCCACGCGCTCCGCCATGCGGGCGATGGCCTCGGGTCCGAGGTCCGCGAGCAGTGGCACCTTGCGCAGGTACCAGAGGACGCGCTTCGGGTCGGGCACGTTCTAATTGTATCAGAGCTTCCAATCGGATTCGTCCGTGTAGGCGATCTCACGGACGCCCCCCGCTGCGCGAGGCGGCTCACACGACGACGTCGCCGGCGTCCGGGGCGGCGACGATGCGGATCGTGGCCTCGCGCCAGCTCGGGTCGCGGGCCATGCGATCGGCGATCGGCGAGATGACGAGGTCCTCGATGGTGCGGCGGAGCGGGCGGGCGCCGAGGGCCGGATCGTGGCCGAGCTGGGCGAGTCGGGCGCGGGCACCTGGGGTCACCTCCAGGCGGAGGTTGCGGGCGATGAAGCCCGGGCGCTGGCGGAGCTTCGCGAGCTCGAGCTCGACGATGCGTTCGAGCGATGCCAGCTCCAGCGGCTTGAAGCCCACGATGGAGTCGATGCGGCCGACGAGCTCCGGGCGGAAGAACTTCTTGATGGCCGAGATGTGGTGGTCGTCGGCGCCGGCCGCACCGGCGAACCCGGCCGGCTTCGGATCGGCGGCACCGAGGTTCGTCGTCATGACGATGACGGCCATGCGGAAGTCGACGAGGCGACCGTGCACATCGGTCAGGCGACCGTCGCCGACCACACCGAGCAAGAGATCGAACGCGGCCGCATCGGCCTTCTCGATCTCGTCGAAGAGCACGACCGAGAGCGGCTGCCGGCGGATGCGATCGGCCAGCGACGTGCCGGCCGGCGAGGGCGTGATGAGCCGCGCGATGGCCGGGCCCGTCGTCAGCTCGCTCATGTCGACGCGCACGAGGCGGTCGGCGTCCCCGAACAGGTAGCGCGCGAGCTGCTTCGCGAGCTCGGTCTTGCCCACGCCCGTCGGACCGGCGAAGAGGAGCGTCCCCACGGGGCGCTGCGGATCGTCGAGCCCCGCCTTCAGGCGCGCGATGACACGCGCCGCGACGCGACAGGCGGCGTCCTGCCCGATGACCCCCGCGGCGAGGGACCTGGCGATCGTCGGGGTGTCGAGGGCCTGCTCGGGGGAGATGAGCTCGACCGGCAACCCCGTCCACTGCCCGAACGCGGCGGTCAGGTCCTCGGTGGAGTACGGACCGGTCTTCGCCGGTCGCGTGGCGAGGTAGTCGAGCGCGGCGAGCGCCTTGCCCGGGAACGCGGTCTCCCGGCGGAACGCGGCGAGCAACTCGACGAGGCGCCGCGCGGCGTCGTGCGAGAGCGCCACCGGGGGATGCAGGCGCGCGCCGTACGGCTCGAACAGCGCGATGGTTTGCGCCGGCGATGCCTCGGGCACGCGGACGACGCGCATGGCATCGATGAGCGCGGGGAAGCGCTGGCGGGCGCGCACGAGCTCGGCCTCGTCGCACTCGGCGACGACGGAGATCGAGCCGGCGAGGATCGCGGGCGCGAGCAAGTCCGCGATCGAGGCGCCATCGCTCGACGGCGTCATGATGTCCACGAGGCGATCCACGAACAGTACGTCCGCGGTGTCGGTCAGGTCCGCGAGCATCGCGAGGCAGCGCTGCTGCCACATCCCCAGATAGACCATCCCGGCCACGATGCGATCGGCGCTCGTCGACCACAGCCGGCGTCGCTTGCCAGTCTTGCCGCGCGACTGCTCCAGCATCCCGCGGGCGAGTCGTCGCACGAGCTGCGACTTGCCGGTGCCGCGTGGCCCGACGAGGACGAGGCTCGGAAACTTCTTCTCGTCGAGCGTCGGCAGGAGGCGGTCGGCGATCGGATCGATGCCCACCGTGGCCGCGAGGCGATTCGCGCGGGCGAGGGCGACGAGGTCCTCGGCCACCACCTCGAGGGTGGGGGCGGCCTTGGGCTCCGCGGAGTCGGTCGCGACCTCCTTGTCGGGGATCTCGATCGGCGCCCACTCGCGGATCTCTTCCTCGACCTCGCGCCGGAGGTCGTAGAGGGCGGCGGCGTTCTCGCCGACGAGCGCCGCGAACACGAGCGAGCTGATCGTGCCGGGGACGGCGACGAGATCCTCGGCGACGAACGACCAGTCGAAGCGCGGCACGACCACGCGGTACAGCGAGATGCCCGGCGTCTTCGCCGCCGCGTAGCCGAGCTTGATCGGCACCGTCGCCTTCGCGATCACGTAGCCGTGTGGATCGGGCCGGCCGGGATGGATCTCGACCTCGAGGCGCCGCATCTCGAGCTCCTCTTTCCAGAGGTAGCGCTCGAGCTCTTCCTCGTCGTCGTTGTCCGTGAGTAGCGCGGCCTGCGGCGTCAGCCGGGCGAGCGCGTCATCGATCGTCTCGGCCATCGCGGCGGGCGGCGGATCGTCAAATGGCGTGCGGTAGCGCCGCAGGAGGATCGCGGAGTAGAGGCCCCCGTGATGCTGCGTGATGTACACGCGGAAGGTGCCACGCTTGCTCACGGGACGCGGCTCCAGCCGAGGTGCCACGCGCGGCGGATGGCGGTCGCGAGGTCGCGCGCCGTGCCGCGGTCGACCCAGCCCGTCGAGAAGTCCTCGATCTCGACGCCATACGCTTCCCCGACCCGCAGCGGCGCCCGGTACGAAAGCGTGCGCGTGACGGGGAGGATCTTGTCGGGATTGGGAGGCAAGGGGCCGCCCACCTCGAGGGTGCGCTCGAGCGCGGCGCGGCCGGCGAGTTGCGCCTCGAGCGTGGAGCGCGAGGGTGTCTTGCTCTCGAGCACGCCGGGGCGCACCTCGACGCGTACGACGTCGGGCTCGGCGGCCTGCGCGCGGATCATCCACGTGCCGTGATCACCGGCGAGCGCGGCGCTGACGAAGAGCCCGCGCAGCACCAGCACGATGTCGGTGGCCCCGGCCACGAAGGACTGGGGGGCCGTCACCGGGTGCAGCAAGCCATCGGGCATCACGTAGCTGCCCTCATCGAACCAGCCCGGCTGCGCGAGCGCGCCGACGACGATCGCCACGCCCTTCGCGTCGGCGGTCGTGCCGCTCCGCGAGATGATCACGGTGGCGGAGTGCGCGCGGGGATCGAGGAGGGTCGGCAGCGCGCGCTCGATCAGGAACGTCTCGGCGATGCCGGCCAGCAGGGCGTCGCGCGACGGCAGGGTACGCTTGCCAGTCGCCCCCGCGCCCCGGACCCGCACGCGCACGATGCGACGACTGCCCTTCGGGCCTCGAAACCCCTCGTCGTACATGTCCCCGTCGTCGTCATCGTCGTCGGGCTCTTCGGGCTCACCCTCCTGTGCGAGCGTGCCCGTGACGCCGAGCAGCGCCTTCAGCGCGGAGATCCGCTGGCCCAGCTCGTCGACGAAGAACGAGACGTCGGGCGTAGCCTCGACCTTCGCGCGCGCGAGGATCGGATTGGCCTCGATGCGGGCGAGGGCGGCCACCGCTTCTGCGGCCACGCCGTCGAGCGCGGCCGTGGCGACATCGAGCGCGCCCTCGAGGCGGTAGGGACCCGTGTCGGCGACCCGCTCGGCCATCGGCTCGAGCGACGCGTCGATCAAGCCCTCGTGCTCTGACAGACGCACCACGCGGAGGCGAGCGGGCGGGGCGGCGGCGAGCAGATCGGTGAGCGCGCCGCCGATCTGGTCCTCGAGCCAGCGCTTCACAGTACGGGCGCCGTAGCGCGGGTCGAACGCGTCCGCGACGGCGCGGCGGCGCACCGCACTGCCCGCGTAGACGAACGTGTTGCGCTCGCGCAGGCCCCGCCGACCGAGCAGCTTCGCGAGCTCCTTGTCGACGACGGCGGCGGCGACCTCGGGCGTGAGCGGCTCGAACGGCACCACCTGGTCGATGCGATTGAACAGCTCGACGGGGAAGAAGTCGCGCACGGCCTTCGCGACATCCGCGAGGATCCGGTCGCGCGTCTCGCCGAAGCCGATCGGGGCCGCGCTCTTGCTGCCGAGGTTCGACGTCATGATCACGACGGCGCTCGCGAAGCTGGCCACATCGCCGGCGGCGTCGGTCAGGCGGCCCTCGTCGAAGAGCTGCAGGAGCAGATGCAGCGCCTGGGGATGGGCCTTCTCGATCTCGTCGAGGAGCACGACGGAGAACGGCTGCGCCCGTACCCGCGAGGTGAGGAGCCCGTCCGGCTGCCAGCGATCGCCGATGAGGCGGGCGACCGCATCGCCCCCCGAAAGCTCGCCCATGTCGATGCGGATCAAACGATCGATCCCACCGCGCTCCCCTTCGGGAGCGCTGCCGCCGCGCGTTCGCCCGGCGTCGCCGCCGCCGTAGAGGTACTCGGCGATGGCGGTGGCGAGCTCGGTCTTGCCCGTGCCCG
>JALHPV010000354.1 GCA_022842285.1 Kofleriaceae bacterium
GGCGCCAGCGCCGCCCGCAGCAGGGGCGAGCCGGGGCAGCGGGCGAGCCCGGCCTCGCAGGTCGCGACCGCGGCCTCGTGGAGGCCGAGGGTGTCGAGGATCGTCGTCTTCTCGTAGTACAGGTCCTCGAGGAGCCAGTGGTCGTCGGCGGTGAGCTCGCGCAGGCCGCTCTCGATCGCTCGCAGGGCCTCGATGTGCCGGCCCAGATCGCCGAGCACCGCGCCACGCCAGTACAGGGCCTCGGCCCGCCGCGGCGCCCGTGCGTACGCCATCTCCGCCGCCGCGAGCGCCGCGATGTCATCGCCCGCCGCCGAGGCGACCTGGCACTTCACCAGCCAGCCGTCGACGGACTCGGGGCGCAAGCGGAGGGCCTGGTTCACCGCGACGTTGGCATCGCCGACCTGGGCGTCGTCACCGCTGCCGAGCAGCTCGCGGGCTCGTTCCAGCAGTCGGTCGAACTCGTCCTGCACGTGCACGCAGGTTCAACGCTAACACGCACCCCCCGGCCGGCGCCCGGATTGATTCTCACCCGAGGAACGCGGACAGCACGGGCGAGCGGCGCTTCGACAGGAGCTCGTCGACCATGCCCTGGATCGTCTCGCGGATCTGATCCGTGAGGCGATTCACGAGGAGGCGATCCTCGGCGGCCGCGGGGCCGTGCTGCGCGGCGAGATCGATCGGCTCTCCGAACATGACGAACCACTTGCTCGGCAACGGCAGGAGACCAGCCGGACCGAGCCACGGGAACGTCGGCGTGACCGGGATCCATGGGATGCCGATGTTGCGCGCGAACCACGTGACCTTGCCGAGCATGGGCGAGGCTTCCTCTGCGCCGACGACGGCGACGGGGATGATCGGCGCGCCCGTCCGCAGCGCGAGCTTCACGAAGCCGCCCCGACCGAAGCGCTGCAGGCGATAGCGGTCGCGCCACAGCTTGCCCATGCCCTTTTCGCCCTCGGGAAACACGGCGACGAGCTCGTCCTTGCGGAGGAGGCGCTCGGCGTTCTCCGGATCGGCGCGCACGCCACCGATACGGTTCATGATCGGGCCGAGCCACGGGAGATGAAAGACGGCGTCCTCGACGAGCGGACGGACGTCGCGCCGCGACGGGTGATCCCGCCGCACGGCGTGCATGACCATCGCGCTGTCGTAGGGCAGGGAGCCGGCGTGATTCGCGACGAGCAGCGCGCGGCCCTTCGACGGCACGTGCTCGAGGCCCTGCGCGTTCACGCGGAACCACTTCGAGTAGAGGAACTCGAAGAGCCACTCCCAGCGCGCCGTCGCCCGCGGATCGCGACCGAAGTCGTCGACGACGTCCGACCGCCCCAGCATCGCGAGCGCACGCCAACGTCGCCACAGGCCCTGCAGGGGCAGCTTGCGGCGCAGATCGATCGGGAAGGCAGGCGTCCGCTGCTGCTCGAGCCGGCGCTCCAGCTCGCGCAGCTCCGCCGGTGACTCGAACGAATCGTTGATGCGCGCGCTCGCCGGATCGTCGCGGAGGAATGCGTCGTCACCGGCGAACGAGTCGTGCTCGGGCCAGCTCGCGGCGACATCGGGGACGCGCGGATCGGCCTCGCCGTACCAATCGTCGTCGACGGGCTCGAGGGTATCGTCGGTGGGCTCGTCCGCCATGATGTCAGGCCTGGGCTCGCGCGACGTCGGTGGCGCCGTCCTCGGGCGCGACGCCGAGGAAGTCGAGGATGGTGCGCTTGATCGAGAGGCGCGCCCCGAAGCCGAGCTCGCGCCGCGCGCGCTCGCCATCGGCGACGCACATGTAGAGCAAAAAATCGAGGAACGAGGGCGGCGAGCCCACGAGCTGCGTCGTCCACAGCAGGCTGGTGAGCGCGCGCGCCGCGAAGCGCGGCATCGGGACCGGCACGCGGCCGAGCAGCGCGAGCACCGTCGTGTACGGCAGCACGCCCTTGCCGACGATGTTGAAGGATCCCGTCGCCGAGCTCGTCACGGCCCGATACAGCGCGAAGGCCGCGTCCTGCTCGTGCACGAACTGCATCAGCGGATCGTGCCCCATCATCACGGGCGCGACCGGCCGCGAGAAGAAGCGGGTGTACATGTTCGAGACCGTCGGGCCGAGGATGGGCGCGAACCGGAGGACCGCGACCTCGACGTTCGGGTGCTCCTTCGCGAAGCGCTGCACCTGCCGCTCGGCGCGGACCTTGTCGTTCACGAAGCGCGAGTCGCGGTGACCGCGCAGCTCCGACTCCTCCGTGAGGAAGTTCGGATTCTTCGGATGCGCTCCGTACACGAGCGTCGTGGAGATCATGACGAACCGCCGCGGCTCGACGCCCGCGCACGCGTTCAACACGTGCATCGTGCCCACATCCTCGAGCTCGTGGGCCCATTCCGCCTTGTGCGTCGGGTGCGAGAGAAAGGCCCCGTGCACGAACGTGTCGACCTGGTAGCGCGCGAGGATCGTCGCGAGCTCGTCATCGACCGTCGGCTGCGTCAGGTCGATCTTCACGAACTCGACCTTGCTCGCCGAGGCGAGGGCCGGCGGCCGGACATCGAGCGCGAGGACGCGATCGACCGTGCGATCTTCGTCAAGCCGCCGCAGCAGCTCGGTCCCGAGGAACGTCGACGCCCCCGTAATCGCCACGACTTTCGTCGCCATGCGCCGGCACCATATCGCTGCCGCGTGCTACTGCCAATCCGTGGACACGGTGATCGCCGTTCTGCCGCCGCACGTGGTCGATCAGATCGCGGCCGGGGAGGTGGTCGAGCGGCCGGCCTCCGTCGTGAAAGAGCTTGTCGACAACGCCCTCGACGCCGGGGCGAGGTCGATCTCGGTCGACACCCAGGGCGGGGGGCGCACCCTCATCCGTGTCTCCGACGACGGCGTCGGCATGAGCCCCTCCGATGCGCTCCTCTGCTTCCAGCGCCACGCGACGAGCAAGCTGCGCCAGGTCGACGACCTCTGGGGCATCGCCAGCATGGGGTTTCGCGGCGAAGCCCTCCCCGCCATCGCCAGCGTCGCCCGCGTCCAGCTCACCACGCGCCGCGTCGCCGACCTCGCCGCCACCCGCATCGCGATCGACGGTGGCTCCCCGCCCGTGGTCACCGAGGCGGGCGCTCCCGCTGGCACCACGGTCGAGGTCACGGACCTCCTCTACAACGTCCCCGCGCGCCTGAAGTTCCTGAAGGGCGACGCGACCGAGGCCTCCCACGTCACCGACGCGGTCGCCCGCCTCGCGATGGCCCACCCCACCGTCGGCTTCCGCCTGCGCCACGGCGGTCGGATCGCCCTCGAGCTCGCGCCCGAGCGCGACGGTTTCGCTCGGGCCCAGGCGCTCCTCGGCTCGCGGACCTCGGCGGGGCTCGTCCACGCCTCCGGCGAGGAGAGTGGCGTCCGTGTGACGGCCTTCCTCGCGGCCCCCGAGCTCGCGCAGACCACCGCCCGGGGCGTGCAGCTCTTCGTCGATCGCCGCGCGATCCGTGATCGCAATCTCCTCCATGCCGTCGCCATGGGCTACGGCGAGCTGGTCCCGCGTGGCCGCTATCCCGTCGCGGTGGTGCTCCTCGACATCCCGGCCGGCGCCGTCGACGTGAACGTGCACCCCCAGAAGGTCGAGGTCCGCTTCGTCGATGCTCCGGCCGTGGCCGCGGCCGTGCGCCATGTCGTGCAGAGCGGCGTCGCGAGTGCCCCCTGGCGCGATTCCCTCGGCGCCCCGATCCAGGTGCTCGCCAGCATCGCGCCGCCGCGGCTCCCGGTCGACGGCCCGGCCACCGACCTCGCCGAGCGCTACGCCCGCGACCTTCGTCACGGCACCCAGGGCTCCCTCGGCTTCGACGCCCCCGTCGCGCGCCCCGTTCGTCCGCGCGCGTGGGCCGCCGACGTCCGCGCGCGTGCCTCCGGGACCTCGCCGGCCGACCACCCCAATCCCGCGCCGCAGTGGCAGCCTGCGCCGACGAGCGACGCCGCGCCGCCCACGACCAACGCTGTCCGGACGCCGGACAGCCAGGCGCCCGCCCCGGGCCCCGCCGCGACCTATCCCGACGACGGCATCGCCGCGACCGTCCCGGGCTACTTCTCCTCCCTGCGCTTCCTCGGCCAGCTCGACCTGACCTATCTCGTGTGCGAAGCCGACGGCGAGCTCGTCCTCGTCGACCAGCACTCCGCCCACGAACGCACCGAGCTGGCTCGCTTGCTCGCCCGCACCGATGCCCGCGACGTAGCCACCCAGCGCCTCCTGTTCCCGACGACCGTCGAGGCCTCGCCCGCGCACACCGCCCTCGTCGGGCGCATCAGCGCGCTCCTCGCACAGGTCGGCTACGAGGCCGAGCCCTTCGGCGCGACGACCATCGCCATCAAGGCCGTGCCGGCGGGCATTCGTCACGGCGACCCCGCCGTCCTCCTGCGCCGCATTCTCGACGACGTGGCGCGCGACCCCGATGCCGATCACATCCGCCGCATGCTCGCCGAGATCGCATGTCACTCGGTGGTGCGCGCCGGCGATCGCCTGGCCCCGCCCGAGGCCGAAGCGCTGCTCCGCGCCCTCGACGGCATCGATCTCACTGGCCCCGCGCCCCACGATCGCGCGCTCGTCCTGCGCCTGCCGCTCGCCGAGATCGGCCGCCGCTTCGGCCGCTAGTCCCGACGGGGCGGAGCGACAGGTGTCGCAGGGGGTGTCGCAGGGGTCGGACCCCTGCGACACTTGCCTTGCCCATGTGGCCCTGGTCGGACAGGTGTCGCAGGGGGTGTCGCAGGGGTCGGACCCCTGCGACACTTGCCTCGCTCATCGGACCCGGGGCGGAGGACTAGCTCAGTACGACGCGAGGCAGCTGAGCCGCGTGTCCGACGAGTAGAAGTTCTCGCCGCAGTAGCTCATGAGGCCGACGGGGTCGCGGTAGCGCGAGGCGGCCATGGTGCGCACGCACGAGAGGCGCGTGTCCGAGGAGTAGACGAGGTCGCCGCACTTCGCGATGGTGGAGGCGGGCAAGTTTGCTCCCGACGCGATGCACGAGAGGCGCGTGTCCGAGGAGTAGACGAGGTTCGCGCACGCCCGGATCGTCTCGGAGGGATCCGACCACGCGGACGCGATCGAGGCGATGCAGGAGAGGCGCGTGTCGGAGGAGTAGACGAGGTCGCCGCAGGCGGCGGCCGCGGCCGTCGCGTCGTAGCGGGCCTGGATGAGGGTCTGCGTGCAGGTCGCGCGGGTGTCCGAGGAGTAGACGAGGTTGCTGCAGGCCTGTCCCGCCGCCTGGAGCGTCATGGCCGGCGGCGGGGGCGGGCGATGGCGACCACGGCCGCGACGGCGGGCATCGGCATCGGTGGCAGCGTACAGAGTGGCGATCGTGGCGAGGGCGGCGAGGGGGAGCAGCGAGCGCATGCGAGTCCTCCTCAGCACGGTGAGTGCCACGCGTAACCCCGCGACGCAGCACGCCCGCGCCCTCGGAGCTCCGCCGATTCCGCAGGATCTCTCCTGCGGACCCCGCAGCATGGTCGCGTGCGGTCTGGAGCGGCGACTTGGCGGTGAAATCTCCGCGGCCGGGAGTCGAACCCGACCTCGACGAGTACACTTTGCTCCGTGCCGCCCCGGCTCGTCGTGATCGTTGGTCCGACCGGTGCGGGGAAGACGCGGCTGGCGCTGGAGCTGGCGGCACGGGCGAACGGGGAGGTCGTGTCCGCCGATAGCCAGCAGGTCTATCTCGGCATGGACATCGGGACGGGCAAGGCGACCGCGGACGAGCGGGCGCGCGTGCCGCACCACCTGCTCGACATCGTGGCCCCCGATCAGGAGATGACGGCGGCGCGCTTCATCGAGCTCGCCGACGCGGCCATCGCCGACATCACGGCGCGCGGGCGCACCGTCGTCGTCTGTGGCGGCACCGGTCTTTACGTGCGGGCGCTCCTCCTCGGGCTGTTCGCCGGCCCGCCGGCCTCGCCGGAGGTGCGCGCGGAGCTGGAGGCGTTCGCCGACGAGCACGGGCTGTCGGCCCTGCACGCGGAGCTGGTGAAGATCGACCCCGCGGCCGCGACGAAGATCGACCCCGCGGATCGGAAGCGCACCATCCGCGCCCTGGAGGTGTGGAAGCTCACCGGCGAGCCCATCAGCGCGCACCAGGCCCGGCACGATCACAAGACGATGCCGCTCCGCTATCCGGTGAGCCTTGTCGGCCTGGCACCGGAGCGCGAGGCGCTCTATCGCGCCATCGATCGCCGAGTCGACGGCATGCTTGCCGCGGGGCTCGAGGCCGAGGTCGCTGCCCTCCGGGCCCGCGGCTATGTCCCGCCGCTGCGGAGCCAGCAGGCCATCGGCTACGCAGAGCTCCACGACCTGGCCGAGGGCAAGGTCGACCGGGACCGGGCCGTCGAGCTGGTGAAGCGCAACTCGCGGCACTACGCGAGGCGCCAGCTGTCCTGGTACCGGTCGGCCAGCTCGCAGCCGGCGGCCATCGCCTGGCACCCCGATCCGGTCGCGGTTGACCTGGAATCCCTGGAGCGGTACCTAGCAGGCTCCTAGATGGAACCGGCGCAGCTCACCGACCGCATGATCCTCGAATTCGAGAGGCCGATCATCGACCTCGAGAAGAAGATCCGCGAGCTGCGCAACCTGTCGACCGAGTCGGTCGACTTCTCGGCCGAGATCCGCAAGCTCGAGCAGAAGTCGCGGCGCCTGCAGAAGGAAATCTTCGCGGACCTGAGCGCCCAGCAGAAGGTGCAGCTCGCCCGGCATCCGGGTCGGCCGTACATGATGGATTACGTCAATCTGCTCATGGACGACTTCGTCGAGCTGCACGGGGATCGCAGCTTCCGCGATGATCCGGCCATCGTCGGCGGGTTCGCGCAGTTCGACGAGTGGGAAGTCCTCGTGCTCGGCCACCAGAAGGGCCGCAACACGAAGGACAACATGCACCGCAACTTCGGGATG
>JALHPV010000355.1 GCA_022842285.1 Kofleriaceae bacterium
CGCAGTCCGAGGCTCGCGGCCGCCCACGGCGAGCGCTCGGCGGCCTGGGCGCGGGCGAGGATCTCCTCGAGCACGTCGCGATCGCCGAGGCGGCTCGCGAGCACCATGGTCGCGGCGTGCGCCGTCGGCGCCATCGACGGGGGCTCGCCCGACGAGCCGGTGGTGGGGGCGCGCTCGCTGCCCGCGATCACCCGGTCCCACGCCGCGAGGGCTTCGCGGATCGCCGATCGAAGCTCGGCGATCGACTGCTCCATGGTGGCGTCGCCCTCACCGGCCGTGGCCGCGGCCGCCCCGACGGCTTCTTCCCACGCGAGGGCGCTGCGGAGGTGCGCCAGCTCGCGGTCGAGCTGTTCGCCCGGATCGGCGGCGAGCTCGGCGAACAGCTTCGCGCGTTCGAGCCACTTGCCGGCACCGGCCAGGGCTTCCCCGAGAGCCTCGGCGATCGCGAGCGCATTCGGGCGGGCCGTGCGGCCCGCGGCGAGGGTCTCGATGGCGGCATCGGTCTGGCCCTGCGCGATGAGCCCGTAGGCCGCTCGCAGCCGGGCGCGATCACGCTCGGGGTCGCTGGCGACGGTGAGGTCGACATCGATCGCGGCCTGCGTGGCCTCGGCAGCGACATGCGCCGTGCGCAGCTGAGCGGCGGCATAGTCGTCGCCCGGATCCTCGGCGAGCACCGCCGCCCACAGCTCCATGCCGCGTCCGGGATCGAGCTCGGCGGCGCGCGCGGCAGCGTAAGCACGCTCGGCCGGTGCGGTGGCGTACTTCGCGGCGGCGGCGAAGGCGACCCCCGCGGCGACGGGGTCACCCGCCTCGAGTGCGAGCTCGGCGCCGACGCGCACGACGAGCGGATCGGTCGGCATCGCGGAGCGAGCGAGCTGGATGGCGGCGGCCCCGATGTCGCCTTGGCTCCACTGGGCGGCGCGGAGCGCGGCCGCGGCGGCCGTCGTCGGATCCGCCGCTTCGACCTGCCGAGCCAGCTCGAGAAGCGCGGCTGCAGTCGATTCGCCATCGGCCTGCCCGGCCGCGTGGCGCACCGCGCCGAGTCGGGCGGCGAGCGCGGTTGGATCGGATTCGGCCGCGGCCTGGAACCAGCCGATCGCACCCGCGGCATCGTTATGGTGTGCGGACAGGACGCCGCGCGCGGACTGCACGGCGGCGCGGAGCTCGGGATCCGTGACCGCATGAGCGAGCTGCTCGAGACCCGCTCCGAGCTCGTCCGTGCGGCCGTCGAGGAACGCGAGCTCGAGGTGCGCCAGCAGCGCGCGGACATCGGACGGCGCACTGTCGAGGAGCTCGCCCACGGCGACCCGGGCCATGTCCTGTTCCCCGCTGGCCATCAAGAGATCGACGCGGTAGTGCCCGAGCGGCCGGCGCTCGAGCGCCCCCGCGACCGCGATCTCGGCGTCGATCTGGCGTGTGGCTTCGACGAGGTCGCCGCTCGCGCGGGCGATCCGACGCAGCCCGCGCAGGGCGGCCGTCGCGCGCGGATCGGCCATGAGGGCGGCGTCATAGTGGGCGCGCGCGCGCTCGGCATCGTTGAGGCGCTCGGAGAGCCGGCCGGCCTCGATGCGCAGCGCCGCCGAGGCGTCGCTCTCGTCGAGCGTCGAGACTTCGCGCTCGTACACGAGCAGCATGCGCGCGCACTCCTCGTCGAGCGTCGCGCTCGCGATTGGCGCCGCCTGCTCGGGCCAGCCCTTGCCCGCCGCTTCGAGATCGAGCCGCGGCTCGTCCTCGGGCGGGGTCGACGCGATGGCCCTGGAGGCCCGGGCGAGCGACGGAACCCGCGCCGACATCGAAGCCGAGGGAGCGGGCGCCTCGACGGCGGCCGGCTCCTCGTCGAGCTCGGGGTCCTCATCGATATCGATCTCGAGGCTCTCGGCGCGACTTTCGGCCCGCGGGGACGTCGCCACCTCGACGATGCCGGTCGGGCGATCACTGTCGTCGAGATCGCGCGGGGTGGGCGCGAGGATGTCCGTCAGGGCCGGTGGCCGCTGCGAAGGCCGATCGATGGGCCCATCCGCGACTAGCTCCGTCGTGGCCGCGCGCTCGAGCGAACCGCCGTCGGCAGCACCCGTTCGGCCCTCGACAGGGTCGGCGTCGGCCGCGATGTCGCGGATGGAGGTCGGACGGCGCTCTTCGCTCGTCTCGAGGTCGACCGTCGTCTCGATGGACGCTGCTCGGGTGGGCTTCTCGTCCTCGTCGAAGCTGCCGAGGGTGTCGTCGAGACTGGGCGGGCGCGCCGTGCCTGGATCGTTGCCCGGCGTGAGCGCCGCGGCCGCCGCCACCACCTGCTCCGCGGCGGCTTCTGCGCCGAGGGCCGCGGCCACGTCGGAGAAGTCGTCCTCTTCCCCCGGCGCCGATGTCGCGCGTGCCTGCTGCTCGGCGGCGGCGACCTCGGCCTCCGCGATCGGCTGCATGGTGATGGAGCCCGACCGCTGCGTCCCCTCGGGCCGCCGAACTGTATGGGCGGTACGCCGGATGGCGCCCGTCAACGTCGCGGATGACGGCGCTGCCTCGACGGCCATCGGGGCGGCCGAGGGCGCACTCGGGCTGCTCGGCTTGGCGTCCGCCTCGATCTCGATATCGGCGTAATCGTCCTCGTCGATGATTGGTGGAGGCAGGGTCTCGCGCGTGGTGGCACGCTGGCGCGTCGAGCGACTCGCCTCGGTGTGCTCGTCGAGCTCGCTCTGATGGATGATCTTCGTCGACTCGGCGCCGGCCTCGAACCCCGAGCCGTAGATGCCGCCACCCGACGTCGGCGTCGCTCGCCGCACGATCGCCGGGCCGCGGCGCGGCGCGACCACCGGTGGGGGCGCCAGCGGGTCTTCTCCCGAAAGGTCGTCGAGCGCGGGCGGGGCCGCCGGACGCGACGCGGACGTATAGATCTCGTCGTCGTCGACCTCGAGGGTCGAGTCGGGGTTGAGCCGTGGCGAGAGCGCCGCGGACGCTCCATGCACGCGGGTCTGCCCCTCTTCATCGACGGCGGCATGCGAGCCACTCCGACCGAGCATCTCGCCAAGCGCGGACGGGGCCTCGTCGGCGCCGACGTCGGAGAAGTCCGTCTCCATCGGATCGGCGACGGCGTTGTCGACCATCGTCATCGATGGCGCGCGATCGAACGACGCGTCCTCGATCGCACCATCGAGCGTGAGTTGCTCGTCGAGCTCGCTCGCGAAGTCGGGGCTCTGCACCATCGTGGCCCCGGCGTCGACCAGATCGGTCTTGTCGCCCACGCTGGGCTCGGCCGCCGGCCAGTCCATGACGGGCTCGAGGTTCGCGCTCTCGTCCGGACCGCCGTGGAGTGCGTCGAACGTCGCATCCCACTCGTCGAGCTCGAGCGACGAATCCTCGCCGAGGAAGCCCTTGGGCCCCAGGGGCTTGTTGGGGCCCGGCGGGCGGCCACGCTTGCCGTCGGTCATCGCGTCCCCTTCATGGCGACGCCGGTCTGGTCGCGCAGCTGGACGTGGTCACTCGAGACCGACCACGCGACGAGCGCGAGCGCCGACTCGGTCAGCGCCTTGCCGCCCTTGCCGACATCGAGCTGGGCGAGCACGACGGCCAGGTCTCCACACCACAGGAGGCCCGCGCGATTGCCGGCCGCGAGCGCCGACGCGCGCAGCTTCGCCGCGTCCTTGAGCTCGGCGCCCTTCTGCTGCACGAGCTGGACGACCGCGGCCTTCGCCTTGCGCGAGAGCTCCTTCTTGATGATCTTCGCACGCTCCGCGATCGACGCGTCCTCGCCGGCCACGTCGGCCGCGAGCCCGGCTGGCACCGCCACCTCGCACGCCTTCATGGCGGCGGCGAGGGTCCAGCCCAGCTCGACCTCGCGCAGGTCCGGCAGCGTGCCGAGCCCCTCCGCGAGGGTCGCCACCGCGCGGCCGAGGAGCCAGCGCTGCTGCGGCGTCTCGGCCTGGGCGACGTCGGCGCCGAGGCACAGGATGGGCGTCTCGGCGGCGAGCACGCGCGCGATACCGCTGCGCGACTCGGAGATGAACAGCTCGACGTCGGTGACCCCGAAGCTCGCCAGCGCGTTCACGAGCGGCTCGTGCTTGTCGGTGAGCTTCTTCAGCGCGATGCGATCGCCGCGAACGAAGCCCAGCTTCGCGGGGTCAACGCCCGTCGCGACCTGGACCGCCGGAGCGATCGCGCGCCACAGCTCGACCATGGGCCCGGTCGCATCCCCGCGGAGGATCGCACGCGATGCCGTGGACAGCTCGGCCCGCGACGGAGCGCTGAGCTTCGCGCGTCCCTGCTCGAGCACCTGACGCTGATCGGTGGTGGGCGTACCAAGCGCCTCGAACCCGACCAGAGCGAGCCAGCGTGCGTCGACATCCCGCTGCCATCCGGTCACCTGCGCGAGGCGGTCGTACAGGGCGGCCGTCTTGGGTGTCTGCTCGATCTGGGACCGGAACGTCGACGCGGCATCGGCGAGGACGGTGAGCCGCGAGTTCGAGTCGACGAGCTCCGACAGCTCGCGGATCACGTCGATGTTCAGCGGATCGTGCATGCGCGCGCGATCGAGAGCGGCCTTCGCTCGGCCGCGATCGTTCAGCTTGTCGCGCAGCATGAGCGCGAGTCGCAGCTCCTCGCGCGCCTTGTCCTGCGGGGCCGTCCGCAACCGCGCGAGGGCGCCGAGCTCGGCCGAGGCCCGCTCCCAGTCGCTCGCGCGCAGGCACAGCGCGAGCAGCTTCTCGCGCAACCCGACATCGCTCGGCGTCGCATCGACCACGTGGCCGAGGTTCTCGATCGCACCGGCGAGGTCGTTGACGTTCTCGGCGAGGACCTGCGCGAGCTTCAACTCGATCTCGGAGCGCTGCTCCTGGCGCGTCTCGGTCGTGAGCGCTTGCTTCCAGAGCTTCACCGCGAGCTCGACATCACCCGCCTCGAGCGCGAGCTCCGCGCGGAAGCGCAGACCTTCGATGTGACTCTGCGAGCGCTCGAGCAACGCGTCGAGGTCAGCCGTGGCCGCCTCGCGATCGCCCAGGCCGAGCAACACGGTCGCGCGCTCGAGAAGGAGCGGCACCATCTGCTGGTCGCGCGCGCGATCCTGCGCCTCGGACTCGAGCCACGCGAGGCGATCCGAGATCGCGGTGACGAGCCCGTTCACGTCCGCGCGCTCGCGGAGCAGCGCCAGCACGCGCTCGAGCTCGGGCGCGCCCGGCTCCACCTGCACGATGCGCTGGTACAGCCCGAGGAGGCCCGTCGGGGGGCTGCCGTCACGGTCGAGGACACTCGCCGCGTCGCGGAGGAGGCCGAGCTTGGCAGCCGGATCGCCGAGCGCGCGCGCGAGCTCGTAGCTGGCCTGCGCCCACGCGACCTCGTCGCCGGCGCGCTTGGCGAGGCGGCGCATGGCCGCGAGCGCCCGGAGCTCGCCCGGCATCTCCTTCAGCACGGCCACGACGACGGTGCCGGCTTCGCGCAGCCGACCGGCCAGCTCGAGCGCCTCCGCCCGATCCAGCTCCCACGATACGCGGGCGGCCGGATCGTCCGCGAGCGCACTGCGCATCTCGAGGATCTCGGCGCGGGCGAGCAGTGGATCCACGATCGCGGCTCGCGCCGCCGCATCGTTCGCGGCCTCCGCTTCGACGA
Organism: Kofleriaceae bacterium; assembly: GCA_022842285.1. Classification (GTDB taxonomy): domain Bacteria; phylum Myxococcota_A; class Polyangia; order Haliangiales; family Haliangiaceae; genus JABFXX01. The sequence continues at coordinate 5,590 of JALHPV010000355.1, forward strand.
CGGCGCTCGGCACGGTCTCGGCGATCACGAGCAGCGCGCTCGTGTCATCGGGGGCGGCGGCGCGGGCCGACGCGATCCGCTGGTTCGCGAGCTCGAGGTCGCCGTTGGCCGCGGCCATCGCGGCGGCGCGCAGGTGGAGCGCGGCGGCCGCTTCGGGCATCTTCACCGCATCCGCGAGCCCATCGTAGGCGACGGAGAGCGCGACGGGATCGCCGCGGCGTGCGGCGACGAGCGCGGCCCCGAGGAGCGCCCCCGAGCGCCGCGGCTCGAGCATCGTCGCGGCGGCGAATGACTGGGCGGCACGCTCGAAGTCCTCGAGGACGAGGGCGTACATCCACCCGCTGTCCTCGGCGAGCGCGGCCCCGAGGCGCGGCTCGGTGGTGCGGCCGGCGAGCGCCGCGGTGGCCTCGACGCGCATCACCGTATCGACACGGCTTGCGGCCAGATCGGCGAGCGCGAAGGCCGCGCTGGTGGCCGCGACCGAGGCCTCCTCGCGGATGGAGAGCAACCGGAAGACGTCGGCCGCCTCGTCGAACTGTCCCGCTCGCTCGAGCGCGCGACCGAGGAGCCACTGCGGCTCGGGGGCGGCGTCGAGGTCTGCGATCGCGCGGCGAGCCGCGGACTCGCCGGCGCGATCGCCGAACTGCGCGCGGCAGCGGGCGCTGCCTTCGAGGGCGGTGCGGTCGTCGGGGAAGCGACGCTGCCACTCGTCGTAGACGGCCGCCGCCGATGCCGTGTCACCGAGGCGCACCTCGAGTACCCACGCCGCTTCCCGGAGCGCACGCCGGGCCGACGCGCCATCATTGAGCGTGCGGGCTTCGGCCCGCCGCTCGGCGACGAGGTCCGTCCAGCGCTCCTGGGCACGCAGCAGATCGACCAGCGATTCGCGCGCGAACGTGTCGGTCGGCCAGAGCGCGAGCACTTGCCGGTACAGGTCAGTGGCCGCCTCCACGTTCCCCGCGCGCTCGCGCAGGCGAGCGGCCGAGAGCAACGCGGTCCCCCGGCGCGTGGCATCGGGCTCCGCGGTCGCGATCGCGACGAGCAGGTCCGCGCGCTCTTCGTCGCGCCCGAGCTGAGCGAGCGTGACCTCGAGCCGCCATCGCAGCGCGAGGTCGTCGGGGGCGATCAGCGAGACCGCACGCTCGAGCTCGACCACCGCTTCCAGGTGGCCGTGCGACCGCGCGAGGCGGATCGCCCGCTCGTAGTACGCGCGCTTCTGGTCGCCCGTCGCGACCTGCGCGAGGAGATCGAGCCGCGCGAGCCCCTCGGCGACCGCG
>JALHPV010000356.1 GCA_022842285.1 Kofleriaceae bacterium
GCCTGCTCGCAGGGCTTCCGTCGCGTATCGCTCTATGGCGAGTTGCCCGCCGACGTGCGGCTCGTCGCGAAGCCCCGCAGCGACGGTCGGGTCCGCGTGCGCGTCGCCACCGAAGCGGCCCCCGACGGGATCGTGGTCTACGACGGCTCGCCAGCGGACCTGCCGGCCCACCTCCCGCTGTTTCCGACCGCCGAGCCTGGCGAGCGGCTCGCGCGCCTCGACCTGGAGAGTGACGCGTGTGCCACCTGGGATGGCGCCCAGCTGGCCGTGCTGGCCGGCCCGGCAGTGGCGGCGCCGCCGACCGTCGCCAATGTCGTGCTCGTCGTCATCGATACCCTGCGCTCGGATCGGCTCTCCGCGTACGGCTCGACCCGCGTGCAGACGCCGCGCATCACCGCGCTGGCCGAGCGGGGCGCCGTGTTTCTTCACAACCAGTCCATGGCGCCCTCGTCGCCGCCGTCGCACGCGACGATCCACTCGGGCCAGGGACCGCGCGTGCACGGGGTGGCCGGCGACGACACCAAGCCCGGTCCGGACACCCCGATGCTGTCGGCCATCCTCGGCGATGCGGGCTTCTTCACCGGGTTCGTCGGCAACAACGACTTCGCCATGGAGCGGCTCAAGGATGCGGCGCGCTGGGGCATCTCGGAGACGCCGTTCTACAAACACGGCAAGGACTGCGGTCCGATCGTGACGCGCGCGCTCGAGCTGGTGGCGAAGGCCAAGGGCAAGCGGTTCTTCCTGTCGCTCCTACCGATCGATCCGCACGTCGCCTATCGCTTTCACGACGGTGTCACCGACCAGTACTACGCCGGACCGTGGCGGGCCCCGCTCGGTAAGGCGACGTCGAGCAAGCAGCTCGGCCGCATGAAGGGGCTGCCCAAGGACCACCCAGACTGGACGCAGGTGCGCGCGCTGTACGACGGCGAGGTCACCCACGTCGACACGTGCGTGGGCGCGCTCGAGGACGGCCTGCGCGCCGCCGGGGTCCTCGACCAGACCGCCATCATCGTCACGTCCGATCACGGCGAGGGCATGGGCGAGCGCGCCGGCGCCGCGGGGCACGCCTACAGCTTGCATCGCGAGCTCGTCGACGTTCCCCTCATCGTCGCCGGTGGTGTCGGCGTCGCGCGCGTGACCGCGCCGGCGAGCAATGCGGACATCGCGCCCACGGTGCTGGCGCTGCTGGGCCTGCCCGTCGATGCGCGGATGCAGGGCCGGTCGATCGTCGCCGACACGCTCGGTCCCGCGTGGCCGCGCATCACCGCGAGCGAATACGGCAAGAGCTACGCGCTGCGCACGAGTGGTCATCACCTGGTGGTCGGCTACAGCGGCACGGGCGAGCTCTACGACGTGCGCAGCGACCCGGATGAGACGAAGCCGCTCGGCGACGCCGCGCCGCTGGCCCAGCGTACACTGCGCGATGCCGCGGGCATGTTCCTCGCGTACCGCAAGCGCTGGCTGGCGCCCACGTGGGGCGACCTCGGAAACCTCGCGCCGGGTAACCCGCTCCTCTGACGTCGGCCCGGGCCAGGCCGCGGCCACGGCCGGCCGGCCGGCCTCGCGTGCCCGACGCGGCAAGCACGCGAAACCGCGAGCGGACCGCGTGGCACGCGTGTCGCTAGGGGCGAGCGCTTGGAGGACCCCATGAAGCTTTGCTTGATCGCGTTCACGACCTCGCTTGTTGCCTGTGGAGGCGGCGACGAAACCCCGCCCGATGCACCGCCCTCGCCCGATGCCGGCCCCGTCGCCGTGCTGAAGCGCCCCTCGAAGTCGGGGACCATCGCGATCAACGAGAGCGACACCCGCGTCGTCATGGTCAATCCCGAACGCGGCTCGGTGTCCGTGTTCGACGCCGCGACCAACACGCGCGTGGCCGAGCTGATGATCGGCGGCGAGCCATCGGCCGTGGTGATCCATCCCGATGATCGGACGGCGTTCGTGGCGGTGCGCGGCTCGTCGACAGTCGTCCGCATCGATGGCCTCGACGGCACCCCCGTGGTGGGGGCAACGGTCGACGTGGGGTCAGAGCCGACAGGGCTCGCGCTCACGCCCACCGGCGCGACGCTGTTCGTGGCCGAGTGGGCCGAGGGCCGGATCGCGGTCATCGACACCGCGACCATGGCCGAGCGGGCCGCGATCACCGACCCCGTGAATCCGCGCGGTCTCGTGGTCACCAACGACGGCGATGAGGACGACGCCGACGAGCTGCTCGTTGTCCCCGAGTTTTACGGTGAGCGCGCGGGCGTCGAGGCGACCGACACGAGCCGCACCGGCCGCGTGCGCATCTACGCGACGGGCGATCTGTCACCGACCGCGCCCATAACGCTCGCGCCGATCGAGTCAGGCTTCGCGCCGGCGGCCCCGGCCGGACTGCCCGAGGTGATGACGTCACCGAACCAGCTCTGGGGCGCGGCCGTCGTGGGCACGAAGCTCTACATCCCGTCGATCTCGGCGTCGCCCGACCGCCCGACTAACTTCCAGACGAACATCCAGCCCGTCGTGTACGTCGGTGATCTCGCGACTCGCACCGAGGTGCGCAGCGGGCTCGGCACGACCAACCTCGCGCGCCTGGTCCGCGATCAGGTCACCGCGTCGACGAAATTCTTCCTCGCCGACCTCGTCGACCTGGACTTCGTCGGCACTGACATCGCGTACGTGGTGTCGCGTGGCGCGGACGTGATCCAGCGCGTCGTGTGGGCGGGGAGCTCGCCGACGCTCGGCGGCACGGCGTTCAACCAGCAGATCGACGTGAACGTGGCTCCCGCCGGCGGCGCCGGCCCGTGCCAGAACCCGACGGGCATCGTCACCGCCCACGATGGCGGTCGCGCGTTCGTGAACTGCTGGGGCACCCGCGTGCTCGGCGTGCTCGACTTCTCCACGCAGTCGCTCCAGACCACGGTCCAGGCCGCACCGATCGAGGCCGCGGAACGGGTGGTCGCGGACGGGCGCCACTTCTTCTTCACCGGTCGCGGCCGGTGGTCGCGCGACGCGTGGTCATCGTGCGCGTCGTGTCACCCCGACGGGTTGTCGGACAACATCACGTGGAGCTTCGCCGCCGGTCCGCGGCAGTCGACGTCCACCGACGGCAGCTACACCCACGGCCCCGGCGCGCAGACCCAGCGCGTGTTCAACTGGACGGGCATCTTCGACGAGATGCACGACTTCGAGCGCAACACGCGCGGCGTCCAGGGTGGCAAGGGCGCGGTCACCGAGCCCGATCCGACGATCGCAGGCGCGCAGTGCGGCAACCTCGCGCAGGAGCGGCAGGTCGCGGTGTCGACCGATGGGCTCGGCCGCTCCGTGAAGTCGGACCAGGATGCTCCCGGGCGCTGTACCCAGGACTTCGACAAGATCGATGCGTACGAGAAGACGGTCCGTCCGCCGTCGGCGCTGCGGAAGCTCGACGCAGCCTCGGTGGAGCGCGGCCGCGCACTGTTCGGCGAGCCGGTCGCCGGTGCGAACAACGCGGGCTGTGTGCGGTGCCATGGTGGTCCGGGCTGGACGGCGTCGCGTCGCTTCTTCACGCCGCTCGCCCTCCCCGCTCCCACCGACCCCAATCCGAACGGTCCCTCGCCCATCGCGACGACTCCGTTCACGCCACCGGTCGCGTGGCCGCCGGCGACCTCGGCGAGCGGCTGGAACTTCCATACCCAGGCGATCGCCGCGCAGCCCGCATCGGGCCTCTTCACCCCCGCAGAGCCGCAGGCCGCGCCGGCGCAGGTCGCGTGCGTGCTCCGCAACGTCGGCACCTTCGGCAACGATGCCCTCGAGACCCGCTTCGTGGCCCCGCCGGGCGGCACGCCGAACTTCACGGCCCGGGCCCAGGGCCGCCTCGGCTACAACATTTCGTCGCTGTATGGCCTCGCCGTCGGGGCGCCCTACCTGCACCACGGCGGAGCCCCGACGCTCGCCGACCTCTTCGACAATCCAGCCTGGACGCAGCACGCCACCGGCGGGAACCCGAACTGGCTCTCGGCGGGGAGCGCGGCCGACATCGCGCAGCGCAAGGCGGACCTGATCGCCTTCCTGCTGACGATCGACGCCGCCACCCCCGAGCAGGCACTGACCGCGGGCTTCGACGGCTGTCCCTAATCACGAGGCTTGCGTGGGATGGAAGGTTCGTCCGATGTAGTTTCATCGGATGGAAACCGCTGACTTCGGGCTCCTCGTGGGACTCGACGCCCTCCTGCAAGAGGGCAGCGTCACCGGCGCCGCGCGGCGCATGGGTCTGTCGACGCCGGCCATGAGCCACGCGCTCGCCCGGATCCGCACGCGGCTGGGCGACCCACTCCTCGTGCGCTCGGGGCGCGGCATGGTGCTCACGCCCCGCGCGCTTGCCCTGCGGCTTCCGGTCAACGAGGTGGTCACGGCCGCGCGCCGGACGCTCGAGCGGGAGCGCCCCTTCGTCGCGAGCGAGCTGGCGCGGACCTTCATCGTCCACGCCACCGACTACGTGCTCGCCATCCTCGGCTCCACCGTCGATCGCATCCTGCGGAACGAGGCCCCCGAGGTCTGCTTGCGCTTCGTCCCGAACACCCCGGATGACCCCACCCTCCTGCGGGACCAGGGCTCTGATCTTGCCGTCGGCATCTATGGCGACTTGCCCCAGGAGATGCGGAGCCGACAGCTCCTCACGGACCGGTTCGTCTGCGTCGTACGCCGCGCTCACCCCGTGACCCGGACGCGCTTTACGCTCGAACAGTACGTCGGCCTCTCGCATATCCAGGTCGCGCCCCGCGGCAAGCCAGGTGGGTACATCGACGACGTGCTCCACGAGCGCGGCGTGGCCCGCAAGGTGGTCCGCGCCGTGCCGTACTTCATGACCGCGCTGCAGCTCGCGGCGGAGACCGACTACGCGCTCACCATGTCGGAACGGCTCGCGAAGCGATTCGCCGGACCGCTCGCGCTCTCGCTTCTCGAGGCGCCGATGAAGCTCAGGCCGTATGCCTTGAGCCTGGTCTGGCATCCGCGCGTCGACAGTGATCCGGGCCACCGCTTCCTCCGCGACGTGTTTCTGCGCGCGGCCGGCGAGGTGGCTGGCGATCGACACGAGGCACCGCGCAGCCGCCTCGACGCGACCGACCCGACCTCCGGCCAGAGCCGGAAGCGACGCCGCCGCGTCCGGTAGTGGCAGCGCGTGCAAGGTCGGCCCGCGCGTGGCGCGCAGCTCTAGCGGGTGAGGCGCGCGTCGAGCTGCTCGAGGAGCTCGACGATCTGCACCATCTTGTTGGCCAGGGCCGTGTCCGTGCCGCGCTGCTCGTTGGCCGCGCGCACCACCGGCAAGAGGAACGTCTCGATGCGACGGAGCTGCGCCAGCAGGTGCGCGGCGTCCCAGGACGTCTCGACTGGCACCGGGCGCTCGGTGCGAGCAGCGCCTTCGATCGTCGCGCGGATCGCGGCCAGCGACCCGTTCAGATCGGTCGCGAGGCCCGTCAGCACCCCCGCGAGCTGCGTGATGGGGTCGGCCCCTCGACCTCCCATGCGCCGCTGGCGAAGATGCTCGGCCTTGATCTCGTCCCACCGCCGCGCCTGCTCGGGCGTGGCCGTGCCGCGCAGCTCCGCGAGCTTCAGGAGGTTCTGTTCGGCCGCTGTCGTGAGGGTCTGCGACTCGCCGTGGTAGTGGTCGGTGACGAGGCGCTCGAGCTCGACGGTGGTCATCGCCGCCACGACCTTCTCGGCGATCTTGTTCATGTTGCGGTAGCTGCCCTGCAGCTTGAACGGCGGCTCCGTGCGAAACGCGTCGGCCTGCGCCGCAGACCGGATGTACTCGGCGTTGACCCGGAGCAGCGTGTCTCGCGCGACGAAGAGGTGGCGCATGACCGCCAGGATCTCCTCGAGCTCGACACCGGAGTAGCCGTGAGCCAACCCGGTCGTCGGGACCGGCTCGCCCTGGGCCATGCGGATCAGCTTGTAGATATCGCCCAGGTCACGGGTCGCGAGCGGAGCGAGCGTCGGGTTGGACGTGAGCGCGTTCTCGAGGAACGAGAGGGCGAAGGCGTCGGCCTTGCCGCCGAGGATGTCGCCCAGGTTGTAGACGTCGGCACGATTCGCGAGCATGTCGGGGATCCGGAACTGCTCGCCGCTCTCGGTGTACGGGTTGCCCGCCATCACGATGCAGAACTTCTTGCCGCGCAGGTCGTACGTGCGGGTGCGCCCGCGCCAGACGCCTTCGATCTTGCGCTGCGCATCGCACAGGGAGATGAACTTCTGCAGGAGCTCCGGCGAGGTGTGCTGGATGTCGTCGACGTAGAGCATCACGTTCGAGCCCATCTCGAGCGCGAGGGAGACTTTCTCGATCTCCTGGCGAGCGGTGGCGTTGGGCGCCTCCGCGGGGTCGAGCGACGTGACCGCGTGCCCGAGCGCCGGGCCGTTCACCTTGACGAAGGCGAGCCCGAGGCGCGCGGCGACGTACTCCATGAGCGTTGTCTTGCCGTAGCCGGGCGGCGACACGAGGAGCAGGAGGCCCATCTGATCGGTGCGCTTCGCCTGCCCCGCCGCTCCGAGCTGCTTGGCAAGGTTGGCGCCCACGAGCGGCAGGTAGACCTGATCGATGAGCTGATTGCGAACGAACGAGCTCATCACCCGGGGCTTAAGCTCGTCGATCCGCAGGCGTCGCCGCTCGCGCTCCACGATCTCGGCGCGCAGGGCGCGATATGCGCGAAACGCGGGCGCAACCTCGCGGCGAAACCGGTCGAGGCGCGCGGTGAGCTCGTCGAGGCGCACCGGGAGCGTGCCGTTGGCGATGCGCGGATGGCTCCCGAGCAGACCGGAGACGTCGGCCTCGATCACGGCGCTCGAGGGCTCGAACGCCAGGTCCGACGCGACGAGGGCGGCGGCCGCCTCCACCACCGCCGCCGCGAG
>JALHPV010000357.1 GCA_022842285.1 Kofleriaceae bacterium
CACCATGCGCTTGAGTTCAGGCAGGCACGAGCCGCAAGTGGTGCCGCAGCGCAATTGCCCCTGCAGGGCGGCCAGGCGCTCGCTGTCGCTGCCCTCGCAGCCTTCGAGTACGCGGGTGATGGCGGTCCGGCGCCGAGCGCGAGCATGCAGACGCCCACGGGGGTCGCGGTCGATGGGCTCGGCGCGCTCTACATCGCGGAGCAGGGGACGCACCGGATCCGCCGTGTCGGCCTCGACAACACGATCACCACGATCGCGGGCAATGGGGCACCCGGCGCCGAGGGCGACGGCGGCGCGGCCGATCGCGCGTTCCTCAACAGCCCGTCGGGCGTCGCCGTCGATGGCCGCGGGAATGTCTTCATCGCGGACACGAACAACCACCGCATCCGCAAGATCGACGAGGCCGGTACGATCACCACGATCGCGGGGACCGGCACGGCTGGCTCGGATGGCGAGGGCGGCCCAGCGACCCTGGCCCGGATCAATCGCCCGGCCAACGTGGCCGTCGCGCGTGATGGCAGCGTGGTGTTCTCCGAGGTCGGCCCCTACGGCGATATCGACAGCAATCACATCGTGCGCGTGATCCGTCCCGACCAGACGATCCACACCGTCGTCGGTGGCGGCACGAGCGCTGTGCCATCGTGCATCGGTGGGGATCCGAAGCCGTGCCGCTTCAACTGGATCGCAAGTGTGGCCGTCGATCGCGATGACCAGATCCTCTTTGTCGACAGCCAGGCGTTTCGGGCGTTCCGCGTCGTGGGAGGCCTCCTCACGGTGGTCGCGGGCTCGGGGGCCGTCGGCACGGCCGGAGACGGGGGCCCCGCGATCGCGGCGGGCTTTTCGCGGCCGCATGGCATCGCGGTGCAAGCAGATGGCCGCATCGTCATCTCGGACCTCAACGACAACGTGATCCGGTTCATCGATCCCGAGGGCATCATCCGGACCATCGCGGGCTCGATGGTCGCGGGGGAAGTCGGCGAGGGCGGTCTCGGCACGAGCGTGCCTGTACGCGGACCGGGCGCCGTGGCCGAGGACGCGACCGGCGTGCGCTACATCAGCGAGACGGAGCGTCCCGCCGTGCGACGCGTCGATGTCGACGGAACCATCCACACCGTCGCCGGCACGGGCCGCTTCGGCAACGATGGCGACGGCGGGCCCGCGACCGAGGCGCGACTCGACCGGGTGTACGGCCTCGCGCTCGCGCCCGATACGAGCCTCTACCTCACGGATTCGGGGAACCATCGGATCCGACGCGTCACGGCGGACGGGACGATCAACGCCGTCGCGGGCAGTGTGGCTGGCTACCAGGACGGCCCCGCCGCGACGGCGCGCTTCAACTTCCCGCGCGGGGCGGTCTTCGATCGCGATGGGGCGCTGATCATCGCCGACTCGAACAACTGCGCCATCCGTCGCTACGCGCCGCAGACCGGCCTGGTGGATACGGTCGCCGGTACGGGGCAGTGTGACTCGCCGTGCGTCGAGGTCGATGCGGCCGATGCAACCGCGACGTGCCTGCGCCTCCCCCTCGACGTCGCCACGGACTCCACCGGGCGCGTGTGCGTGACGAGCTTCGGCTCCAAGCAGATCCGCTGCTTCACCATTGGCGGCGGTATCACGGCGCTCGTCGCGACGACGGGCTCCACCGATCCGGTCTCGCTCGCCTTCGACAGCACGGACACCCTGTATGTCGGCGTGCGCAGCGAGGGCGCGATCATGCGCGTCGCCGGCAGCGGTCTCGTACTCTACACGAACCCGACGCTGAACGCCGTGGACGGAGATGGGGGCATCTCGGAGAACGCGCGCCTCGGAATCCCGCGCTCGATCCGCTTCGGCGCCGGGCACACGCTCCTCGTCGCCGACGAGGTGGCCGCGCGCGCCCGTGCTCTCGTGATCGCGCCCGGTGGCACCGTCCGCACCTGGGCCGGCGCGGTCGAGCCGCCCGTCACCGGACCGCTCGCCGTCGCGCGGCTCGCCGACCCCGTCGCGTTCGTGGTCGATGGAGACCGCGAGCTCTTCGCCGGTGGCGGCAAGGGCGTGGTGCAGGTGCGCGATGCGGATGGGATCCGCGTGCTCGCCGGTCGCTACAATCACTCCAGCGCGACCGGCCAGCTCGCCCGCTTTCGGTCCAGCTTGTTCGGCTCCGTCGGCGGCGTGGCCTATGACCCGGACACGATGACCGTCTACTTCACCGAGCACGCGCGGGCCTCGGGATCCTTGCCCGGGGCGGACCTCGTCCATGCCGTCGTGCTCGATCCCACGGTCCCGCCGGACACGTGGACGATCTCCGACCTCGCTCCGATCCCGGCGGCGGGCGAACCCAGCCTGCGCGAGCCGACGGGACTCTACTTCGATGGCAACGAGGGTCGCCTGTACGTGGCCGACACGGGGAACCATGCGATTCGCGCCATCGATCTCGTGAGTCACTCGATGTCGACGGTCGCGGGCACGGCGGGCCGCATCGGTGACTTCGGTGATGATGGCCCGGCCACGCTGGCGGGGCTCAATCGTCCACGCGCCGTACAGCGGTGTGCGAACGGCGACTTCTTCATCGCCGACACCGGCAATCACCGCGTCCGCCGCATTGCGAGTGACGGCGACATCACGACCGTCCTCGGCTCGGGCGAGGCCGCATCGGCAGGCGTGGGGAGCCCCGCGTCGCAGTTCCCGGTGCATGCCCCACTCGGACTCGATTGCGACGACGTCGGAAACCTCGTGGTCACGTCCACGAAGACCGTCAGCCTGGTCACCGCGAACGCTCTGGGCGTCGTCGATGGCGAGGGCCAGGTCCGCACGATCTATGGCCGCGAAGCGCGCTTCCCGGAGAATGCGACGCGCTGTCTGAGCGGCGTGCGTGTGGTGGCCGATGGCATCATCCGCGTGGTCGACTCGTGCACGAACCTCGTGCTCGAGCTGCGGCGCCAGGTCGTCGATCCTTAGCGGTAAATGCAGGCGAGCTGGCCGGCGCCCGTCGACGCGTCGTACTCCACGAGGTATCCGCCGAGGGCCCGATAGATCGTCTGGCAGACGTCGTGGGCGGCGCGGGTCGCGCGGAACGATTGCCAGCCGTCGCGCAGGTCGAGGTCCATGCCCATGTACGCCTCGGCCCAGGCGTCGATGTTCATGGTGAAGCGCGTCGCGGCCTCCGGCACGCTGATGATCATCGAGCCTGCGCCATGCTCGACGACGAAGCCGGGATTGCCGAGGCCGAGCACGGGCGGGACCCGCGAGCCGGCGGCGTTGCAGAACAGCCAGTGGTCGGCCCCGAAGTTGACGCCATCACAGGGGACACCGGTGGACAGCGCGAGGGCACCCGAGACCACCCGCTCCGTCCCGCGGTAGCAGATCTCGTAGGCCTCGAGCGTGTTCAGATTGAACGTCAGGTACACGCCGCCGGCCCAGCCCCGCGTCTGGCAATCACGCTTCGACGCAGCCGTCGCGAAGATGTGGTGAACCGCCGACCAGCCCTGCTGGAGAGCGGTCGTACCGATCAGCGCCTGCCAGCGGCCGATCGACGTCCGGACCACCTCGGCGCGACTTCCGCCCGCACAGGTCGTGCACGGCCCCGGAATCTCGGCCTCGGGCAGGTCGTCAGGCATCTCGTCGCTCACGATCGGTTCGTTGGTGGGGTCGTCTGGGATCTGCGTGAGCGGCGTCGGGGCGGAGTCCGCCTCCGTCAGATCGACCGTCGGGGCTTCGTCTCCGGTGACACAGGCGGAGAGGGCGAACGCGAGGAGGGCCATGGCGACATGCTTCATGGCAGCTCGCTAAACCACGATGTATGCCAGCCCCCCACCGCGCTCGGGGGGCGACAGGACGAGGAGGTTGCGGGGGCCAGCCCATAGGCGGTGGGGGCGCGCCCGCAGCAACCGCCTATCTGTTCGGTTTCACTGCGTGGGAGCGTGGCACGGTCGGCACCTGGTCGGTGGACAGCACCGGATCCGGCGCGAGGTCGTCCGGGCGCGAGTCGCGCACGGTGAGGTCGAAGGCCGACGAGATCCAGCGAGAGATCTGGTCATGGGTGAGCGCGAGGCGCCGTCGCGTGACGATTGTCTGCAGCGCCGTACGCAGGGCACTCACGCGCTGCCAGCGCAGGTCTGGGTCACGGGCCAGCGCGACCATGATGAGGTCATCGAGCTCCGGGTCGACCTCGGGATTCACAGCCGATGGTGGTGGGATCGTGAGGCCGCGCAGCCGCTGGAGCGTCTCGGCATCATCGTCACGCGTGAACAGTGACGCGTTGGTCAAGAGCTCGTGCGCGAGCACGCCGACGGCGAAGATGTCGGAGCGAGCATCGAGCTGGCCGTCGATCAGGTACTCGGGTGCCATGTAACCGAACTTGCCCTTGACCGTGCCATGCACCGATGTGGCCTCGGCGTGGGCGATGCGCGCGATGCCAAAGTCGATCAGCTTGGCGACGCCCTCCGACGTGATCATCACGTTCGAGGGTGAGACGTCGCGATGGACGATGCCGAGTTCGTGCGCATGCTCGAGGGCGGCGCAGAGCTGGAGCAGAATCGCGAGCGTCACCGACACGGGCATCGGGCCGGTCGTGCCGCAGCAGTGAATGATGAGCTCCTCGACGGAGTACCCCTCGACCAGCTCGACGGCCATGAAGTACGTGCCCTGGGTCTCTCCGAGCTCGTAGACCTGGGCGATGTTCACGTGCTGGAGCTGACTCGCAAGGCGGGCTTCGCGCAGGAACATCTCGACCACCTGCGGATCGCGGGCCGCATTGGGGAGGAGTCGCTTGAGCGCCACGGCCTTCCGGAAGCCCTCGATGCCGACGAGCTCCGCGCGATGCACCTCGGCAAAGCCGCCTTCGCCCAGGCGGGCGCCGACGACGAAGCGGCCGAACGTGCTCATCGGAGTCAGGTATGCTCGGACTCGTGTTTGTCAGCAAGTCGACGCAGGTGAAAGTCGAGCGTCGCAGCGAGCTCGTCGTTCCCACCGCACGGCTCGCGGTGGTCGAAGGCATGGACCGTGGCGCGGCGATCGACGTCGTGGACGAGGTCACCGTCGGTCAGGACCCGAGCGCCACCCTGGTGTTGCGCGATCCCGCGGTGTCGCGCATGCATTGCGCCATTCTCCCACAGGTCAACGCGTGGCGGCTCCGCGACCTCCAGAGCACGAACGGTACGCAGGTCGCCGGCGTCCGCGTTCTCGAGGCCCTGGTGGCTCCGGGGCAACGCATCGAGATCGGCGACACGGTCCTCGAGCTCACGACGACGGGCACGGTCGTGCAGCCCCTGAGCGGCGACAACGCATGGGGCCGCGCGCTCGGTACGAGTGCGGCGATGCGCCGCCTGTTCGCGCTCATGCCGCGCATCGCGGCCTCCGATGCGGTGGTGCTGCTGGAAGGCGAGACCGGGACGGGCAAGACGCTCCTCGCCGAGACCATTCATCGCCACAGCGCGCGGAGCGGGGGGCCGTTCGTCGTTGTCGATTGTGGCGCCATCTCGCCCACGCTGATCGAATCGGAGCTGTTCGGCCACGAGAAGGGCTCGTTCACCGGCGCGGTCGCTCAGCGAGTGGGAGCCTTCGAGCGCGCGCGCGGTGGCACCGTGTTCTTCGACGAGCTGGGTGAGCTCCCGCTCGATCTGCAACCGAAGTTGCTCCGCGCCCTCGAGGACCGCGTGGTGCGTCGCGTGGGCGGGGGAGCCGACATCGGCCTCGATGTCCGCGTGATCGCGGCGACGAATCGCGACCTGCGTGCCGAGGTCAACAAGAAGACCTTTCGCTCGGACCTCTTCTACCGGCTGAACACGATCCGGGTCCGGGTGCCCGCGCTGCGCGAGCGACCCGAGGACGTGACGCTGCTCGCCGAGCACTTCTGGCAGCAGCTGGCGCCAGATGGGCCGCGGCCACCCGCCGAGCTCCTCGATGAGCTTGCCCGCCGCGCCTGGCCAGGGAACGTGCGCGAGCTCCGTGCGGCGGTGGAGCGGGCCTTCCTGCTCGGGGATCCGGACGAGCTCGCGTCGGACAGCTCGCCTGCACCCGCGGTGGAGCTCGTCGAGGGCAAGCCCTTCCGCGCGGTGAAGGAGCAAGCCGTCGCGCGCTGGGAGAAGGCCTACGTGCGGGCCCTCGTCGATCAGCACAGCGGCAACGTGTCGGCGGCGGCCCGGTTCGCCCGCATGGATCGCAATCACCTGCGCGACCTTCTGCGGCGCCACTGGGAGGACTCAAGCGAGGACTAGAACCTGTCCCTGAAGTCGATGGTCGGTGGAGGTCGACGGCGACGGCGACGTTGAACGTTGTCGATGACGTAGGCGTCCGCGACCACGACCACGCGCCTTGGTTCACCCTGCCGATCCGTCCGCTATGTTTCGGCACGACCGCGCTGCAACCGATCGAAACTTCTGGCGCGGCCCCCCTACCAGCTCGGGGACAGGCCCTAGAACTGCCAGCCGAGTGTCGTCGTGACTCCCGAGCGCGCCGGCGCGACCTCGACGGTAGGCACGACACGACGCGGTCGATTGAGCACGGCCCAGACCGCTCCGCCGAGGGTCAGCGCTCCGCCGACCGCCATGAGCGTCACGCCGATGTCGCCGCGCCGAACGCCACTCGACTCGAGCTCCGCCAGGTCGCGATGCTCGTCGAGCCCGAGGCTGCAGCCGCTGGGACAGCGATCGGCGTACGCCTGCTCGAAGTCATCGAGGCGGCGCTGCCCGGAGAACCAGACGCCGAGGCCCGCGAGGGCGACGACGGCCCCGGCGCTGGTCACGGTCCACGGGATCCAGCGCCGCACCGGATACGCGAGCGTCACGAGCGAGTCGATCGGGACGAGGGTCAGGGCCGTCGTGGTCGTCTCTCCACCGGAGAC
>JALHPV010000358.1 GCA_022842285.1 Kofleriaceae bacterium
GCTCGCGCCCGCGCGGCCGCCGACGCGCAGGCCGAGTCGGTCATCGAAGCCGCGGGCTCGACCGCGGGCGCCACGTCCCAGGCAGGCGCCGCCGAGATCGCGGGCAAGGCCCAGGAGGTCTACGAGGCGATCAACGACATCCTCTCCGAGATGCGCAACAACATGGTGCTGGTGAAGGGCGAGCTGCCCAACCTCTCGGCCGAGGACACGACGCTCCGCGCCGTGACCGAGGCCGTCGAAGCCCTCGTCGACAGTGCCGAGACGGCGAAGGGCGCGTTGCGCGGCCTTCGCGAGATTGCGGACAGCAAGTAAGGAAGCATGGCCACTCACCACAAGCGAAGCAGCAAGGGCGAGATCGAGGACCTGGTCAAGGCGCGGTACTCGCTCATCTGGATCACCTCACCCGAGGAGACCCGCGTCGAGGACTCGCTCAAGAAGCTGTGCGTCGAGCGCGAGACCCGCCTCGAGGTGTGGTCGATCACCGAGGGATTCAAGACCCTCGCGAACGGGCAGGGCACGCGCGACGTGAAAGATCCGATGAAGGCGATCGATCACGTCATCCGCGCCGAGGGCAAGGCCATCTTCGTCCTCCGCGACTTCCATCCCTTCCTCAAGGAGCCCGCCGTCGTGCGCCGCCTACGCGATGCCGCGACCGAGCTCCGCAAGACGAAGAAGTCTCTCCTCGTCCTCTCGCCGGTCACGAAGATTCCGCCGGAGCTCGAGAAGAGCATCTCCGCCGTCGTCGACTGGGAGCTGCCGAACCGCCAGGAGATCGAGGCCGCCGCCCGCCGTGTCCTCCCCGCGTTGCCGGCTGCCACGCAGCAGATCATCGAGTCCGACCCCACGATGATGGAGCGCGTCGTCGAATCCGCGCTCGGCCTGACCCTCGTCGAGGCCGAGAACGTCTTCGCGAAGTCCGCCGTGCGGACGCACACCTTCGACCTCGAGACGATCCTCGAAGAGAAGAAGCAGATCATCCGCAAGTCCGGCCTGCTCGAGTACTACGAGCACCGCGAGGAGTTCTCCGACGTCGGCGGCATGGAGATCCTGAAGGACTGGCTGGTGAAGCGCCGCAACGCCTTCGACAGCCGGGCCCGCGACTTCGGTCTGCCGCTCCCCAAGGGCATCCTGATGATCGGCGTGCCCGGGACGGGCAAGTCGCTCACCGCGAAGGCCGTCGGTGCGCTGTGGCAGATGCCGCTTCTGCGCCTCGACGTCGGCAAGATCTTCGGCGGGCTCGTCGGCTCGTCCGAAGAGAACATCCGCAACGTCATCAAGACGGCCGAGGCGATCGCGCCCGCCATCCTCTGGATCGACGAGCTCGAGAAGGGCTTCTCCGGCACCGGGTCCTCCGGACAGACCGACGGCGGCACGACGTCGCGCGTGTTCGCATCGTTCATCACGTGGCTGCAGGAGAAGACCTCACCCGTCTTCGTCATCGCGACCGCCAACAACGTCCAGCAGCTGCCGCCCGAGCTCCTCCGCAAGGGCCGCTTCGACGAGATCTTCTTCTGCGATCTCCCCGGCAGCGAGGACCGCCGCTCGATCATCGACATCCACCTCCGCAAGAAGAAGCGGGATCCCGGTCAGTTCGATCTCGACCGCATCGTCGACGCCACCACGGACTACTCGGGCGCCGAGCTCGAGCAAGCGGTCATCGCCGCCCTCTATGACGCGTTCGATACGGGCAGCGATCTCTCGTCCGAGGGCCTGCTCACCACGCTGAAGGACATCGTCCCGCTCGCCATCACGATGCGCGAGCAGATCGAGGCCATGCGCGAGTGGGCTCGCACCCGTGCGCGACCGGCGGCCTCGCGGACGCGTACCCCCGTGAAGAAGGGCGACGGGTGGATGGCGAAGTACGGCGCGCCCGCCCAGAACCTGGGCGACAAGGCCGGCGAAGTCGACGACGGCCCCAGCAAGATCGAGCTCTAGCTACTCGCAGTCCGGGTCGGCCGTGTCGATCCGCTTGTCCCCATCGTCGTCGACGCCGTTGCCGCAGTCCTCGTCGGGCGTGTCGCTGCGGTACTTGAACAACCAGGTGTCATCGAAGCGGACGCCCGACGGCGCGGTCCCCGCGTGCAGGACCAGGGCGCGCAACCGAGGCAGGTGGGAGATCCGTGGGTCCTGCCGGAGCGGCGGCTCCGTCCCTTCGACGGCGATGCGGGTCCACTGGTCGCCCTGGAGGCGCCACAGGTCGCTGCGGATCGTGCTCGTGCCGAGCTCGACACCGCTGTAGAGAACAAGCTCTCGCAGCTCGCGGCTGTAGGTCATGGCCGCGCTGCTCCGGGGCGAGGGGCCCTCGCGGGTGAGCTCGGACCAGGCATCGGCCGTCCACGTCCACGTGACTCCCTGTTCGTCGACGAGCACGAGCCGTCCCCGCGCCTCGTCGTAGGCCATGGCCGGGCGGAAACTCGAGGCGGGCCCCGGGCTCGTGGTTCTGGTCCACGCCGTGGCGAGCGTCCACGTGTCGTCACGTGCCTCGCCATCCTCGCCCTCGCCGCCAAACAGCACGAGCTTCGCCTCGCCGGCGTGATAGGCCAGCGCCCCGTTCCGCCGTCCCGGAGGCTCCATGCCCTCGAACGGCTCCCATGACGTCCCGGTAAACGACTGCGTCGAGGCGGCATGCGACCTCGTCCCCGTGATGCCGCCGAAGATCACGATCCGGTCACGAGTCCGATCGAAGGCGGCCGAGAATCGCAGCCGGCTCTCGGCGAGCCTTACCGCCGGGACAACGTTCCAGGCGTCGCCATCGAACGTCGCCATGAGATCGAGCGCGAATTGGTCGATGCCGCCGAGCGAGACCACGGCGCCCGTACTGGGGGTGAACACCAGCTCGTGCTCGCCGCGGGCGAGAGGCCCCGACGGCGTCCCTTCGCGGGTCCACGTGCTGACCGACATCAGGTTGAACGACCACACATCCCCGAGGGTCTCGTTCTCCGTGCGGCCGCCCACGAGGACCGGGCCGCTCAGCGTCGGCGTGAACGAGGCGAACGCGCGAGGAGGAGGCAGGATGCTCGATGGGAGCTCGGACCACACGCCATCGAGCCTCCAGAAGTACGTGCGCGACTCGAGGCCTAGCTCCGTCTGCCCACCCACGAGCACCAACCCACCCCCGGCGGTCGCGGCGAGGGAGGCTCCAGCGCGGGCGGGGAAGGTGGCCGGCGTGTTCTCCTCTGTCCAGCCCATCCCCGGCTCGTACCGCCAGGCGTCAGCGAGGAATCGCTCCTCGGGGAGCGGCTCGCTTGCGGCGCCTCGGCCTCCCACAAGCATCGCGCAGCACGGGTCGGGCAAGGTCGCCATGGCGGCGTCGTAGCGTGCAGGCGGCTGGCGCCCCATGATCTGCACCCACTCGTCACCACGGAGCTCCCAGGTGTCCCTGAAAACAGTCGCTGGAGCTTCGCGACCTCCGAACAGCACGAGCCGGTCACCCACGAAGGCCATGCTCGCGCCCCACCGAGGGGGTGGTGACCTTGTCGGCGTGAGCTTGTTCCAGGTCTCACCGTCGTAGGCCCACGTGTCGCCGAGCGCCGTGCCGCTCACCACGTCGGGGGTCCCCCCGAAGAGGATCACCCGCCGTCCGTCGGAGGCGCTCGCCGCTCCCATGCGGGCTGACGGACGGGTGATCTTGCGCCGCCGCCAGATCTTGCCGTCATACTCCCAGTGGTCGTCGGTCACGCCCGACTCGTCAGCTCCGCCAACCATCACCAGCCGATTCGGCATGTACGCGGCGGCGTGGCGCGCGCGTGGCTGCCACTCGCTCTCCCAGCGCTCCCAGCTCGCCACCTCGCGGGAGCACACCGACGAGCAGCCGTCGTGACTCGCCAGGTTGCCGTCGTCGCATTGCTCGGCGCCGGCGAACGTCGTGCCCTGGACCCCGTCTCCACACCCCGGGACGCAGACGCCCTGATCGCAGATCGCCTCGAGCGATCCGGCCGTGCAGCGGTCACCGTCCAGGGCCCCCACGCAGGCGTCGACCTGAGCGGGCAACACGCACCCCGCATGGGCGCGATCACAAACCGTCCCCGGCGCGCATAGCGAGCCATCGGCACAGGTCACCGCGTCGGATTGCACGCAGCCGCCGGCGAACGCGACGATCAGCCAGAATCCTCGCCGCACCCCCATCATGGATGAGGCCCTACTGGATCTCGGCGCCGCCCGACTCGACGTCGGCGATGAGCGCCTGCGCATCCTCGGCCTCCTGGGGCGAGACGAAGATCAGCGCTTCCACGATGGCCGTGCCGCCCTCGACCTCGCGGTCACCTGTGAGCTGGGGTGAGAGGCCGCGCGCCCGAAGCATCGCGGCGAGGGCCTCCCCCTTCGCCTGGGTTCCGCCCCACACCCGTACGTTCTCGTCGGCCATGCGGGGAAGCTACCAAGCCGAAGCGCGGTACACTGCTGGGCGATGTCGCATTTCACCAAGTGCGCGCTGAAGATGACCAACCTCGCGGCCATCAAGAAGGCGCTGGCCGACATGAAGCTCCAGTTCACGGAAGCGGAGCAGAACCAGGGCGCGACGGTCCGCGGATACCGCGGCGACTCGCTCAAGGCGGCCATCTCCGTCGACATGGGGCGCTACGACGTCGGCGTGATCGACAACCTCGATGGGACCTACGACATCACCGCCGACTGGTGGGGCGTCGAGACGACGAAGGGCGTCTCCGAGGAAGAGTTCAAGAACGAGCTCTCCCAGCGGTACCAGTATCACAACGTCAAACAGGCCTGCGAAGAGAAGGGCTACGCCGTCGAGGAGGAGCTCAACGAGGAGGACGGATCGATTCGCCTCGTCGTTCGCAAGTGGGTCTCGGACTAGCGAAAGGAACGCCCATGCGCAAACAGGACATCGAAATCGTCATCAACGCCAAGGGCGAGGTCACCTTCGAGATGAAGGGGATGAAGGGCCCGAACTGCCTGGCCGAGACCAGCTTCCTCACGGAGGCCCTCGGCGGTGATTCCGCCGTGGTCGACCAGCAGAAGACCGCTGAATTCTACCAAGAATCAGAGGGTTACGTCTCGACGTGGTCCGGGGAAGGCAAGGACGAGTAAGCTCGTACCAAGCACGTGGCCCAAGACTCATCACAGGGAGACGGAACGCCGGCCGAGCTTGGCGCCGAGGATCTGAGCGACGAGATCGTTCAGAAGTACTCGCCCGAGCGCCTGCTGAGCATGGTCTCGAAGAAGGCCGGCCGCGGCGAAGCGCTGGACGCCTCCCTGCGCGCGAAGTACGAGAAGAAGCTCGGCACCGACCTCTCGCACGTGCGCCTCTTCAGCGGTGAGTTCGCCGAGGAGTTCAACCGCAAGCGCGACTCGTACGCCGTCACCGTCGGCTCGTCCGGCATGATCCTCATGGGCGGTAGCCCGGACCGGCACCTCTCGTCGGCGAGTGGTGAAGCGCTCCTCGCCCACGAGCTCAAGCACGTCCAGCAATCCAAGGGTGGTCTCGCCGGCGGCCTGCACAAGGACAGCATCTTCGACGGCGAGTACACGCAGGCCCACGAGCTCGAGGCCGAAGCGTTCCAGGCGCAGACGCACGCCGAGCTCCTCGGGGTCGTGAAGCGTGCGGGGATGACGAAGCAGGAACGGGAAGAGGCCCTCGAGCGCGCCAAGGAGAAGATCCACGCGCGCGTGCTCGAGATGACCACCGACGCGGCCCGGAATGCGGCGATGCGCGGTGGGGGAAGCCGCCCCGCGTAGTACAGTCAGCGTCTGATGAGCGACACGAGCGCCGACGCAGGCGTGGTCATGTCACGAGTCCAGCTCGAGCGGCTCGTGGCCGAGCAGGAGCTCGCCGGTCGCACGATCCAGGGCTTCTCGGCGCCGAACATCGGGCTGCATGGCGCCGACCTCGACAGCGTCACCATCGAGCGGCTCGATCTCCGCGGCGCCGATGGCGACGAGGCGCGGCTCGAGCGCGCGGAGCTCCGGCAGTCGGACCTGCGGACCTCGTCGTGGAAGGGCGCCCTGTGGCACCGCGTGAAGGTGAAGGACTGCGACCTGACGGAGCTCGACCTGACGGGAGCCCAGCTCCTGCGGTGCGACTTCGATCCGGTGCGGATGGCCCGGATGCGCTTTCATCGCGCGCGCCTGCAGACCTGTCAGTTCAAGGACTCCGAGCTCTACAGCGCCGACTTCTCGGGCGCGGTGCTCATCGGCTGCCGCTTCGAGGGTTACTCGCACGCCACGGTCTCGCTCTCGCGGACGGACTTTAGCGGCGCATCGCTGTTCGACGTGAAGTTCGAGCGCGCGAACCTCTACGGCGCGAACCTGCGCGGCGCCGTGCTCGTGCGGTGCGACCTCCGCGGCGTCAACCTGTGTAGTGCAGACCTCACCGGCGCACGCATCGTCGGTTGCGAGACCACCGGCGCCGATCTCGACGGCGCCACTCTGTAGGAACGAGGACCCATGCCATCCCGCCCCGACCTTCGTGAGATCTCCACGAACCTCAAGGACGCGTTCGCCGACGCCGATCGCGACACCCTCCTCGACGTGCTGACCTTCGTTCTGAAGGAGTACGTCGTCGAAGGCCCGCCGCCGATGCTGGTGCACCAGGCCGAGACGCTCGCCGACTTGAAGGGCGTCTCGTTCGCGCAGCTCATCACCGCCCTGCAGGCGCGCTTCGACTTCCCCGAGCTCGCCATGTTCGTCGTCGATAACGAGCAGGTCGGGGTCCGCATCGGGGGCGTCGTGCAGCCGCTCGTCGCATCGCGGCAGCCCCTCTCCGGGGGAGCGGCCGAGCTGCCGCGCCCCGCGGCGGGGGTCTCCATCGTGGAGATGCCCACGCGTCCCGCGCCGCCACGTCCTGCGGCGCCGGCCGGCGC
>JALHPV010000359.1 GCA_022842285.1 Kofleriaceae bacterium
GGCGTCGACCGCCTGCTGGACCTCGTCGACCAGGTGCACAAGGAAGCGCGCCGCCGCATCACCACCGGCGAGCTCAACCGCTTCTTCGCCGAGGTCATCGAGGAGATGCCGCCGCCGCTCTACAACGGGCGCACGGTCCGCGTCACGTACATCACGCAGGCGACGATCAAGCCGCCGACCTTCGTCCTGATGACGAACAAGGAAGACGGCCTCGCCCCGCAGTACCGCCGCTTCGTCTCGAACCGGCTGCGCGAGCGCTATGGGTTCCGGGGGACGCCGATCCGCGTCGTGGTGAAGGCCCGCAAGGACCGACACAAAGAGGGCGCGGACTAGCTAGAACAGGCCCCAGCGGACCGAGCCGCGGAGGCCCACGGTCAAGACGGTCACGTCACCGCCAAAGCTCGCCACGCGCGCCTCGAGGCCGATCGATCGCTTGCGTGACGTGAGCCAGTCGACGCCGCCGCCGAGCACGACCACGAGGTCGAGCCCGTTGTCGATCGGCCCGCCCCAGGAGATCACGCCGCCCACGCCGGCGAACCCGTAGGGCACGAAGCGCAGCACGTCGAGCTTGAACACCAGGCCGACGTCGGCGAGCACCGCGTAGCTCGCCTTCGACTGCATCTCCTGATTGCCGCCGTAGAAGAGCCCGGCCGTGGCCTCCCCGCGCAGGCCGACGTCCGTGCCGATCATTCGCTCGTGGGCGAGGGTCAGGCTGCCGCCCGCATCCGGGGACAGGGCAGGGGGCTCCTGGCCCTCCTCGGCGGGCTTGCCAAGGGTCGAGAACCAGGCCCAGCCGAGCCCCACCGAAGCGGTCCGTTCGTCGTCGGCGCGCGCCGTCCCCGCCGCCATGCCGAGGCCGACGCCAAGACCGACGATGATAGCCGCGCCGCGCGCGAGCTTTCCGGGCAACTGGAGCGCCCCCATGGGAGTCAGAGCATGCTACATCCGCCCGCACTCCAATGGCCGAGGACGACGTCGACGTTTCAGCACAACCCCCGGCCGCTGTGGGCCCCAAGCCGGTCCACATCGGTGGTGAATCGCTTGCCGATCGCCTGCTGCCGCACCTCAAGAAGATCATGATCGGGGCCGTGAGCCTCGCCGTGATCCTCTCGGCGTACTTCGGCTACCGCGCCGTGAAGCGGGGTCGCCAGGCCGACGAGACGGCCAAGTTCGTCGCGGTGAACAAGCTTGCGGTGCGTGGCATCGAGCCCGTGACGCCTGACGACCCGAACGAGCCCAAGTCCGAGGACCAGAAGAAGCTCGAGGCGCGCCAGAAGGCCGAGAACCCGACCTACCCGACGCTCACCGAGCGTGCGGGCAGCGTTCTCGCCGAGCTCGGCAAGCAGGACGCGAGTGTCGGTCACTCGTACCGCGCCGGCTACCTGCTCGACGCGGGCAAGATCGAGGAAGCGATCGCCGAGTACAAGCGTGGCACGGACGCCTCCGGCATCGAGGGCGTCCTCTGCCGCGAAGGCCTGGGCATTGCTCACGAGGCGCTGGCGACGAAGGTCGATGCGTCGCCCGAGGTCAAGAAGGCCAACTACGAGGCCGCGCTCGCGGCGTACGCCTCGATGCAGCCGGAGCCCGAGGGCGAGCGCCACGCGTATGCGCTCTATCACCAGGGCCGCGTCCTCGATCGCATGGGCAAGAAGGACGAGGCGAAGGCCATGTTCGAGAAGGCCAAGGCCGAGGCGCCCGTCGATCCCGAGAACGCGATCAACCGCGGCAAGGTCCAGCAGATGCTCGAGATGGGTCGCCTCGATAGCGAGCAGTACCAGCAGCTGATCCAGCAGTTCACCGGCCTGCCCGAGCTCATCGAGCAGCGTCTGACCGCTCTCGGAGCCTCGTGATCCGAGCGTCCGCTGCCGTCGTGGGTCTCGTCAGCACCCTCGCTGGGTGCACGAGTGTCTCGCTGCAGCACGCGGACGCGATGAGCGCCGTGCCCCCCGAGCCGCTCGGCGAGGATCGGCTGTCGCTCAAGTGGCGCTTCGCCACCGATGATCGTCGGACCGAGATCGATCCGCAGGAGTTCGCCCAGGCCGCCGTCGCGGGTGACACCGTGTTCGTCGGCTCGCAGGCCGGCTGGTTCTTCGCGCTCGGCCTCCTCGACGGCCACGTGCGGTGGAAGAAGCAGATCGGCGCGGTCACGAGCCAGCCTGTCGTCGTCGGAACGATGGTCTACATCGGTACGGCCGACGGCATTCTCATGTGCCTCGACTCCCAGACTGGAGCCGAGCGGTGGCGCTATCAATCGCGCGGCCCCGTCGAACAGCCGCCGAAGGTCACGCTCGATCTCGTCGTCTTCGCCAACGAGGCCGATCAGATCGTCGCCCTCGACGGCATCACGGGGCGCTTCAAGTGGCAGTACAAGAGCGAGACGCCCGAGGAGTACACGCTGCGCGGTCACGCCGGCGTCGCCATCGACGGCGCGCTGATCTACACCGGCTTCTCGAACGGAACCCTCGTCGCCCTCCGCAAGGACACGGGCACGCTGGCCTGGAGCACCTCGCTCAAGGCCGAGGCCGACCGCTTCATCGACGTCGACGCGACGCCCATCGTGGTGAAGGACCGCGTCTACGCGACGTCATCCTCGGGCGGCGTCTACGCCCTCGACAAGGCCACCGGGCTCGTCCGCTGGCGCCTGCCGTTCTATGACGCCGCCGCCCCGAGCGCGACGGGCAACATCGGCGGTCTCGCGAGCGACGGCGACGCCATCTACGTCAGCGTGGCCGACCTCGGCACGTACGCGATCGACCTCGGCGGCAACGTGCTCTGGCGCGTCGGCGCCAAGGGGGGCGGCGAGCCCGCCGAGCCCGTGATCTCCGACGAACTGCTCGTGTACTCGCTCGCCACGGACGGCATGTTCATCGCCGACAAGAAGACGGGCGAGACGCTCGAGTACTTCGATCCGGGCGATGGCATCTCCGCGCCGCCGACGATCACCGGCGATGGCCGCCTGTTCGTGATGTCGAACCGCGGCATCCTGTACGCGTTCGACCTCGAGTAGGCGTTCTCGTTCTCGCGCGGTTGCGCCCGTGCTCCGGAACCTCAACGCCAAGACGCCAAGGTCGGAGGTCAAGGGCGCTTCGCGCCGTCAGGGCTGGTGCCCCGGAAGCTGCGCGTGTCGTCCGCGTGCGTGTCCACGGTGGTCGGCTGCGTGTTCGTGGGAGGGCGGGCGACTCTGCGGCGCGAAGCGCCCAATTAAATCTCCTCTGGCCTTGGCGTCCTCTGCGCCTCGGCGGTGAAAATTCTGGGGGCCGAACGAAGCGAGCGAGCGAGCGAGCGACCACGAACTTACAACGGGTCGGCGAAGGGCGCGGTCGGGCGGGCGATCAGATAGCCCTGCAGCAGATCGCAGCCGAGCTCGACGAGGACGGCCGCCTCGGCTTCGGTCTCGACGCCTTCGCCGATGACCTTCGTGTCGTGCTCGCGGCACAGCTCGGTGACCGAGCGGATCAGCCGCTGCTTCATCGGGTACTTCTCGACGTCGCGCACGAGCGACATGTCGAGCTTCACGAAGTCCATGTCGACGGGGCTGAACGTGCCCATGCGGGCGTGGCCGCCGCCGAGGTCATCGATGGCGATTCGAAAGCCGAGCTCGCGCAGCTCGGCGACGCGGTAGTTCACATCCGACGCGCCCTCGAGCGAGGTGCGCTCCGTGATCTCGAGGACCACGCGCTGCGCGACCTTCGTCAGCGGCGAGAACGGCGACGTGAGCTGCTTGTCGAAGAGGTCGAGCAGGTGGAGGTTGATGAAGTAGGCGGAGCCGCGCTCCGGTGGCGCCTCGGAGATGACCTTCGCGCAGTTCGCGCGGACGGCGCGACCGAGGAGCGGGATGCGTTCGAGGCGCTCGGCCGCATCGAGGATCGCGCCGGGGTGCGGCAGCGACTTGTCGCCCGAACGGAGCAGCGCCTCATAGCCGAAGCGCTTGCGCCCCTGGGCGTGCACGATCGGCTGGAAGTGCATCGTCAGTGCGGCCATGCACCGATCGAGCTTCTCTTCGAGCAACTGCAGCTCGACGGACATCTGCCCGCGAGCTTACCAGCATTAGCAGAGGCGGCGCAGATGCTCGCGGAACTCTGCCACGACGAGCGAGGCGGGATGGCGCTCCATGTCGGAGGCATCGTCGACGATCGGAAGATCCAGCACGAGCCGATACATCATCAGGCAGGCGCGCGAGGAGAGCGGAATGAAGCGCGCCTCACCGGCGAGCACGAGCTGGGAGCTCTGGGGCGTGGTCCACGTCACCGAGAGCTCCTTGACGTTGTACTGGTACTCCAGCGTGTACCCCAGGGAGCCACGCTCGAGCTTGCGCGTGAAGGCGACCCGGGCCGGCCGGCCATCGATGTGCCGCCCCAGGACCTTGGCGGTCTGGACCAGGGGTAACCAGCGCGGGATCTCGACCGCGTCAGCAAACACCTCGTAGGCCGCGTTCGCGCCCACCGTCAGCGTCGTGGAGACTTCGCTGGTGAGGGGGCTGACAACGGGGTTGATGGCGAGCGCGGTGGCGACCATGGGAATACGTCCTTTCGCCTTTCCCCTAGAGCAGCCGCCGTACCAGTCGTGCCCGACCAGGTTTCGGCTAGTTGAGTGCTATTCAGGCCGGCACTCGTCGGCTACCGGGCTAGCCGCCGGCCGCCGATCACGCCGCTAACCGTTGGCCCCACTGTTGGTCCCACCCGGTTCGTGGCGCGATTCGGGACGCGGTTGGCAGGTCGGGCACGACCAGGTCCAGCGGATCGTGGGCGCGCCCAGCTGGTAAGCCTCGATGAGGGCGCCGCACCGGCGACACGGCTTGCCGGTGCGCCCGTAGACGAAGTAGCGCTCGTCGCCCGGGCGATCTCCGGCGAGGCGCTCGCGGGTCGCGCGCGGGCCGGGCCCGAGATTGTCGAGCATGAGCTCGCGCGCCGTGGTGAAGAGGCCGACGAGCGCCTTCGCAGAGACGTCGCGGACCGGCGTGCGCGGATCGATGCCGCGCAGGAAGAGGATCTCCGACTTGTAGACGTTGCCGATGCCCGCGGAGACCCGCTGGTCGAGGAGGCAGTCGGCGATCGAGCGCGCGGTATCTGCGGCGGCCGCGCGGGCCGCGGCGTGGGCCGGATCGAAGTCGTCGGCGAGGACGTCGGGGCCGAGCGTCGCCACCGCCTGGCCGCGATGGGGAGCGCGGCGGTGAGAGATCTCGACGGTCGGCGTGGTGAGCCAGAGGTAGATGCCCGCGTCCGTGTGGAGCGCGAGCGAGACGCGCCCGGGCGAGAGGCGCGAGAGCGCAGCCTTCCCATCGGGCAGATCGTAGGTCCGCACGCGGCCGTTCATCCCGAGGTGACAGCGGATATAGGCGCCATCGTCGAGGGTGATCGTGAGGTGCTTGCCGTGGGGGGCGACGGACGTGACCGTGCGACCGGCGATGTCGCGCTCGAGGCCCTGCGTGGTGACGCGCTCGAGCTTCTTGCCGATCAGCGCCGGCGCGAGCTTCTGCGCGACCTTCCAGATGCTATCGCCCTCGGGCATCAGGCCTGGCTCTCGTCGTCATCATCATCGTCCGCATCGTCCGGGGCATCGCTCGGTTCGGCCACCGGCGGCGCCGCCGGACGGAGACCAGGGGCGGCCCCCCGCACCACGAGCCCACGGTAGTCGAGCTTCGCGCCGGCGGCGATGAGGCCACGGGCGTGCGGTGACTCGGACGCGGCCGCGCCGTCGATCGTCTCGATCATCACCTCGCGGCGTCGCGCGGTGAGGGCGACGCGTGGCAGGCCGACGGAGAGGGCGAGCTCGATCTGCTCGGCGGGGAGCTTACCCGTGGTGACCTTGCGCGCGCGGGGCTCGAGCCAGACGGCGAGCTCGCCGTCGACGAGGATCGCGGTGGCGCCGACCCGTCGCGCGGGCTTGGTGGTCGGATCGGCGAGCTCGGGCCAGGGCAGGGCGCTCCCCCACGCGCACGCAGGATCGACGGCGGCGACGACATCGACCCGCGGCGCGGCCCCCCGGGAGGCCTCGCGGAGGCGATCGATCGCGCCCGGCCAGGCGAACTGCGCGCCCTCGAGCGACTCGACGAAGTAGCCGCGGCGCACCGTGCCGCTATCCTCCAGCGCGCGGAAGACATCGCCCACGAGCGAGAAGCCGCCCGGGAGCTCGTCGGCACGCGCGGCGGCCCGACTGGCAACCCCCCAGCGCTCCAGCAGCGAGTTCGCGAGCGCGAGGCCACGCTGGGTGGCGGACGGCGGGGCGCCGAGCGATGCCACGAGGGACCACCGCCCGCCGAACGTGGCGTGTGGGCTGACGCGGCGCCCGGGCTTCACGGTGATCGCGCGCAGCGGCGCGAACGTATCGTTGGTGATCGCGCCCGCCCAGACGAGGTCCCACAAGGCGGTGGTGACGCTCGTGCGAAGGGTCTCGCGGGGCACGAGGGCTGCCACCGCGGACTCGATCCCGACGAGGAACGACGCGCCCGCCCTACCCAGGTGCGCGAGGACCGCGGCGTGGACCGGGGAGCTATGCACCACGGGCTGAGGATCGGGGGCGAGGGCGAGCGCGCGATCACGTCTGAGGAGGATCACGCGGCCATCCTTGGTGCCGAGGGCGCCCGCGCCGACCCACACCAGCTCGCCCGCCGCTCCGAGCTCGTCGAGCATGCGCGGGTGGTAGTCGGCGATGCGCGCGGGCAGGATGCGCGTCTCGAGCTCGGAGAACGGCAGGGCCACGCCCTCGAGGCGAGCGATGGCATCACGCAAGGCGCCGACCCCGCGCCGTGGCTGGTCGAGGCCGTGCCAGCGGGGGAGAAACGCCGCGTAGGTCT
>JALHPV010000360.1 GCA_022842285.1 Kofleriaceae bacterium
TCGCGCGCGGGCTCATCGCGCACGTCGACAGCGGCCTTGCCGACGACGTCGATCGCGAGCTACGCGCGGGGAGCTCTTCGACCGTCTTGCGCCGCGCGGCGGCCTCGGCGGCGGCGGCGCTCGAGCGCGCCGGCGCGGCGATCGGCTGGCAGGCGGTGCTGATCGAGCGGGTATCCCGCGAGCCAGCGGTGGCCCGAGGCGCGATCCTCGGGCTCGCGGGCCTCGCCGTGACCGATGCACCCGCGGCCGATGCGTTCGCCGCGCTCCTCGTCCCGAGTGCGCCGCTCGACAGCGTGGAGGCGATCGCGGAGCTGCGGCGCGAGGAGCCAGCGGCGCTCCTGCCACGCGCGACCGCGGCCGCGCTGGCGTGGACCCGGGCGCAGCTGGTGAATGATGACGGCCGCGACGACCTGCGGTCGGCCCTCGTGCAGACCCTCGAGTCGGAGCTCGCGGGCACGGCGACGCCCGAGCGCATCGCCGCCGCCCTCGCGGATGCGCGCGCGGCCCTCGATGCCGGCAATCTGGCCGCCGCGCAACGCGCCGCCCACGTGGCCGTCGACGAAGTGGTGGCCGCCGCCGCCTGGCTCGAGCGCGCGTCCGACGACGACCCCGCCGACCGCCGGACCTCGATGCGGCTCCTGCGCGACCTCGATCGCGAGCTGCTCGCCGACAACACCCTCGGCGCCGTGCTCGCGCTCGCGCCCGAGACCGACCCGGTACGCGTCGCGTTCGGCAAGGCGCTCGCCGAGATCGAAGCCTCGCTGCTGGCGCGGGAATCGAAGGCGGAGTCCGGGGCCGTCACCCACGGCGGCTTGCGCCTCGCGCGCCTGCGCGCGCTCGTGCGTCTCCTCGATGGCGTGCGCGCCACGTCCGAGGCCGACCTGGGGGCGCGCCTCGCCGTGCTGCGCCAGCTCATGACGCGGGCCGCTGCCGATCAGTCGACCCTGCGGCGGGCGGTGTGGGCCGCGCTCACGCGTGCGGGCGACGCGCTCCTGCGCGATGGCCACGCCGAGATCACCGATCTCTTGCTCGCCTGGACGACGGCGTTTCCCGACGACGACTTCATGATCGTGCGCGAGGCAACGATGGTGCCGGAGGTCGAGGCGGCGTTCGCGGCGTATGCGGCTCTGCATCAGGCCACGTGGGCAGCCGCGGATCCCGACGATCTCGATGCGGTGCGGGCCGTTGTCGATCGCCTGGCCGAGCTCGCGGATGCATTGCCCCCGGAGCAATCGCCACGTGTCGAGTCGACGCGTCTCGCGCTCGCCCGACTCGGCAATCGCCTCGCGCGCGTGGTCGCCGCTGGCAGTCGCTCCGCGTTGCCCGCGGAGGCGTTCGACGCGGTCGCCCTCGAGCTGGGCGCCCTCGCCCGCCGCACCTTCGGGGCGCGCCGACGCGTGGGGCTGCCCGCCGACGAGCGCTTCGGCAACGCGATCGAGGCCGCCGCGCGCGGGGTCGGAGATGCGCTATCCCGCGACGGCCTCGAGGAAGCGATCGCCATCACGATCGACGCGAGTCGCGAGGCCCTGCCCCTCGCACTCGCGGCGGCTCTCGAGCGCGTGCTCCTCTGGCTGGCGCGCCGACCGGTCGAGTCCACCGCCGGCGAGGCAGTGCCCGAGGGCGCCCTGCCCGGCTGGGTCCCCCTCTCGCGCCTCCTCGGCTCCTTCTACGTGCTGCGGCCGATCGGTCGGGGGGCCGGCGGCTCGGTCCTGCTGGCGGTGCGCGCCGACGAGCGCACTCGACCCGATCGCGAAGCGGTGGCGCTCAAGGTGCCCGACTACGGCGGAGATGCCGCCCGCAACCTGTCCGAGGCCGAGTTCGAGGCGCTGTTTCGGGAGGAAGCGGGCGCTCTCCTCGCGCTGCCCGCGCACCCGAACCTCGCGCGCTTCGTGACCTTCGATGCGAGTGCGCAGCCCAAGCCGACGCTCGTCATGGAGTACGTGCGCGGGACGAGCCTCGAACGCGTGCTCGAGGGCGGGGCCTACGACATGCCGCGCGCCTTGAAGCTCATCGATGATCTGCTCGCCGGGCTCGACGCGATGCACAGGGTCCAGATCGCACACCTCGACGTGAAACCCGCCAACGTCGTGCTCCGCGACCAGACCCACGTCGCCGTGCTGGTCGACTTCGGACTCGCGGGACGCAGATTGCGGCAGGGGTGTGGCAGTGTGCACTACGGGGCGGCCGAGGTCTGGCTGGCGGGAAAGGAGAGCGAACCCCCGTTCCCGGCCGATGTGTACGCCGCCGCCTGCGTCGCCTACGAGGTGCTGACCAACCGCGTCCTGATCGCGGGCGATGCGAGAGGCGAGGCCACGATGCAGTCGATCCTCGACGAGCATATCTCGCCCCAGCCAGGCGCGACCGCGCTCGCACGCCTCGAGCGCTCGAAGGTGCACGGAGCCCGCCTCGCTCCCCTGGCCGAGCTCTTGCGCGCCGCGATCGCGCGGGATCCGAAGCGACGCCCGACCGCAGCGCGGCTGCGCGCAGGCTTCGCGGCGATCGCACCGGATTTGCTAGTGCTCCCCTGGCCCATCGTGACGTAGACTGACGCACGCATGGCAGGCGCTATCGCAATTGCCGCCGCATTGTCCCGCATCAAAACGGTGCTGTGTCCTCACTGCGGCGCGAAGAAGCTGGTCGATCCCAAGGTGAAGAGCGACGTGCGCGTGTGCCCGCGGTGCAAGAAACGGTTTTCGTTCTCGGAAGCCCTCAAGACGTCCGCCGCTAAAAAGAAATGACCGGCTCGCACGTCCTCATCGAGCTCGTCATCGTGCTCGGTGTTGCCGCCTTGGTCACGGTGCTGTTCCAGGCGCTGCGGCTGCCCGTGGTGCTGGGCTACGTGCTGGCCGGGCTGCTGATCGGCCCCAACGTCCCACTCCCCCTCGTCGCCGACGTGTACCTCGTGCACACGCTGTCCGAGCTCGGCGTCATCCTCCTGCTCTTCACCGTCGGTCTCGAGCTCCGACTCTCGGCGCTCGCCCGCGTGGGGTTACCGGCCGCGATGACCGCGCTGTTCGAGGTCGGGCTCGTCATCGCGCTCGGCACGCTCGCCGCGCGGCTGCTCGGCTTCGGTGACGATGCGATCTTCGTCGGGGCATGCATGGGGATCTCGTCGACGATGCTCGTCGCCAAGGCGTTCGAGGACCTGGGCTGGAAAGGCGGCTTCACCGAGATCGTGTTCGGCATCCTCGTGTTCGAGGATCTGATCGCGATCATCCTCCTCGTCATCCTCGGCGGCATCGCGAGCGGTGCCGGTCTCGATGCGTGGGGCCTCGTGACCACCATCGGCAAGCTCGCGGGCTTCCTCGCCCTGCTACTCGCCGGCGGCTTGCTCGTGGTGCCGCGCGTCGTCCGCTACATCCACGCGAAGGCGCACAAGGAGACGCTCATCATCACATCCCTCGCGCTCTGCTTCGGTAGCGCGGCGGGGGCTCACGCTGCCGGGTACTCCGTCGCCCTCGGCGCGTTCGTCGCGGGCGTACTCATCGCCGAGTCGGGTCACGGCCACGAGGTCTACGCGCTCGTGCAGCCAATCCGCGACGTGTTCGCGATGGTGTTCTTCGTCTCCATCGGCATGATCATCCAGCCGGACGCGCTCGCGACCGAATG
Organism: Kofleriaceae bacterium; assembly: GCA_022842285.1. GTDB lineage: Bacteria > Myxococcota_A > Polyangia > Haliangiales > Haliangiaceae > JABFXX01. The sequence continues at coordinate 3,610 of JALHPV010000360.1, forward strand.
GCCCGCGATCCTCGTGATGACGATGGTCGTCCTCGGCGGCAAGGTCGTCGGCGTGACGATGGGCGTATTCCTCTCCGGTCACGGCGTGACCCCCGCCATGCGCGCCGGGCTCTCGCTCGCACAGATCGGCGAGCTCTCGTTCGTCATCGCGGCGCTCGTGCCGAACAGCACCCGCGTGCTCGCCATCGCCGTCGGCGTCGCGTGCATCACCACGATGACGTCACCGCTCCTCGTCCGTCGGTCGGAGGCGTTCGCCGGCTGGGTTGCGGCGCGCCTGCCCGAGCGGATCGGCACCTTCCTCAGCTTCTACGACTCGTGGTTCGCGCGGCTGCGCGCTCGCACCGGCAACAAGACCTGGGTGCGCGTCCGCCGGTCCGTGATGGTGCTCGTACTCGACCTCGGCGTCCTCGTCGCGATCGTGATCGCGGCATCGACGGTCGGCACGCAGCTCCTCGCGCGTGTGGGCCTCGAGGGCACCATCGCGCGCATCATCCTCGTCGGGCTGGCCGGGGCCCTCGCGGCTCCGTTCGCGATCAGCTCGGTGCGGCGTGTGGGGCTCATCGCGCGGCGCCTCGCCGCCGAGGTCATTCCCATCGGCGAGCCAGTGGACCTGGGCCGCGCGCCCCGGCGCGTGCTGATCGTGACGTTCGAGGTCGGCATCGCGATGGCCGTCGCCCTCCCCCTCGTGGCGCTGCTACAGCCGTTCCTGCCGGCGAGTCCGCTCCTCATCGTGATCGTCGGAATCGTGCTCATCGTGCTGATGCGGCGCTCGATCGCCGACTTCGACGGTCACGTCCGGGCCGGCAGCGAGCTCGTGCTCGAGCTGCTCGCCCATCCCGAGCTGCCGGGCGCCGTCCCGATCGCGCAGGTGGAGTCGATCCTTCCGGGCTTCGGCGGGATGAGCTCGGTTACCGTGACGGCGGATTCGCACGCCGTGGGCCGCTCCCTCGCCGACCTGAACCTGCGCGCCAAGACCGGTGCGACGGTGCTCGCGATCAACCGCGGCGACGGCGGACTGGCCCATCCGTCTCCGACGGAGCCGCTGCAGGCCGGCGATGTGCTCGCGCTGGCGGGCGCGGAAGACTCGATCGCGGCCGTCCGCGATCTCCTCGCCGGGATTCACCGGCCCGCTACGGACACGGCGTTGTCGCTGTCAGACTGAGCGAGTCGAGGAAGAAGCTCGTCGGCAACGTCAGGTCGTTCGTGCTCGTGGCGCGAATGCGGACGTTCTGGCCGGCGATGTTCGCGGTGATCGGCACCGAAAACGCCGTCCAGGCCGGGTTCACCTGGGCGGTGTTGTTGAGCACGAGGATCTGCTGGAGCAGCGCACCGGTCGTGCTGCGAATCTCGAGCGTGAAGTCATCCGTGGCCTCGCCATCGGCAGCCTCGGCGGTGTCGACGGCCCAGTAGCCCGAGAGCGTGAGGCCCGTGGCGCCCGGCGCGATGCCGACGATCTGATAGATCTCGTCGGTGATCGGGAAGAATTCCTGGACCTCGATCCCCGCGATGCCGCCCAGCCAGGCGACGTAGGTGCCGGTCTGGGCCGGGAACTGCGCGGGGGCCGTCACGACGATCGGGAACGGCACGCCGTCGGGATCGGTGATGGGCACCTCCTGCCACGTGCCCGGTCCCGTGTCGAAGCCGGGGTTGGTCAGGAACTGGGTCGAGCCCGGCACGCAGGCATCGGGCTGCACGTTCGGGGCATCCGTGGCGGCATCGACCGGCGGCGGGCTGTCGATCGGCAGGGGGGAGTCGATCGGCAGCGGGCTGTCGGGGCGCGGCGGCGCATCGATCGGATCTGCGTCGTCGTCATCATCGGTCTGGTCTGCGGTGGCGTCGCCATCGTCGGCCGCGCCCCCCCGTGCACAGGCACCAAGGGCCACGAACGCAAACAGCCCGGCGAGGCTCCCCAGTCGCAACATGCGCGCGAATGTGTCGGGAGGCTGCTCCGGAATCAAGCGCAGAGTTGGGGGCCTGCGACGTCCGGCATCGCCTGCGACACCTCGGTCGTGACCGGCCGCACCACCGGCCGTTAGCGGCGTGGTGTTTCGGCGGCGGGGACCGGCTGTTACTCGATGAATATGCGGCGCTTCATCCTGCTCCTCTCCCTCCTGGCGCCGGGTCTCTGGTCCCCGGCAGCCCTCGGTCAGGCCTCGAAAGCCAGCCCGGCGGCGGCAACTGGCGCCATGGCCGGTACGGTCCGCGACAAGGCGACGGGCGAGCCTCTCATCGGGGTCACGGTGGTGGCGACCTCCCCCGCGCTCGCGGGCGAGCAGGTCGTGCTCACGGACGAACAGGGCGCGTGGACGCTCGTCGGCCTCCCGCCCGGCACCTACACCCTGACCTTTTACTACCTCGACCAGACGGTCCAGCGGACCAACCTCACCGTCACCGCCCGGACGACGGTCGCCGTCACCCAGGCGATCGATTCGTCCCAGACGCAGGGCGAGACCATCTCGATCCAGGACGCCATGCCGACGATCGGACTGACGTCGACGTCGCACGGCATCAGCCTCGGCAGCTCCGTTTTCCAGACCATCCCCGTCAGCGGTCGGACGTACACCATCGTGCTCGGCCAACCGAACGCCGATATCGACGGGAACACGGAGGCCTACGCGCGCATCGACGAGAATCCATGGAAGCGCGTGGACGCCGCGCCGCTCTCGACGTTCTCGACCGATGTCGACACCGCCTCGTTCGCGAACGTGCGCCGGTTCCTGGCCGCGGGCGAGCGTCCGCCCATCGACGCGGTCCGGATCGAGGAGCTCCTGAACTACTTCAAGTACACGCTCCCCGCGCCGAAGGATCCGAAGGGCATGGCCGTCACCACCGAGGTCGGCCCGACACCGTGGAACGCACAGACCAAGCTCGTACGCGTCGCATTGCAAACCGCGCCCATTGCCGCCGACGCGGTGCCCCCGCGCAACCTGACCTTCCTCCTCGACACGTCCGGCTCGATGGACAACCCGAAGAAGCTACCGCTCGTGCTGTTCGCGATGGGGCTCGTCGTCGACACGCTGCGCCCGCAGGACACGATCTCCATCGTCACCTACGCCGGCTCGTCGGGTCTCGCGCTACCGCCGACGGGTGGCGCCTACAAGCCGCAGATCAAGGCCGCGTTGTATGCGCTCGAAGCGAGCGGCTCCACCAACGGTGCCGACGGCATCCAGCTCGCG
>JALHPV010000361.1 GCA_022842285.1 Kofleriaceae bacterium
GTCGCGTGCGGATGCGCGTGGGACCGGCGCCCGCACTGCCGGCAGAACCGCGCGATCGCTGGACCGTCGTGTACCTCGGACTCTGTCTGGTGCTGCCAAGCGCCGACGTGCTCGCCGCGCTCGCCGCCACGGAGGGCTGCGACGTCACGGTCTACGCGTCGCTCGCACCCGATCTCGATCTCGTGACCGAGCGCGCGCCCGACTTCGTGGTCGTCGGCGATCTGCCGCGGGTCGGGCTCGGCTACCGGGACGACCGGATCCCCCCGTACATCGATGCCGCGCGTACGCTCCTCACGGAGCTCCGCCGGCGGACCTCGGCCCCCATCCTGCTGCGCAACCTCCCCGGGCCGTCGACGCCGGTTGGCGGGATGGCGGATCGAGGCAAGCAGGGGGCTATCAACCGCGTCCGGCTCATCAACGTGGCGCTCGCCGAGCTCGCGCTGACGTTCTCCGACGTACACGTGGTCGACATCGATCACACGCTGAGCGTCGCTGGCAAGCGGGGGCTCGTCGATGACGCGGTCGTCGTCTCGCATCACCTCGCGTCCCTGACCTGGATCGCGGACCGCGCGGCGCGCGAGCCGTTGCCGGGCACGGCCCACGATGTCGGTGCGCTGCTCGCGGCTGCTTCGGGCCGCGCCCCCCTCGAGCTCGAGCACCTCCTCGCGGCCGAGGACCTGCGCTACATGCTCGCGCTGCGCGGGGTGGGGCGACGAAAGCTCGTCGTGGTCGATCTCGACGACACCCTGTGGCCGGGCGTGCTCGCCGAGACCGGGGCGCCGTTCCCACCCGCGCTGGCCGTCGATCTCTATCCCCACTTCCTGTACCTGGGCCTCCACGAGGCGCTGCTCGCCCTCCGCGACCGCGGCATCCTGCTCGCGTGCGTGAGCAAGAATGACGAGGCGGTGGTCCGCGAGCTGTGGCGCTACCCCGAGGGGCTACGGGGGCAGCCCGCGCTCACCCTCGACGACTTCGTGACCTATCGCATCAACTGGGACGACAAGGTCGAAAACGTGCTCGCCATCGCCGCCGAGCTCGAGGTCGCGCCCTCCGCGATCGCGTTCATCGATGACAGCGCCCGCGAGCGAGAGAACGTGCGGTCGCGGCTGCCCGAGGTGATGGTGCTCGGCGACAATCCGTTCGCCGTCCGGGCGCACCTCCTCACGGACCCCGCGTTCCAGGTTCCGTCGGTGACCGCCGAGGCCTCCCGCCGGACCGAGCTCGTGCGTGGCAAGCTGGCGCGCGATCGAGCCCGGGACGCGGCCCCCGATGCGGCAGCGTTCGCGGCGAGCCTCGACATGCGCGTAGTGTTCCGGCGGGAGGTCGACGAGGGCGCGCTCCCGCGCATCGCGGAGCTTCTCCAGCGCACCACGCAGCTCACGACCACCGGAGAGGCTCCGGCGGCGGCGGTGTTGCGCACTCGGACCTTGTACACGCTGACCGCCGCTGACCGCTTCACCGACTACGGCCTCGCCGGTGTGTGCGTGGTGGAGGAGGGCACGGACCTCGCCGTGATCCATCAGGTCGCGATCAGCTGCCGGATCCTCGGCGTGGGCCTGGAGTCGTTCTTCGTTGCGACCGTTGCCCGCGACGTACTTCACCGGTGCGGCGCGGCTTCGGCCCCGCGGGTCGAGGGGCGCTGGCGCGCGACGGCGCGCAACCTCCCGGCCCGCAACCTTTACGCGAGCGCCGGGTTCGTTCTTGGAGAGGACGGGCGCTGGATGGCGTCGACGCTCGACCCTCCGACGGCCCCGCACATCACGGTCACCCGCGAGAACCTGCGCTGAGCCGATCCAAGCTCGCGACCGGCTGGTGGCTACGACGCGAGGACCGTGAGCGGCTCGTTGTGCGAGCCCTTCGCGAAGTTGCCGCGTGTGACGATCTGGTACCGACCGGGCTTGGTGCGCCGACCGATCACGAAGTCGGAAGGGCCGTGATGGAGCAGGTTGATCCCGACGAGCGACTCGCCGTCGTGGCTGGTGTAGACGAGGTCGACGAGCGTGCCGTCGCTCGGACGGAGGCGCGCCGCGATGAGCACCAGGTTCTCGCCTTCGAACACCCGTGAGCCGATCGCGATCTTGTCGGCAGCCACGGTCCATCCGGCCTGCGAGAGCACGTCGGCCACGAGCGGCATGGTCTGCGGTGTGCCGTAGATCAGGGCGTTGCGTGCCGTCAGATCGTCCCACGTCGTCTTGGCGGGATCGAGGAACGGGACGCCACCGTGCACGGCGTTGCGAACGGAATAGGCGTAGTCGCCGATCGGGCCCTCCTCGGCGACCATCACCATGTTCACCCGACGAGCGGGCACGAAGACGGCATTGATGGGGCCCAGGAACACCGACCGCGGCAGACGACGGCCGAGCTCGTGCGTCGCGATGCCGATCTGGTCCCGCTGCGCGACGACCGCGGCGATGACGGCATCTGCCTGTTTCTCGAGCGCCGGCCGGGCGCTCTCCTCGGCGGCCTGCAACACGATCGCGAACGCCGTCTCCGCCAGCATCCGCCGGACGTCGGCGCTAGCGAGATTCGCCGCGCCCTCGATACGTCGCTCGAGCTGCACGTAGTACGTCGACACCGTCGCGATCAGCGTGATCTCGTTCATGTGTTCTCCGGTTGACCAGTTTCACGCTCGACTCTCCCATGACCGCCTACAGTTGGTCTCGGAACCAGGGTATTTACGTGGCAGGAGGGGCGCGATGAATCTGAACCTGGATGCCAAGGACATCGGACTGCTGTCGGCGGCCACGCAAGCCGCGATGATCGACGCCTTCGTGCTGGTGATCGCGGCCGACCGCGAGCTCTCGCAGCACGAAGTGGCGGTCTTCAACGGTGAGCTCAAGAGCGTCCCCTGGAGCCTCGGGGCGTCGGTGCTGGACATGCTGATCGAGCGGGCTCGCAACCGGCTGAAGTGCACGCCACGCGAGCTCGGCACGGGGCTCTGGATCAAGGAGATCGCGATGACGGTGCAGGAGCCCGCCATCCGCGAGAAGGTGCTCGGCACGATGGGCCGGATCGCCCTCGCGGCCGGCGAGACCCAGGACGCGGAGCGCGAGGTCATCAATGCCTTCGCCGCCGCCTTCTCGATTCCCCCGGATCGCCTCGCGGCCATTCGCGCGCAGATCCTCGCCGACGCGCGCGCCGGCAAGGCCTGAGTCTGTTCCCGGAGCGCTCGAGGACGTACGCGCCTAGAGCGACCAGTGCGCGAAGGGTGACAACTCGGCCGTGTTCGGGGTGACCACGCCCGACGGCAGGGGCTCGATGCTGCCGCAGAGCGTCTCGAACGCGACGAGCCCGGCGAGGTTGTCGGGGGCACGGTCGAGGCGGACCCGGTACACGTAGTTGTAGTCCTGCAGGAGCACGGCTTCGTGGGCGCGCGTCTCGCCGCCGAGCTGGCTGGTGAGGCGCCAGCGGTGGACGTCGAGGGGGCCCATCACGAAGCGCTCGGGGAGGGAGACTTGACCGACGACGGCGTTGCGCTCGCGGAGCTCGTTGAGCACCGACTCGAGGAACCAGTGCGAGCCACCCGCCGGCAAGGCCGCCATGACGGTGATCATCGCGGCGTCGTTCGGATAGCCGGGCGGGATGTAGCGGGTCGTGTACGGCGTCGCGAGCGCCTGCCAGCCCGGCGGACGGCGGTAGAAGAAGCGGCGGCGCCGGTGCCCGAGCAGCATCACGGAGCCGACGATCAGGTTCCGCACCGCCTGCTCGAACTCGGCGAAGTGTTGCGGTTCGAGCGACAGTCCATCGATGAGGGTCGTGAAGTTGTCCCCGAACGTGACCCCGAACATGCGACACGCCGGACGGCGCCCGGGAGGCTGGTTGACTCCGGTGCTGACGATCGCCTCGTCGCAGGTGAGATCGACCCGGACGAGTCCGGCGTACTCGCCCTCGTTCGTCGAGAGCCGGAGCGGGGGCGAGATGGCCTCGACCCTGGACGTGGGGAGCGGTGCGACCGCGAGTCGCTCGTCGACGATCGCGCGGATCGGACGCAGCGGCCCATAGACCTCGCGGTAGCGCAGCTCGCCGAGCGGCTTGTGCTGCGCCTGCATGACCACGACATCGCCGCGGACGGCTCTCGACCAGCCGCGCAGCAGCGCGATCATGCACGCGAGCCTAACACATCTGTTAGCGTCGCCTCGTGCACGTGGATCTGCGGTTGCCGGACTCCTGGGAGGTCGTGATCGCCAGCGACGGAGCGGTGCGTGCGACGGCTGCGAGCGTGCCCGGCATCGTGATCGAGGTTGCCCCTCTCACCCTCATGACCGATCGCAAGATGTCGTGGGCGCAGACGATGCTCGCCGAGCGGATGGGCGTGCCGTTCTCGGAGGTACGCCTCCGGATCGACGAGAAGGGCACCACCGCTGATGGCTGGGCCGCCTGGTTCGCGCTCGCGGAGCGGGACGACGGGACCATCACGCCGTTCGCGTTCTACTTCTTCCTCGACTATGCGTCCTTCGCCCTCGTGCGGGGCGACGACCCGGAGCCCTACCTCGCGCTGCTACGTCAGGCGCGTCCCGTGTATGCGAGCGACCAGGTCGTCGCGCTCGAGCAGCTCTGGGAATGATCAGACCACGACGAGCTGGGCGCGACTCGGCGCCGCCGCGCTCAGCCGAGCGAACAGGGCTGGCTCCGCGGTCGCGAGGGGCACGAACCGATCGTCGCGGACCACGAACAGCTGCGCATCGAGCGCCCACGCGAGCTCGCGGGCGAGTCGCGCCTCCCAACGCTGGAGCGTGAATAGGAGGCGCGCCTCGGTCTCGGTGAGCGTTCGGACGGGCGTCGTCCCCGGCAGCCCGCGCGTGTCGACGAGCTCGAGGGTGTGATCGCGCCGCTCGTGCACGCAGAGCAGGGGGCGCGATGGCCCGTAGTACTCCGCGCGCCACGCCGCGATGCCGCGCTCGAGCGCGTCGGCGAGGCCCGGATCGCGCTGCGTGGCCGTCTCGTAGGTGCCGGTGAAGTGGTAACAGACGGCGTTCACGTCCGCGTGAAGCGGGAGCGTGTCGGTGAACCCGGCGAGCGGCTTGAGATCCGTGACGCCGTAGCGCGCGGGGTGCGTGTGATACGGGCTGAAGCGATCCACGATCACGAGGCCCGCACGATGAGGTGGAGGCAGGTGATGGAGGAGCGGCAACAGCGCGAGCGTCTCGCGGTAGTGCTCCTCGGCGTCGCCGGGAAACCCGTACAGGAGGTTCCACTGGAGCTCGATCCCACATGCCTCCGCGTAGCGCAGGAGCGCGAGGTTCTGCGCGGCCGTCGTTCCCTTGTCCATGAGCTTCAGGAGGCCCGTCGAGAGCGCCTCGATCCCCGGCTGGATCTCGGTGATGCCCGCGGCGGCGAGGGCGCGCATCTGTGCGAGCGAGAGGTTCGCCTTCTGCTCGTACATCATCTCGAGCCCAGGTACCTCGGTCGGCAATCGCGGAACGACCGTCTTCCAGAACGAGTGCGGCATGATGTTGTCGGTGACGGTGACCCGCCGGTTGGGGTGGGCAGAGAGCAGGCTCTGTAGCTCGGTGATCGTGCGGTCGGCCGACTTCTCGCGGCTCGCCATGCCCTGTCCGTTGAGCCCGCAGAAGGTGCAGTGCTTCTTCTCGCCCCACCAGCAGCCGCGGCTCGACTCGAAGGTGAGGATGGCGTCGTAGCGCGCGGCCGGGAGCCAGGTCTCGAGCTGCGCGTAGTAGTCCTCGTAGTCGGGGATCGGCAGCGCATCGAGGCCCTCGCACGGGCGACCGTCGAGGATGCGCTCGGCGGGACGCCCGCCCGCCATCACCGTCTCGACGAACGCGGGGAACGTCGCCTCGCTCTCGCCGGAGAAGACGTAGTCGACGGCATCGCCGAGCGAGAGCATGCCCGCGGCCATGGGGCCCTCACAGTTCGGACCGCCGAGGATGGTGACCGTGCTCGGCGCGAGCTCCTTGATGGCGCCGAGGAGCGCGAAGCTCGCCGCGGTCTGCTCGAACGCGGTGGACGAGCCGACGATCCGCGGCCCACCGGCGATGGTGCCGGCGATCGACTGGACCCACGGTCCGATCATCTCCTCGAGGCGAATGAAGTTCTCGACGGTGATGTCGAACTCGACGCCGTCGGCGTGCTGCCGTTCCGTCAGCTTCTGCAGCATCAGCGCGAGGTTCGCGCCGCCGTCGCGACCGAGGCGGGGCAGCCCGTACGCGGTGCGGGCGAATAGCCGCTCGCCGAGGAACATGCCGTACTGCACCGTCGAGAGGGCGTCGTACGAGCGCTCGCCGATCTGGGCGGCGAAGAGGATGTTCGCGTAGATGACCTGGAGGTCGTGGCCCGCCCGGCGCGCGAGACCCTGCAGCAGATGCGCGCCGAGGTGTGGGCGGTTGATCCAGTGGAGCGGCGGTACGATCAGCAGGATCGGACACGGCCGCAGCACGGACTCGAGGCCGGGCACGGAGTCACGGTAGCACGGCCTTCGCCTGGCCTCGGGCGTCCTCGATGGACTTGATCCAGCCGCTGACGTCGGTGTTGAACCAGGCCATCGAGTCAGCCTTCCCTCCGTCCGTGAAGCCCACGTAGAGCAGCGGCTTGCCGTAGCTCTTTCCCAGGTGTGACCCTTTCGTCGTCACCTCGGTGATGCCCGCCAACGGGATGGTGACGTCGCTCGAGTGGGGGGTGTACTGGAGCCACCGGAGGTGGGTTGGTGTAAGCACGAGGGCGCCGTTGCCACGGCCCTGCGTGACCCCGCGGGATGTCACGCCAAACGAAATCACCAACGTGTCTTTCCGGA
>JALHPV010000362.1 GCA_022842285.1 Kofleriaceae bacterium
CGCCCGGAAGGCATCGGCGCGGCGATCGGCCGGCACGCCGGGGCCCGCATCGTCGACCTCGACCGCCACCTGGCCGCCCCGCCGCTCCACGCGCACCGCGACCGCGCCGCCCCCGTGCCGCCGGGCGTTCTCGAGGAGGTTCTCGACGGCACGTCGAACGAGAGTGGGATCGATGGCCGCGACGACATCCTCCGACGCTTCGATCGCCTCGGCCGCCACGCCGGCGGCGATCGCCGCATCGGTGACGAGGGGACCGAGATCGAGCGGGTGGCGGTCGAGGTTGCCGAACTCGAGGCGGGACGAGGCGAGGAGCTTGCCGACCAGGTCGTCGAGGTGGGCGATCTCGCGATCGATCGAGTCGAGGCCGGACTTCGCGTCCGTGGCTTCGCGCGCGGTCTCGACCAGGACGCGCATGTGACCGAGCGGCGTGCGCAGCTCGTGCGAGACGGCGGCGAGCAGCTGCCGCTGATCGGCCATCTGCTGCTGGAGCTTCGTGGCCATGTCGTTGATGGCCGAGGCGAGCATGCGCGTCTCGCCGCGATGGCGGGTCACGTCGATGCGCGTGTCGAGCTTGCCGTCGCCGATGTCGCGCGCCGCGCTGACGGCCATGATGAGCGGCTTGGTCATCCGGAAGGCGATCGCGCCCGAGATCATGGAGATCGCGATGAAGCCACCGACGATGGCGTACCAGGGCGGACGCGCGTCGACGTACCAGCCGACCGCGAAGCCGACCAGCGTCGCGAGGGTCAGCCACGAGAACAGGCGGCGGCGCATGCGCGCCTGGAGCCACCACGGGCCCCAGCGCGACTTGTGCATCTCGCGCTTCCAGAGCTCGCGCTCCTTGTGCATCTCGTGCCAGCGATCGCGGCGCTCGCGTCGGCGTGCGTCGCGCATGGCCCGCCGGTCACCGTGGTGATGCTCGTGATCGCTCAAGCGCCCGAGCGAGTGCCCGATGTGCTCGCCGTGCGCCTTCTCGTGCACCTCGACGCTGCCGAGCTTCACGACGCCGACGAGCTTGATCCGGCTCGGCTCGCGGCCCGATTCGCGGTACGGCGCCCCCGCGAGCTCCTCGGTCGGGGGCTTGCCCACCACGTGCGTCTCGGCGCTCCCGAGCACGGGACGCACCGCCATCTCGACGGGGATCCCGGGCGGCACCGTCAGCTCGAACGCCCCCATCTTCACGCTGACCCGGATGGTGGTGACGCCCGGGAGGAGCGTGGCCTCGCGCAGATCGAGCTCGGCATGCCCCCAGAGCACGCTGCACGACAGCTCGCTCGGCACCTGCCAGGGCCCCCGCCGCTCGAGGCTGCCCATCACCACGCTCAGTTCACGCTCGGGATCCGGCTTGGTCATGTGTCCTCGGCGGAGCGGCTCAGCACGTATCCGACGCCACGCACGGTCCGGATGCGCGTCGGCGGATCGTCACCCAGCTTCTTCCGCAGTCGAGAGATGTGAACGTCGACGGCACGCTCTCCGACGGAGACGTCACCTCGACCAGCGAGATCCAGCAGCGCGGACCTCGGCACGACGCGGCCTGCCCGGCGCAACAGTGCGACGAGCAAGTCCACCTCGAGCCCCGTGAGCGCGACCGGCTGGCCGTCGACCCACGCTTCGCGCGAGCCCGTATCGACGGTGATGCCGGCCGCTGACAGCTTCTCGGCGACGGTCTCGGGATGCGCCCGCCGCACGACGGCGCGCAACCGTGCGAGCAGCTCGCGCGGCGAGAACGGCTTCGCCACGTAGTCATCGGCGCCGAGCTCGAGACCGACGACGCGATCCGCCTCGTCGCCGCGAGCCGTCAGCATGATGACGGGGATCCGATGGCCCGCGTCGCGCACGGTGCGCAGCACGGACAGGCCATCCATCCCCGGCATCATGACGTCGAGCAAGATGGCGTCGAAGCCGCCACCCGCGAGCGCGGCGAGTCCCGCCTGCCCCCCGCCGGCGTGCACGAGGGCCACACCCTGGGGAGCCAGGTAGTCGACGAGCAGCTCGGCGAGCCGCGCATCGTCGTCGATCAGGAGCACGCGCACGTCCGCACTCTACCCTTCAGCGGTACGGCCCGCCGCGAAACCAGTCGCCGCGCCCCTGCCGATCGAGCAGGTCCGCGAGGTCCGCCCGCTGCTTGTCGTCGAGGATGCCGTGGATCGCGCGCAGGGCATCGACCGCCGCGCTGCGCACATCGCTCGTGGCCGCATCGACGCGCCCCATGACCGCGCCCAGCGCCGCGTCATCCAGGCTCGAGCTCCGCAGCACGGCCGATAGGTCCCCACGCGCATCGCGCATGTGCCCCTTCGCGTCGACCACGCGCGACTCGAGCTTGTCGAGCTCCTCGGCGATCGCCCGCTCTTGCGCCGGCAGCGCATCCACGCGACGCAAGAGCGCGTGCAGCATCCAGCGCCGGCGCCCCCGCCGCCCGTGCCGCATGTGATGGCCTGTCGGGCCCCACGGGCCATACCAGCCGTACCCGGCCCCCGGTCCGTAGCCATGCGCGTGGCAGAAGCGGTGCGCGCGGCGCATCGCGAAGAAGCCGAGGAGTCCAAGACCAATGGCGAGAGGAATCATGGTGTGTCCTTTCCTTCACCCACCATGGGCCGGCCGTGTTTCGGCTCCGGCCGGCCCTCCATGAAGAAACATTGCAGTCGCCCTGTCCGTGTCCGGCCGGTACGCGGACGCCAGATCCGGCCGGCGGACAGCCCGCGCGCGAAGTAGCGAGAATCGCGAGCGCATTTCCATGGTCCGCGCCGTGCTGTTCGGGACGGCCGTGGTGGCCCACGTTCGCTCCTGCACGCTCCTCGGAGTTGATGCCTCGCCCGTCTATGTCGAGTGCGAGATCTCGCGCGGTCTGCCGGCGTATCAAGTCGTCGGACTCGCCGCCACGTCGGTGAAGGAAGGCGCGACGCGCATTCGCAGTGCGCTCGGCGCGGTGGGCACGGACATCCCCGCGCAGCGCGTGACGATCAATCTCGCGCCCGCGGACATCCGCAAACCGGGCGCCGCGCTCGACCTGCCCATCGCCGCGGCCGTCCTGCTCGCGAGCGCCGACGTGCCGCCCGATAACGATGACGGGGCCGATGGCCGTGATCGCTTCGCCGCTGCCGACTTCGACGCCGGCGCCGACCACGACGACGCCGACGGTGCCGCCCCACGCGCGCGAGGCTCGAGCCCGGCCAGCGGGCAGGCGAGAGCACCGCGACGCCGTCGACGCTTCGATGGCAGGACGGTGCTCGATCGGCTGATCGTCCTCGGCGAGCTCGGGCTCGATGGGACGGTGCGCTCCGCGCGCGGCGTCCTTGCCGCGGCGCTACTCGCACAGCGCAAGCGGCTGCGCGGGGTGCTCGTGCCGGCGGCGAATGCGGCCGAGGCGCTGCTCGTGGAGGGTATCGAGGTGTACGTGCTCGACCACGTGCGCGAGCTGTGTGCGGCGCTGCGCGGTGAGGGCGAGCTCCGGCGCGGACGACCGACGCCGCCGCGGCTGGTGCCGATGGTGGTGCCGGACATGGCCGACGTGCGCGGGCAGACCACGGCGCGGATGGCGATCGAGGTCGCGGTCGCAGGTGGCCACAACGTCCTGCTGACGGGGCCTCCCGGGACCGGCAAGACGATGCTCGCGCGGCGCATCCCGGGCGTGTTGCCGCCGATGACGCGCGCCGAGGCGCTGGAGGCGACGAAGGTGTACTCGGCCGTCGGCCTCGCCGAGGGTCTCGTCGCGGAGCGGCCGTTTCGCGCGCCGCACCACACGATCTCGGAGCCGGCGTTGCTCGGCGGAGGCACGCCCCCGCGGCCGGGCGAGATCTCGCTCGCGCACAACGGCGTGCTGTTCCTCGACGAGCTGCCGGAGTTCGCCCGCGGGGCGATCGAAGGCTTGCGCCAGCCGCTGGAGGATCGAGCCGTACTGGTTGCGCGCGTGAACGGCACCGTGAAGCTGCCCTCGTCGTTCCTGCTCGTGGCGGCCGCGAATCCGTGTCCGTGCGGCTGGCTCTACTCGGGCATGCGCGAGTGCACCTGCAGCGTGAACGCCATCGAGCGCTACCGCGTGAAGTTATCGGGGCCGCTGCTCGATCGGATCGACCTGCAGGCGTTCGTGCCGCCGGTGTCCCTGCGCGATCTGCGAGACGAGCTTCCGGGCGAGTCGTCGGCGACCATCCGCGAGCGCGTCGTCGCCGCTCGCGAGCGACAGGTCGCGCGGCTCGCGCCGTGGGGCTTGCACTGCAACGCGGAGATGCCGTCGGCCGTGCTGCGGGCGACGTGCAAGCTCGACGAGCGTTCGGAGCACACGCTCTCCGAGCTCGTCGAGCGGCGCGGCGCGTACACCGCGCGTGGCGTCGACCGGCTCCTGCGCGTGGCCCGCACCATCGCCGATCTGCAGGGCCTCGAGCTCATCGATGCCGGCTGCCTCCTCGAGGCGGCCGTGTTCCGCGACCCCCAGACCATTCCGAGCCTCCTGAGGAGAGTGTCATGAGCCCGCTTGCCACCGAGATCTACAAGACCCTGCGGCGTCGCCTGCGCGCGAGCCACCTCTCGATCACGTATGGCGCGCTCGCCGCCGAGGTGAGCAAGAAGATCCCGACGCATGCCCGCAGTCGCAAGCTCCACGCTGCGCTCACCGAGCTGACCACCGCGTGTCGCGCGCAGGCCCTGCCCTGCCTTCCCGCGATGGTCTGGAGCGCGTCCACGCGCCGCCCGAGCGCGGGCTACTACAAGGTCGCCCACTCGCGCTCGCGCTCGGAGCTCGCCGCCATCATGGCCTGGGAGAGGGAGTACAACCGCGTGGTGGCTGGCGCCGCCGCCTTTCCGGCGGTGCTCGCGTGATGCGGTTCGCGCGCGCTCACCGTGCTCCCGATCCAACGCTCGCCGCGGCCACGACCTTCACGGGCGCCCTGCTTCCGCTGGGTCCACTCGAGGTCCTCGTGGTCGTCGTGGCGCCGACCTTGCTCGATGCGGCGGGCGAGTGCCGGCTGACCGTCGCCGCGTACCACGCGCGCTTCGGGCGTCCGGTGGTGCTCATGGGCATCGCGCCGTATGGCTCGCCGCGCTATTTCGGCCCCGAACGCATCGTCCCCCTCGTGGCGGCCATGCCCTTCGAGCTGGTGCCCTGGCGGCAGTTCACCTACGGCGCGCCGGTCTACATGCTGCCGACGCATCCCATCGATCGGACCACGCCCGAGGAGTCGATCGAGCTGGCGTCCGCGGACCTCGTGCGCGACGGCCACTGGAGCTGACAGCGAGGGGTGCGACATGCTCGTGGCCGACCGAGCGGAAGGCGGCCTGCGCGGCCGACGGGGGCGTATTGCCCCGGCAGAATCAGGGCTTGCACGGTTTCGGACGCCGTGGCATCGAGAGGCGATGATGCGACGGATCGTTTCGGTGCTGATGCTCGTGATGGGCATGGCCGGGGGAGCCGCAGCCCAGGGGGCGGCGAAGGTGGCGCCGGTGCCGGCGGCGACGCAGCACCCAGGGCTGGTGGGGGCGGAGGAGCTGACGAAGGTCAGTGCGCCGAGCGGGTTCATCGACGACGCAGTGGCGACGGACGCGGATCGGATCGCGTACGTGGTGGCGGACTCCACGACCAAGGCGGAGCTGCACGTCCTCACCCTGTCGACGAAGCAGGAGGTCGTCATCGACATCTCGCCGACGACGCTGACGCCGGTGAGCCTCGCCTTCGCGAAGGACCGCGTGATCGTGATCGGCGAGCAGGATGACGGAAAGTTCATCGCGGCCGCGGTCGAGCTGACGGCGAAGAGCAAGACGAAGCCCGTCGGGACGGTCGCGTGGAAGTCGGCGCCGGCGACGCACCTCACGCTGATCACGCGCGACGGGAAGCAGCGCCTCGCCCATCACAACGTGACGACCACGGGCACAGCGGGAGGAACGACGAAGCACGAGATGCAGCTGCTCGCCCTCGAGACAGGCAAGCGCGCGGGTTCGCTGCGGTCGCTGAGCCTCGAGAACGATGCGAACGCGAAGCTGAGCTTCAAGGTGAATCACTGGAGCGACGGCTGGACGAAGGCGACGGGTATCAAGGCGGGCGAGTGGGACAAGAAGGAAGACCAGAAGCTGCCGGATGCCGAGGCCACGTTTGACCTCGTGACGGGCAAGCTCGGGCCGCGCGTGGAGATCAAGGATCTGTACGAGCAGCGCCGCCGGTTCCAGACGCTCGCCGAGGCGAATGGCGAGAGCAACTTCGTCCGGTATGGCCTCGACAACACGTCGCTGCAGCTGTGGAGCGCGGGCAAGATGCGGACGCTCGAGCTCGATCAGCCGAGCGCGAACTACGATCGCAAGACGCTGCAGGGGCTCGTGCTACCGGATGGTTCGGCGTGGATCGCGTTCAAGGTCGACCCGGTGAACCCCGACGCGGTGGCGCGGAAGAAGGCGGACCCGGAGTACCTGGACATCTTCTACGTGGCGGCCGGCGAGACGAAGGCGGTGCGCAAGTCGCGCGTGCTGGCGAGCAAGATCCGGCACCGCATGTTCGCGGCGCCATCGGGTTTCTTGCTGCTCGAGCGCAATCAGGGCTTCGAGCGCGGGGGCAAGTCGCTCACCCTCTACCGTCCGCAGTGATCGGCCCCCCGGGCGCCTTCCCGGACCGGCCGGATTGCACTTCCCCGATCTTGGACCATTGAACATTTCACGGTTCGGCCGACTCGCCGATCCGTGAAGTCACGCTCCACCGTTCCCGTGGGTCCAGCTGCGTCGCCGCAGTGTGGGCCAGTGG
>JALHPV010000363.1 GCA_022842285.1 Kofleriaceae bacterium
GCAGAATTTCACCGCCAAGGCTCGGAGGACGCCAAGGGAACGGTTCGGGGAGCGCAGGAGTGGTTCCGTTCGTTGCTCGTGCTCGTGCTCGTGCTCGTGCTCCTGCACGTGCTCGTGCTCCAGAGTTTTCACCGCCAAGACGCCGGAAACGCCAAGGGAGGTTTCGGGAGCGCAGGGTGGTTCCGTTCGTGGCCCGGTGCTCGTGCTCGTGCCGGGCGCGCCTACTCGGTCTCGAGGTCGAGCATCAGCTCGCCCCCGAGAGCCTCGAGCGCGCCGCGCAGATCCTGGAGGGAGAGCGCGGCCGGCGCGAGCACGCGGGCGTGCGCGCTGAACATGGCCTCGCCCGACATCGGGGCGCTTGCCACCTCGGTCTCGAGCTCTTCGACGTTCAGATCGCGCTCCGCGAGGATCTTCGTGATGTCGCGGACGATGCCGGGGCGGTCGTGCGCGGTGAGGGACAGCTTCACGAGGCGCGTCGCGACCGGCGCGGCCGGGAGTGCGGTGGCGCGAGCGGTGATGGTGAGGCCCGCGCCCTCGAGCCCACGCAGCGATGCCACGAGCTCGTCGCTGCGCGTCTTGTCCACGGTGACGAGCAGGATGCCGGCGAACTGACCGGCGAGGCGGGCCATGCGGCTCTCCTCCCAGTTGCCCCCCGCGGCGCTGATCTTCTCCGCCACGGACTGCACGAGTCCGGTGCGGTCGGTGCCGATGACGGTCAAGACGAGGGTGTCGCGCATGACCCGCAGCATATCCGCAAACGACGCTACACTAACGGGGTGACCCGCTGGCTCGTCGTGCTCGCGCTGCTGACCGCGGGGTGCTCGCGTGCGAGCGACGAAGCCGGCGCCAAGCAGTGGGCCTCCGAGCCGCCGCCGGAAGACGTGGCGCCGCCGAAGGATCTGCAGATCGGCGTGACCGTCGACGGGGCCGCGCAGGCGTCGATCACCGCCACGCTGCTGCTCACCACGCCGCCGGACTTCGAGGACCCGGAACGACGGGCCTGGCTCATCTCGACGCTCGTGCCCGCGGCCACGCCGGGGTCGCGGGTCCAGGCGTTCTCGCCGCAGGGCGTGGGGGTGACCTTCGAGCGCCCGTCGCCGACGGGGTTCGAGCCGGTGCTGTTCCTGACCCGCCGCGGCGACCTGATCGTCTCGGCGGTCGATCCGAAGGATCCGTTCCCGCGCTACCACGGGCAGGGCGGGCGTCTGCGGCGCGTCGGCGACTCGTTACCGCGCGTGATGCCGGTGACCCGCCTCGAGATCGTGCGGCGATGAGCGCTGACTACGTCCTCGGCACCGACGAGGTCGAGCTCCGACGCCTCGGGGCGCAGCACGACGTGTGGCGCGCCGCCGCACATGCGGCCTGGCAGCGGGCGCTGATCGGTGCGGGCTCGACGGTGCTCGATCTCGGATGCGGCCCCGGGTTCGCGGCGGCGGACCTCGCGGCGGTGGTCGGCTCGACGGGCCACGTGATCGCGCTCGACAAGGCGCCGCGCTACCTCGAGGCCACCCGCGCACGCGGCGTCGAGGCCCGGGCCTGCGATCTCGACGACGATTCGATGCTGCCGGTCGCCCCCGGCAGCATCGACGCGGTCTGGGCGCGCTGGGTGTTCTGCTTCCTCACACGGCCCCGGGCTCTCCTCGCGCGCGTGGCGGAGGCGCTGAAGCCGGGGGGCGTGTTCGTGGCGCACGAGTACTTCGACTACTCGACGTGGCGAGCGGCGCCGCGGGTGCCCGAGGTCGAAGAGTTCGTCGCCGCCGTCATGGCGAGCTGGCGGGCCCAGGGCGGGGAGCCCGACATCGCCCTGTCGCTCCTGCCGTGGCTCGGCGAGCTCGGCTTCGAGATCGTCTCCGCGCGCCCCATCACCCATGTCGCCGCCCCGGGCGACGCGATGTTCTCGTGGGTGTCCAGCTTCGGGCGGACTGGGCTCGATCGGCTCGTCGAGCTGGGGCACGTCAGCCGCGACCGCGCCCCCGCGATCGCGCAGGCGTGGGCGTCGATCTCGACCGTCCCGCACGTCCGCATCGTGACTCCGTCGGTGCTCGAGCTCGTCGCCAGAAAGCGCTGACCGGGCGCGGGCACGACGGCGCGCCGATCGTCGGCGACGGCGGCGGCCCTGGTGTACCGTCGCCCGATGCATCCAGGTGGGGCGCACCCGACGAAGAAGGTGCCGAACTGGATCTGGTTCTTCCTGTTTCTCCCCTTCGGCGCGACCAGCGGCTTCGTCACCGTCGCGCTCGCCTCGGAGCTCGAGTCGCGGAGCGTGTCGGCCGAGGCGGTCTCGGTGCTCGTCGCCTGGAACCTCCTGCCCCACACCTGGAAGTTTCTCTGGGGGCCGATCGCCGACACCACGCTGACCCGCAAGCTCTGGTACCGGCTCGCGAACGCGCTCTCCTGCGTGACCATCGCGTCGATCGCGCTGGTCCCGATCCACAGCGGGTCCATCGGGCTGCTCACGGTGCTCGTCGTCGTGAACAGCATCGTCATCTCGTTCCTCGGCATGGCGGTCGAGGGGCTGATGGCGCACGTCACGCCACGCGAGGACCTCGGCAAGGCCGCCGGCTGGTTCCAGGCGGGCAACCTCGGGGGCAGCGGGATCGGGGGCGGGCTCACGCTCCTCATCTCCGAGCAGGTCTCGTCCTCGGTCGCCTTCCTCGTGCTCGCCGGGCTCCTCGGCGCCTGCACCCTCGGGCTCCGGTTCGTCCCCGACGTGCTCCCCGAGGCGCATACCGGCGGCGCGATCTCCCGCGCGTGGGCAGCAGCCAAGGATCTCGCGAAGGACGTGTGGAAGACCATCGCCACGCGTCGCGGCATCGTCGCGATCACGGTCTGCTTCCTGCCGATCGGCTCGGGCGCGGCCGCCAACCTCTTCTCGTCGATCCGGCCCGACTGGAACGCGAGCAAGACCGTGCTCGCGCTCACCGCGGGCACGCTGGGTGGGGTCGTCGCGGCAGCGGGGTCGCTCGCGGGCGGCTTCATGTCCGATCGCATGCGGCGCGCGCTCGCGTACGCGGTCTCCGGCGCGCTCCTCGGCCTGTGCGCGATCGGCATGGCCGTCTCGCCGCGCACCTGGGTCTTCTTCGGCGGCTTCGTCCTCCTCTACAGCTTCCTCTCCGGGGTGGCCTACTCGTGCTTCACGGCGCTCGTGCTCGAGGTGATCGGCTCCGAAGGGGCCGCCGCGACGAAGTACAACGTGTTCGCCTCCCTCTCGAACACGCCCATCACGTACATGACGATCCTGCTCGGCCCGACCGTCGACCAGCATGGCTCGTCCGAGATGCTCGTCGCCGATGCGTTCTCCGAGCTCATGGGCATCGCGATCCTCGCCATCGTCGTCGCCGTGGTCTCGGTGCGTCTGAAGAAGCGCGCGCCGCCCGTCGGATAGACCTGTCATCACGACGATCGGGCGCTAGCTTGCGAGAGTGTGGATCGCCCACGCCCTCACCCTCGTACGCCTCCCGATCGCCATCGGGTTCTGGCTCGCGTACGGGCATGTCGCGTGGATGGTCGGGCTCGTCGCGCTGGCGGCGCTGACCGACACGCTCGACGGCACGGTGGCGCGGGCGATGAAGCGGCGGGGCGCACGCGCGCCCGACATCGGAGGCTGGCTCGATCCCTTGGTCGACAAGCTCTTCGTCGCGATCGCGATCGCGGCGATCGGCTGGCACACGCGCGCGTGGCTGGCCCTCGGGCTCGTCGGAGCGCGCGAGCTCCTGTTCGTGCCGCTGTCCGCGCTCTACGTCGCCCGCCAAGTCCCGGTGCGCGAGCTCCACGCCGATCCGCTCGGCAAGGCGGCGACGGTCGCGCAGTTCGTGGCGCTCGGGGTGATCGTCGCTGCACCCGCGTGGGCGGTGGTGGCGGGCAGTGGGGCCGCGGTGCTCGGGATCGCTGCCGTGGGCCACTACGTGCGGGTCGTGCTCGCCCGTAAGTCCGCGTGACCACGAGCGCCCACGTGAACAACCCGTGAACGACCTGGCAGGCTGGCCTCGCCGACTTACTGTCCCTGTGTGCCCGATAGACCTCGCCTCACGACCCTGGACCTGACTGGTTGGCGCAAGACCCTCCGCCTGACGCTGTTCTTCGCGATCGCGGGGAGCGCGGCGCTGGCGTTGCTCGGGTACTTCCTCCCGGCTCACCGCGCGGCCTACGTGCCTGACACTGGTGCCTGGCTCGACCTCACGTCCCAGCCGGGCGCGGAGCACTTCCATTCCAACTTCGCGGACGGTGGTCTGCTGCCCGTCCCCGTCCTCGCCCTCGCGGCGATCGTGGCCTTCCTGCTCCGCCGGCTGCGCTTCGGCGTGGGCTTCGCTGCGGCCGTGGTCGGGGCGGGCGCGGCCGTCCTCTCCGTGGGCGCCGTGCTGTTCGCGCACCTGTTCTCGCGTCACGAGACGACCATCGGGGAGCCCGTGTTCGGGCTCGGGGTGGTCGTGCTGTTCTGCACGAGCTGCGCGCTGTTCATCGTCGAGCCGGTCGTGCACCTTCTCGAGAAGCGGCGCTTGATCGCCGCGGCGTTGCCCGCGCCCCTGCCGCGCGCCATCGCGGTCGCGTAGTGGTGCATCCCCGTCGGTCGGTCGATCGACGACGACGGGGTCAGGTGGACGCGGCCGGCGAGGTCGGCGTGGATCCCGATCGCGAGCTCGCACGGATGTAGATGAAGCCGGCACCGCCGCCGCCGCCGCCGCCACCACCCTGCGTGTTGCCGTTGCCACCCGGATCACCCGCCGTGGCTCCGACGGAGCCATCCCCGCCATCGCCGCCGAACGAAGCGCTGCCGATTCCCCCCTGGGCCTGATTCGTCGTCGAGTTGGTGCCATCATCGCCGACGTCGCTCGGATTCGAGGTGCCGCCACCTTCGCCGCCACCACCACCGTTCGCGAACAGCCCCGCGCCACCGAGCACGATGGATGGCGTGTCGATGCCGATGAAGCCGCCGGCGCCGCCCCCGCCCGCACCGCCCGCGACCTGGGGACCCGCACTGCCGCCGGCACCCGCCGAGGTGATCCGACCCTGTGCGCCCATCGTGAAGGACGTACCGGCGATCACGTAGACCGCGCCGCCACCGACGCCGCCGGTACCCCCGTTGGCTCCTTGCCCGAACGTGGCGTTGCCGCCGGCACCACCGGCACACCCACCACGGATCGCGATCGCGAGGGCAAGTCCGGAGGCGCCTCCGGGCGCACCGCTCGCGCCGCGCCCGCCCGCGCCGCCCGCGCTCTGGAAGCCGCCACCACCACCACCACTGGCAAACTCCGCCGGCGCGCCCGCCGCCGCGGCGCACCCCGCCGTGCTCGCCCCGGCCCCGACGCGACCGTCTCGCTGGCTCGACGCGGTCAGCTCGGCGTCGAGCTGGAACGTCGTGGCGGCGAACAACACCAAGGGGCGGGTTCCGACCGCGCGGGCCCCGGCGCCCTGCACCCTGATCGTGCCCGCCGTGATCACGCACAGCTCGCGGCCCCCGTTGATCTCGATCAGGTCGCACGTCGCGATGTCCGTCGTATCGATGGTCTGGTTGTCGAGCACCAGGTTGCGGGTCGGCTCCGTCGGCACGCAGATCGTCAACAAGCCATCGCCGCGACAGAATGCCGCCGGTGGCGCATCGATCGCCGCGTCGGTGCTGGCGTCGACACCGGCGTCGCCCGTGGGGGGCTCGTCCGGGGCGTCGATCGCCGCATCGGTCGCGAGCGGGTCGGCGTCGACGCCGGCGGCCTGCGAGCCAGCAAAGCCACAGCCCGCGAGGACACTGCCGAGGACTGCCATTCGCATCGCCTTCACTATAGCCGCCGCCGGTGGTGGTCGGCGGGCCCCGTTCGGTTCCGTGCTCGGGCGCGCACCGTCTCCATTGTGGGTCTGTATCTGCAGAGCATGGCTCGGTAGGCTCCAATCATGTCCAGGCCGCCCATCGCGCTCACGATCGCGGGCTCCGATCCGTCCGGCGGGGCCGGGGTGCAGGCTGACCTGAAGACATTCCACCAGCACGGCGTCTACGGCATGGCCGTCATCACGCTGCTCACCGCCCAGAGCACGCGCGGCGTCACGCGGGTCGCGCCGTGCGCGATCGACCTCGTGCTCGAACAACTCGCGGTCGTGCTCGCCGACCTGCCGCCGGCCGCGGCGAAGACCGGCGCGCTGGGCACGCCCGAGCTCATCGAGGCCATCGCCGATCGCGCCCGCGACTTCGCCTTCCCGCTCGTCGTCGACCCGGTGTTGATCTCGAAGCACGGGGCGCCCCTCGCCACCGTCGACGCCCAGCACGCGATCGCGCGCGTGTTGCTGCCAGTAGCAGCGCTCGTCACGCCGAACGCCCACGAGGCGGCTGCTCTCACCGGGCGCGAGGTGCGCACGCTCGCCGAGGCCGCCGATGCCGCGCGTGCGCTCCTCGACCGCGGCGCGCGGGCCGTGCTCGTGAAAGCCGCCGGCCTCTCGCCGCCGGGCCGCGCCGTCGACATCCTCGCCACCGCGACGGCGGTCGAGGAGATCGCGAGCGAGCACATCGCGACGACGCACACGCACGGCACGGGCTGCACCTTCTCCGCCGCGATCGTCGCGCGACTCGCCCAGGGGCTCGCGCTCGGCCCCGCCATCCACGCCGCGAAGCGCTTCATCACCCACGCATTGCGAGGCGCACCGGGCCTCGGCCACGGCATCGGCCCCGTCGACCACTTCGCGTCCGCGCCGCCACCTCCG
>JALHPV010000364.1 GCA_022842285.1 Kofleriaceae bacterium
TGCGCTTCGCGACCGCGGGGGAGCCCGCCGGAGGCGTCGCGCGCGACGGCGTGGGCGTGATGGGGACGCCGGCGATCGGCGTGGTGCGCTTGGCCTGGGCGCCGGGCTCGGTTCCCAGGCGCTGCTTCTGGCGAGGACCGGGGTCGGTTCCAGGACGTGGGGCCGGTGCGACGGGAACGCCGGCGATCGGGGTCGTGCGCCGCGCCTGGACCCCCGGGGCGGTGCCAGGACGGGTGGATCCAGCCAGGAGCGTGGTCGTCCGTGCCACCGCCGGTGTGCCGGCGGGCGGGGTCGCGACCTTGCTGCCTTCGCGCGGCAGGGGCGGCGAGCCCATCTGCGTCGACCGGGCGACGGCCGTACCCGCGGGCGGGGTCGGCGTAGGTCCGCCATCGCGCCCCAACGGCTGCGAGCCGAGCTTCGTCGCCCGTCCGACAGCCACGCCGGACGTATCCGTGGCCGCCGTCGCCGAGCCCTTCATCGTTGGCGGGGCCGGCGGACCGGCCGCGGGGGTCGTGTGCTTGCTGGTCGGCGGGAGGGGCGGGGGCGCGGCGGCGTCCTTTGCCTGCTTGGCGGCCTGGGCCGCCTTGATCTCGGCCGCCGCTTGCTCGACGGAGATGGGCGAACGGACGGTCTTGGCGTCGAAGGGGTTCTCGGTGGGGGGCCGGGGCGGGGCCGGCCGGACCGAGGGCTGGGGCAGGGCCTGCGTGTGCCGGTTGTTCTTCGCCGGCCCCATGCCGGTCGGCGGAGCGGCGGTCTGCTTCACGAGCTCGTCGAGCTTGGCGTCGGCGACCTGGGGGGTGTGCTGCTCGCTCTCCCATTCGCCGACGTCCATGGCGTCGAGCTCGACGAGGTCCGTCGCCTCGTCCGGCGCGATCGGCTTGCTCACGGACGCGTCGCCTCCTCGACGACCTCACGGAGCGCATAGGCGGCGTCCTCCTCGGTGTCGTAGACCTTCGAGGCCTGCCGGCGCCACTCGCCGGTGTCGACATCGAAGAGGCCGACGTAGACCTTGCACTGGTTCTTCTGCGTTGCCTCGATGCGCGCGAAGAGGAGCTGGTTGGCGTCGAGGGACCGCCCGACTTCCTTGTAGCAATCGAGCGTTGGCTCGAGGCACTCGATCGCGAGCTGCACCACCTCCAGAGAGACCTTGCTCATCTGGGCCTCACCGAGGCCTTTCACGCGGGCGCGGCCGAGGAAGTCTGTTGCGGTCTTCGCCGCCGTGGGGAACTGACCACTCTCCGCCGGCAGGGCAGCGAGGCGACCCTGCGTGGGTTTCGGAAGTGTGGTGGCTTCAGTTCCCGAGGGTGATGAGCCGCACGCGGCGATGGCGAAACATGCCGCAGCCGGACCGAGTCTCCCGATCGATCTAGTCATCCGGAACTTCCTCGAAATGGTATCACGCGCCCGATGCGTGCGCCCTCCATCGCTTTCTTGGTGCTCGTCCTCGCTGCATGCGGCGACGACAACAGTGCGGACAGCACCGACACGACGACGGATGATCCGACGGATGACTCGGATGCGAATCCTCCGGACGCGGAGCCCGATTCGTCGTCGGTGTGCCCGCGGCTGCCCGCGCCCGCGGATCGAACCCGATACCTGGTCGTCGCCCAGCCCTACGAGACGGAGCCAGGGACGTTCACGGTCGTTTCGGTGTCGGCGACCGGCGTATTGACCCACATCAATAAGGACTTCGTGCTTGGCCGGACGCCGTTCGGCACGATCGAGTTCACACCTGATGGCGAGCTCGGCTTCGTCGCGACCGACCGGGGCGAGCTCGCCGCGTTCCGCCTCGCCGCGGATGGCACGCCCGAGGTGCTCACGGCCGCGCTGCCGAACGCATCGTTCTACGCGAAGCGCGTCGTGATGGGCCCGTCCGGGGACCACCTGTACATCGTCGACGCCAACACGCCCGAGAACGGCGGCGGCATCTACCGCGTCGACATCGGCTGCGATGGCGAGCTCACCGATCGCGGTCTCGTCGCCACCGCGCGTACGCCGGGTGGCCTCGTCATCCTCGAGACCGGCAAGGCCGTCGTCAGCGCCAACTCGGTGCTGGGCACGCCCGTCGGTGACACCGTGCATCTCCTCGATCTCGCCGCCTCGCCCGCGACGGTGGTCGACGGCGTCAACGCGTTTGGCCGCGCCGACCTCTTCGTCGGGGGCTTCGCGGCGAACTACACCCAGGGCCTCTACATGGTCGGCGACGTCAACGCGTTCGACGGAGCGCCCAACGGCGTCGCCGTGGTCCGCGTGACCGATGCCAGCACGACCCTCCTGAACGTCGTGCCTGGCATCGAGGATGCGCAGGGCATCGCGTTCGCGCCGGCGGGCGGCCTCGCGCTCGTGACGTCTGCGCTCGAGGACGACGCGATCTTCCTCGTCGACGACAATGGCCCGAGCAACGCCTGGCAGATCCGCGGTGAGGTCGCCTACACCGGCGGCAACCCGCAGCTCCCCGGCGACCTCACCACGATCAAGCGCGGCGCGCTCGACGGCCATGTCTTCGTCTCCGAGGTCACCGGCATCCGGCACCTCCGCTTCGACGGCGACACGGTGGTCGATCTCGGCGTCTTCGACTTCGAAGGCGAGAGCCTCGGCGCCCTCGGCATCCAGCCGTAGGCGCGTAGGGCCGCCAGTCTCCAACGCTCGGGGATGCGGTGGGAGACCCGACCACTCGAGTTGCCACCGGTGGTCCAACCACGCGGACTTGTGGGGGGCCGCCCGGGCACGGCCGATGCTGATGGCGCGAGCACATGCGAATCGCCCATCGCTTAGTCTTCGCGTCGCTCCTCGTCTTCACCGCCTGCGCGGACACCGACACCGGCCCGTCGAGCGCCGACGACGAGTGGGGCATGGAAGGCCCCCTCGAGCCGCTGCCGCCCCCCGGCAAGGAGGATGCGCAGAACCGCCGCGGCCTGTTCGTGAACACCAACACGACCCGGACGCAGGTGTGGTCCGCGAGGAACGCCTGGGAGGATCGCGACACGCCCGCCGCGCGCGCCGCCGGGCTCGCGTGGGGCGAGGACAGCGGGCTCTCGTGGGACGAGAAGTATGCCGCGTGGGTCGAGTCCCTCGCGTGGACGCCGGCCCTGAACGGCTACTCGATGACCGTCGAGCTCACGACACCGTGGGGCAAGACGCTGCCGTCTCCGTACCTCGAGTGCGCGGAGATGGCGCTCTTCCTCCGCATCACCTTTGCCGCCTGGCACCTCCTGCCGATCCAGCTCGAGGCCAGCTCGAATGGGCGCATTGTCTACTTCGGCCACAACGGCGTGCGCACGCAGGCCGGCCGCTTCGCCGAGTCGCCCGAGTTCGCTATCCGGTACCGCGACTACTCGACGTCCGACTGGCGGACGACCTGGCCCGTCGATGCCACCCTCCGCACGCGCAAGCTGTGGGGCGGCGAGGACGAGCAGTTGATCCTCGGCGACGACGCCGTGTTCGGCGCCTACGTCGACGAGATCCACGTCAACAAGCGGGCCGGCCACTTCACCGTCCTCGCGCTCAACTACCTCTCGTCGGTGAACCTCGCCGACACCGCCAACATGTACAACCTCGTCCCCGACGCGGTCCGCGCGGGCGACGTGCTCGTCGAGCGGTGGCAGCGGAGCGGCATCGGCCACACCCTCGTCGTGAAGGAGGTCGTGGAGCTCGGCGAAGGCAACCTCGACGTCACGATGCTGTCGGGTTCGATGCCTCGCCGGCAGGGCGTGCGCGAGTCGGGCATCGCGAGCAAGCAGTACTTCACCAGTGCGTATGCAGGCGGCGAGGGCGTCAATGACGCCGGCATTCCCTACGCCACGCTCGGCGGTGGTCTGAAGCGCTGGCGCGTGACGAAGAACATCGGCGGCTACTGGACCAACACCTGGATGTCCGGCGACGAGGCGCACTGGATCAACTCCACCGACCTCGCACGCATCGCGGCCCGGCCCGCGCGCTTCCAGACCCTCCTCGGCCAGGTATCTCCCGAGCAGCAGCGGACGCAGCTGCTCCAGGTCATCAGCGATGCCCGCCAGCACCTCTCGAACTACCCGGCCTCCTGCGCGGCCCGCGAGCGGCGCGAGCGCGCCTTCAGCGAGCTCTACTCCCTCGCCGGGCGCTCGTTCGGCATGACCGCCTCCGAGGTCGACGCCGAGTATCGCGAGCTCGCGGACTACGTCTTCGCCGAGCTCGACTACACGACGAGCAAGACCTGCTGCTGGAACTCCTCGACCGCGAACATGGCCGAGATCGTGATGCAGCTCGCCGAGGCCGACCGCGCCGCGGACGAAGCGGCCGGGCTCTGCCGCGCGCCCGTGGTCTTCCGCGCCCGCGGTGACGGCTACCAGCGCTGGGCCGACTACGCGCGGATGATCGGTCGCGGGGCCGAGTGGAAGGCGTGGACCGAGGACGAGTCCTGCCCGCAGCGCAACGTCATCGAGGATCGCCTCGAGACGAGCGAAGCGACGCCGTACTGCTCGCTGTAACTACATCGCGATGACGCTGGACCGCGCGCGCAGGTCCGCGAGCGCGACGTCACCGCCCGTGTCGAGCCCGATCGTCAGCGATGCGTAGCGCACCCGCAGCGTCCCGCCCGCACAGGCGACGAGCATGTCCCCCTCGGCGCTCTTCGCATCGAGGATCGCCGGCTCGCTCGACGCGATCTGCTGCGGATCGACGATCGGCGGTTCATCGTCCGGCTCGTACTGCAGTTCGCTGCATCCGCTCAGCCGGATCACGAACCCGACGCCGCGCCCCGGAAACTTCCCGCGCAGCTCCTGTTGTTCGACTCCGAGCTCGACCTGCTCGCCCTCCCGCACCACGCGAATGATCGTCGCTCCGTGGAGTGCCACCCACGGGTTCGGATCGAGGTCGTCGGTCACGGAGACAGCTTAGCGACCAAATCGAGTGCGCGGCCTGGCCCTGCCGCGAACAATCGCGCCCCTGTCACAAGGCCAGCGTCGCCACGAAGCTGAACGCGTACCCCGGCGACGCGCGATCCACGAGACGCGTGAGGATGGGAGTTGTCGTGGGCGTCAGCTCCGCTTGGGCCATGACCTCGGCGATCGCTTCGATGTGAGGCTGGAGCCGCGCGAGGGCCCGGGGCAGCAAGAATCCGGCGATCCGGCGCTCGCTCTCCTTCGCCGGGATGCGCATCGAGAGATCGCGACTCTGGTGCATCGCATCGAGGAGCGGAGTCTGGAGCGAGGAGGCGACGGCCCGAAGCTCGTCGATGTCGCGGCCGGCTTGCAAACCCACGGTGAGCTCGGACAGGGCCGCATCGATGCGCTGCAGGTCACCTCGGATGCGCGTCGTCGTCTCCGCGAGGTCGGCTTTCCACGCCTTGGCCGGCGACGGCGCGGGAAGCGGCAGCTCGATCAGGACATCCCCCGCGACCACGAGCTTCCCCGTCGAGCCGTCGGGACGGGTGATCGTCACGTCGGCGCTGTTTCCGCGGACGAAGTGTCCGCTGGAACCTACGTTGGCCACGTAGGCGCCGCTGCCTCGGCGGAGGAACACGAGCCCCCCGACCTCGGAGATGGCCCCGTTCACGCTTTCGGTCAGATCCAGCTCGGTCTGCTCCACGAGGTCAGGTGGGCCCTCGATCTTGATGATGCCACCCGCCCAGCGGATGTCCGCGTTCGGCGGGGGCGTCTTGGTGCGCGCGTGCCACTCGACGTGTCCGCTGCCGGTGGGCGCGCGCAGTCCTCGTCCGACGGTCCGCATCTCGAGCACGATCGCGTACCCGTCCCGGTGCACCATCCCGAGATCCTCGCTGACGTCGATCCGGGACGTCCGGGTGCCGGACAGCTCGAAGATCACACCGTCGACCAGGTAGCCGTCCCGGAAGCGACCCGCGCCGACCACGGTCTCACTCGGAGACGAGAACCACGCGGCCGCGTATCCAGCATCGCAGTGAAGCGAAAGGCACGTGATCCGCTCGCCGAGGTCCGCGTCGGTCGGTGCCTCCAGGACGAGAGCTGCATCCGGAGGCGGGCGTGTCCCGACGACATCCGGACCGGGGAGCGGCTCGGCCGGCGCGGGTCGACAGCCGGCGAGCACCATCATCCACGCCCATCGCATGGTGCGAGGTTACTGCTTCGCGGACGGTGGAGCGTCGAGAGCGGCGAGCGTCGCCTTCGCCTTGGCGAGCTCGGCGGGGTTCGCCTGGCCCGGGGGCAACGACTCGTACAGCGCGACGACGTCGGCGCGGAACTTCTTCTCCGTCGCCGCGTCAGCGGCCGCCTTCGCGATCTCGGCGCGCTGGACGAGGAGCCGCGCCTTGCGCGGGCCGTAGACCATCGTCAGCGCCTGCTCGGTCCACTGCGCGGCCTCGGGGAGCTTGCCGGCCTTCCAGTAGAGCCAGCCGATGCGCGCGGGCGGGTCGTACTCGGTGGGGAGCTCCTTGGCGAGGGCCTGGAGCGACGGCACGAGATCGAGCGGGCGGCCGAGGTGCAGATAGACCTCGCAGCGGGGCCAGATGTACGTCATGCGCGCGATCGGCGTGGGCGCGGCCGCGGCTGCGTCGTCGAGGAGCGCGAGCTGGCGCTCGGCGACGGCCTTCGCGTCGTCCGCACGGCCGACGGCGATCAGCGTCTCGCGCAGCGTCGCGAGCGCATCGCTGCGATCGTCGACGGAGAGCGGCGCCTGCG
>JALHPV010000365.1 GCA_022842285.1 Kofleriaceae bacterium
GCCACGAACGCCGACGCCTTCTACAACGGCGCGATCAGCGACTAGTCGCTAACGCCCCGCGAGCCCGGGCCGCAGCGTTCGCTCCCGGATTTTTGGACGCCAAGGCGCCCCAGACGCCAAGGAAGAGTTCCTCGCGCTTCGCGCGGTCGCATCGCGGGCATGTGAGCAGGCCTGACAGGTCGCCTTGTCCCCGAGCGCCGAAACCTCTCGGTTCCGGCCTTGGCGTCTGGGGCGCCTTGGCGTCCAAACTCTGGTCTCCGGCCGACCGAGCGATCTAGCGCAGCCGTCAGTTCAGGTTGACCGGGAAGTCGACCTTCGTCGGCAGGCCCGTCGCGGGGAAGCGCATCCCGCGCAGCGCCTTCTGCGCACACCCGAGCAAGCCATGCTCGAACAGATAGCGCGGCGCGTTCAGCTTCGACTTGATGACCTTGCCATTGGCGTCGACGACAAACGTGACGGTGATCGTCGCCGAGAGCTCGACGCCGGTGGCGGCCTTGATGACACACTGGCGGACCTCTCCGGACTGGCTCGAGAGCACGGAGTTGATCTCACCGTCGTCGAGCTTGCGCGCGTCGGCGGCGCCGCCCATGTCGATCTTCTGGGGCGGCAGCTCGGTCGAGTCGCCGCGGGTCTCGAGCTTCTTGTCGGCGGCCGTGAGGACGACGGGAGCGGTCTCCTCGTACTCGTACTCCTCTTCCCCCGGGGCGAGCGGGACCTCGGTGCCGTCGGAGGCGCGCGGACGCTTCTTTCGCTTCTTCTTGCCCTTGGAGGGGACGCCACCGTCGGGGGTGGCGATCGCGACCGCGCTGCCTTCGGGAACGGAGGGTCCGTGAGCCCACCGCGAGCGGGTGGCGAGATACATTCCACCGGCACCGACCGCCGAGCCGATGACGACGCCGATCACGACGCCGACTGAACCGCGCACCCCTCGGTTCTACCATGCGCCTCCTGCGCCCACGTTCACCGCGCTCGGGGCGATCGGAACCGTGGCCGGGGCGACCGGGACGTTCATCCTGGCGGCGGGCTTCGCGACGGCCCTCGGGGCATCGACAACGCTGGCCTTGGTCCTCGGGCAGCTGGCCTTCGTGGCGGTGCCGATCGGGATCGTGGTCGGGACACGGGGCTCCGCCACCGCGCTCGGGCTCGCCCGACCGCACGGGCGCACGGCCCTCGCCGCGGTGCTGATCGGGAGCTCGATGTGGGTCCTGACGGCGACCCTCGCCGGGCTCTTGCCTCACCGCGCCGAGGACACCGCCGCCCTCGAGGCTCTCGCGACGCAGCCATCGGCGGTCGTCGTGTACCTGTCGATCGCCGTGGTACCGGCGGTCTGCGAGGAGATCGTGTTTCGGGGGGTACTCACGCGCGGACTCGCGACCTTCCTCCGCCCTGGCGTCGCGATCGTGGCGTCGGCGGCGCTGTTCTCGGCGTATCACTTGAACCTGGCGCAGCTCGCGCCGACCTTCGTGCTCGGCCTCGGCCTCGGAGCCCTGGCCGTTCGATCCGGATCGGCCCTACCAAGCATGCTCGCTCATCTCCTCAACAACACCGCCGGACTCCTGTTCTCCCGGGATGCGGTGCTGGCGCGGAGCCTCGCCGAGCATCCTGCCATGTACGTCGCGGGCGCGACGGTCCTCACCGCGAGTGGGCTCGCCCTCCTCGTCCGGTCGCCATCATGAGCACCGAATCGAAGCTGCGATTCACGACGGTGGCGCTCCGACGCGAGCTGCCATCGGAGCATCACGAGGTGTCGCCGGTGGTGATGCCCACGCTCGTCGCGTATGGGGCCGGCGAGCGACCGGCGCAGGAGCTCGCGCTCGCGCTGTCCGAGCTCGCGGAGGAAGGACGCCCCGCGAGCGTCGCGCGCTACCTCCTCCCGGAGGGGGTGCGGGTCGAGGAGATCGAAGTGGAGGTGCAGCGAACCACCGTCTCGAGTCGGTTCGCGCGCCCCATCACGATCGCGATCTGCGTGGTGGTCGTGCCGGAGCCGCGGCCGGGGGCCACCCCCGCGGGCCACTGGGTGTTCGTCCCCGCGATCGATCATGCCTGCTACGTGACGCGTACCGAGGACCTCGCGACCCGCGTCCAGGAGGAGCTGGCCGTCCTGCCCACCGCGCTCGATCTGAACGCCGACGGCTGGAAGCGCCTGCTCACGTGGACGCCGGCCCAGCTCGAGCGGATCGAAGTGGAGCTCGCGACGACGCCGTTCGTCGTCGCGCAGGGACGCAAGGCCATGGCCGACGCGGAGAAGAAGCGCCTCGCGCTCGCCACGCTCGACGCCGCGGGGCGGCGGGTCGAGCCGGTCGCGGAGCCCCTCGTGGGCCGCGCCGATGTGCTGGCGGAGCTAGCGCGCGTGCTCACCGGGCGAGCGCGCAAGAGCGTGCTGCTCGTCGGCGAGGAGGCCGCAGGCAAGAGCGCCCTCGCGCATGCGTTCGCCGTCACCCACCCCGATCGCAAGATGTGGGCGACCTCGGCGGCGGAGCTCGTCGCGGGCGCGAGCGGCTTCGGCGAGTGGCAGGCGCGCATCGCCGGCGTGCTCGATGCGGCGGAGGCCCTCGACGCCATTCTCTACTTCGATGACTTCGGCGCCCTGTTCTCGGAGCGCGTCGCGGAGGGCGGGGTCGATCTCGGCGGCGCGATGCGACGCCATGTCGTCGATGGTCGCGTGCGCGTCCTCGGCGAGCTGACCGCGCCGGCGCTCGATCGCGCGGAGCGGCGCGATGTCTCGCTCATCGGCGCCATGCTGCGCATCGCCGTGCCCCCCACCGATCCGGCGACCACCATCGCGGCCGCGCGACAGTGGGCTGCGCACTGGCGCGAGACCCAGGCGGCCCGTCCACAGATCGATCCGGCCGCGATTCCTGCGGCGGTCGATCTCGCGAAACGCTACCTGCCCTACCGCGCGTTCCCGGGCAAGGCGATCCGCTTGCTGGAGGAGCTCCGCGTCGCCCACGATGCAGGCCGCAGCGCCGAGGGCCAGGGCAAGCTCCTCGGCGAGTCGGAGCTGTACACGGCATTCGCGTGGTCGAGCGGCATCCCGGTCGCGCTGCTCGCCGATGACCGCGCGCTCGCGCAGACCGAGGTGATCGCGGCGTTGCGCCGGCGGATGATCGGGCAGGACCAGGCCGTGCGCCGCGTCGCCGATGCGATCGCGGTCGCCAAGGCGCGCTTGCAGCCGGCCGACAAGCCGCTCGCGGCGCTCCTGTTCGTGGGCCCGAGTGGCGTGGGCAAGACCGAGCTAGCCCGCAGCGTCGCGTCGTATCTGTTCGGCGCGAGCGACCGCATGGTCCGCCTCGACATGAGCGAGTACACCGACCCGTGGGCGGCGGAGCGGCTGTTCGGCGGCGCGAGCGGCGACGATGGTCGCCTCACCGCCGCGGTGCGCAGCCAGCCTTTCGGCGTGGTGCTCCTCGACGAGATCGAGAAGGCGCACTCGTCCGTCTTCGATCTGTTGCTGCAGGTGCTCGGCGAAGCGCGCCTCACCGATGGGCGCGGCCGCACGACGTATTTCCACAACTCGATCATCGTCCTCACGTCGAACCTCGGCACGCGGAGCGCACGCGGCAAGCTCGGCCTCGCCCCCGCCGAATCCGACGAGGCTCGCGAGGAGCGGCGCTATCGCGACGCGGTGATGGCCGCGTTCCGCCCCGAGCTCATCAACCGCCTCGATCAGATCGTCGTGTTTCATCCGCTCCGCGAGGACGAGATCGCGAAGGTCGCGGAGATCGCCGTCACGCGGCTCGCCGAGCGGCGCGGGCTCACGCAGAGCGGCGTGCTGCTCGACGTCTCGCCCGTGGCCCTCGCGCGCATCGCGGAGCTTGGCTTCTCCCCGGATCTCGGCGCCCGCGCGCTGCGCCGCCACATCGACGCCGCCATCCTCGCCCCCGCGGCGCGCCTCATGGCGAAGGCGGGCGCGGACGGCAAGGGTGGCACGCTCACGGTGCGCGGCGCGTCGGAGCTCGTCATCCGTCCCCTCGGCCAGCGCCTCGGCGAGGAGGTCGGCCCGGTCACCGTCGCGTTGTGGCGCCGTCCTGCCACGACGGGCAAGCGCCTCGTGCGTTCGGCGATGGCGATCGGCGAGCTGCGCCGGGAGACCGATCGCGAGCTCGCCCTGCCCGCCGCCGTCGCGGTGCGCGACAAGATCGCGGAGCTGGAGTCGACGCTCGCCACCGCGGCGAAGAAGGATGCGACCGGCAAGCCCGCGCTCTCGGGCAAGGAGATCGCGCGCCTCGCCGCCGATCACGCCCGGCTCGTGGATCGGTGGACTGCGTGCGCCACCGCCCAGGCCGAGCTGCGCACCGCCGAAGAGCTCTGTCTCGAGGCGCTGGCCCGCGATATCGACGCCGTGGATCTCATCGACTCCGGCATCGCGCAGCGCGAGCGGTTCCGGCGCGAGCTGTTCTGGCTGCTCGTCTCCCTCTACCCGCCGGCGACCGGGGCGATGCTGCTCGTGCATTCGCCCGATTCACGCCCCGCCGTGGTCACCTACGCGATGCTGCTCCTCGAGGCCGCTGCTCATCTCCGCATGCGTGGGTTCGTCCATCTGTGGGGCGAAGAGGCGAAGGACTGGTCGCATCCGTGGGGCCCGCCGCACGACCTCGAGTGGGCGACCGAACACCTCGCCGCGCGCTCGCCGGCGGCCGTCCTGATCCGCATCGGCGGGGCGGGCGCCGACCGGTTGTTCGGCCTGGAGCAGGGACTCCATCGCTTTCACGCGCCGCCGAGTGCGCCGGTCCACGTACACGTCGACATCCTCGACTCGGTGATCGAGCTCCATCCGCGCGAGTGGGCCGTACTGCCGGGTCCGCCCACGCCGCGCCCCCCGCGGGGCACGCCCATGCGCGACGCCGTGCTCACGGGCGAGACCCTCCAGGTCGAGGGCGACGAGATCGACCTCCCCTACCGCCAGCTCGCCGCGCGTCTCCCCGAAGCGGCGGTCGTGCGTCTCCTCGCCGCGCTCGCCAAGGAGAACGGCGTCGACGACCTCTGGGACTGGGACGACCCGTGCGCGGATGTCCGCGAGCAGATGGCCGCCGAGAAGGCCGCGGCGGAGAGATCCCGATGACCCAGATCGAGTTCACCGTCGGCATCTACGCCAACAAGAAGGACAGCGAGGAGAACTGGACCGCACTCACGTCGGTCGCGCACAGCGCCTGGGTCGGCAGCGGCAGCGAAGTGAAGATGCGTGACGCCATGATCGGCCGCCTGCGCGATGCCCTGCGCCGGGCTGGTCCCGCCCAGCAAGAGCTCTTCCAGTTCCCGCTCGGCAGTCAGCTCGAGCACGTCGCCATCGACGTGAAGGTCGACCAGGGCCGCATCACCGGCGAGATACCGCTCATCGTCGAGCCCCGCTGGATCGCGCGCGATAAGCAAAAGCTGTTCTGCTACCACCCGCTGATGCGCTGGGAGTGGTTTGTCTGCGACGAGCGCCACGAGATCAGCGACCTCGTCAATCCGTTCATGCGCCACGTGTTCGCCGACTGGGCGCCGTCATCGGCGCAGCGCATGCTCACGAACCGCAAGGATCGCCTGCTCACCATCGCGTTTTCGGTCGAGCCGCTGTCGCTCATGGATCAGGTGCCGTCGCGCAAGCGGAACCAGAAGACGGCCGCCGGCGCGACCCGCTCCGACCGCGTGCTCAACGGGCTCGCCGTCAACGAGACGAAGCGACTCTCCGCCGCCGCGCCGCTCGGTGTGCCCCGCTCGCCCTACCGTGAGCGCCTGCAATATCTCCTCGGAGGCCCGCGCCCGCGCTCCGTCGTGGTCATCGGCCCGCCGGGCTCCGGCAAGACGACGCTCGTCCAGCAGTGGATCGCGGATCGCCTCGTCGAGGACGGGTTCTCGATCCACAAGAACCTCGACAAGTGCTTCCAGGTCTGGCGCCTGTCGGGCAAGCGCCTGATCGCGGGCATGTCGTACCTGGGCCAGTGGGAGGAGCGCTGCCTGGCGGTGCTCGCCGAGGCCCGCACCACGAAGGGCATCCTCTGGGTCGAGGATCTCCATCTCTGGGGGCGGCTCGGTCAATCGCGCCAGAGCGAGCGCAGCTTCGCCGACTTCTTCCGCGGCCCCGTGCGCCGCGGGGACCTCGCGATCGTCGCTGACCTCACCGCCGAGCAGTTCGCCCAGCTCGAGCGAGATGCCCCGGCTCTCGCCGAGGCCCTCGCCCCGGTCGCGGTGCCGGCGGCCTCCCCCGAGGAGACGGCCCACCTGATGCTGCACGAGGTCCGCGCTCTCGAGACGCGGTTGCCGGTGGCCCTGCATCCCTTCGTCCCGCGCACCGCCCTCGAGCTCGGCAGCGCCCTGTTCCCGTGGCGCGCCCGGCCCGGCGTCGCGATCGAGATCGTCCGCCGCGTGACGGAGCAAGGCGCGGCAGCGAGCCAGACCACCCTCCAGCCGTCGCACGTCCTCGAGTACCTCGCCCGCACGACGGGCCTCTCGCCGTCGTTGCTCACGCTCGACGAGCCGCTCGACGCCGCCGCGGTCGAGGCCGCCTTCGCCGCGCGCGTCATCGGCCAGCCGGTCGCGACGCGGGCCGCCGCCGACGTCATCATGCGGGTGCGTGCGGGTCTCGCCGATCCGAACCGCCCCGTCGGCGTGATGCTGTTCACCGGTCCGACGGGCACGGGCAAGA
>JALHPV010000366.1 GCA_022842285.1 Kofleriaceae bacterium
TGCTCTTCCGATCTCGGCGCGAGCCTGCGCACCGCCGAGGCTGGAGTCTACGACCTCGACCGCATGCGGGCGTTCACCGAGAACTACCAGAAGGCCGGCGGCACCGGGCAGCTCTCGGACCACTACTCGACCGGGCCTCACGGAGCGATGTTCGACAGCGGCCTGCGCGAGCACATCGTGTTCGCCGATCACAGCCTCGCGACCGACCACGTGTTCGCGGAGTGCCAGGTCGTGTCC
Source organism: Kofleriaceae bacterium (assembly GCA_022842285.1). Lineage (GTDB taxonomy): Bacteria > Myxococcota_A > Polyangia > Haliangiales > Haliangiaceae > JABFXX01. Next base: position 238 of record JALHPV010000366.1, read on the forward strand.
TGTCGCAACGTCCTCATCTACTTCGGGCTGGAGCTGCAGAGCCGATCGATCAAGCTCTTCCGCGAGTCGCTCGTGCGTCAGGGCTGGCTCGGCCTCGGCCCGAAGGAGACCATCGAGTTCACGACGGAGAAGGACCAGTTCTCCCATCACCCCGAGCGCTGGTACCAGAAGGACCGGTAGATGCGCGTCGTCGTGATCGGTGGCTCCGCCGGCTCGATCGAGGCCCTGCGCGTTCTCTTGCGAGAGCTCCCGGCGGGGCTGAACGCGACCTTCGTGATCGTGGTGCACATCTCGCCGACCCAGCCGAGCTTGCTGGTGCCCATCCTCGCGAGCTTCACCCCGATGCCCGTGCGCGAAGCGCTGGACAAGGCGCCGCTCGCGCCGGGCGAGGTCCTCATCGCGCCGCCCGACTACCACACGCTGATCGAGGAATGCGATCCGCCCACGGTCGCACTGTCCCGGGACCCCGAGGTCCTCTTCTCGCGCCCGGCGATCGACGTGCTGTTCGAGACGGCGGCGCACGCCTGCGGGACGAAGGCAGTGGGTGTCCTGCTCACCGGCGGCAACGAGGACGGGGCGAACGGCCTCGCCCTGATTCAGAACCATGGGGGCCAGGTTGCAGTTCAGGACCCAACCTCTGCCGTGTCCCCGGAAATGCCGATGGCGGGGCTCGCGAAATGCATACCCGATCTCGTCGGCAATCCCCGTGCGCTAGGGGGCTGGCTTGCTAGTCTCCTCGCGCCGTCGAAGGCAACATGATCACCACCTGGGCTCCCACACGCGTTCTCCTCGTCGACGATATCGAGGAGAACCTGATCGCTCTCGAAGCCCTCGTGAAGCGAGCCGGCGTGGAGATCTCGACGGCCCGCTCCGCGAAGGAAGCGCTCGAGCTCTGCCTCGTCAACGACTACGCCCTCGCGCTGCTCGACGTGAACATGCCGGAGATGGACGGCGTGCAACTCGCCGAGCTGATGCGCGGCACGGCGCGCACGAAGAACATCCCGATCATCTTCGTGACGGCGGCGTACGAGCCGCAGCGCATGTTCCAGGGGTACGACGCGGGCGCGGTCGACTTCCTCTTCAAGCCCGTCGACCCGCGCATCCTGCATCACAAGGTCGCGACGTTCGTGTCCCTGTACGAGCAGCGCCAGCAGCTCACCGCGCAGAACGAGCACCTCGAGCGCATGTCGTCGCAGCTGACCGAGTCACTGCGGTTGCACGAGACGTTCGTCGCCTCGCTGAACCACGATCTGCGCGCGCCGCTGCATACGATCTCCGTCGGCCTCTCGATGCTCGACGACGTCGGCCCTGACCATCGAGAGATCGTGCGGCGCGTCGAGTCGGCGGCCGATCGCATGAACCAGATGATCGACCAGCTCTACGACCTCGCGCGGACCCGTGTCGGGTCGGGGATCCAGCTCGATACGAGGGAAGCGAACCTTCAGGACCTGGTGAAGGGCGTCGTCCAGGAGGCCGAGCTCCGCGGTGGGGGCAAGACGCTCGAGCTCACGGTCACGGGCGATCCCGCCGGCGTGTGGGACACGGCTCGCGTGTCGCGCGTCGCGGCGAACCTCATCTCGAATGCGTTGACTCACGGCGACAAGGAGCACCCCGTGGTGGTCAACGTCGACGGCTCGCGCACCGACGACGTCACCATCTCGGTGAAGAATGGCGGCCAGATCCCCGAGGAGCTGCTGCCGAAGATCTTCGAGCCCTTCCGCCGCGGCTCGAAGAGCAAGCACGGCCTCGGCCTTGGCCTCTACATCGTGAACCAGATCGCGACCGCACATGGCGGCGAGGTCCGAGTCACGTCGGAGCGAGGGGTCACGAACTTCGAGGTCCGCCTGCCGCGCCGGACGGCGGTCACCTCGACGACGCCGCAGCAGGGCACGCCCGCGATCACCGGCTAGCCTAGGGCGAGCATGCGAGCCCGCCCGCGCCTAGGCGAGCGGCAACGTGAACCGCATCGTCGCGCCGGCCCCGGGCGACACCCCGGCCACCGCCTCGATCGTCCCGCCGTGCGCGTCGACGATGCCGCGCGCGATCGACAAGCCGATGCCCGCGCCGCCGCGCTTCGTCCGTCCGCTCCAGTAGCGATCGAACACGTGCGGCAGCTCCTCGGGCGCGATGCCGGGGCCGCTGTCGTGAACCATGAACACGCCGACCCCATCGCCGCGCGCGATCTCGATCGTGACCGGGCAGCCCCGCGCGTGCTCGAAGCAGTTGCTCATGAGGTTGGCGAACACCTGCATCACGCGGTCGCGATCCGCACGCACCGCGAACATCTCGGTCGGCGGCACGAGCTCGATCGACGCCTTGGCTTCGCGCGCGAGGAGCTCGTGCTCGGCCGCGGCCTGCTTCACGAGCGCCACGGCGTCGAGCGTCGTCGGATGCAGCTCGAGCCGGCCGGTCTCGATCGCATGCACCTCGAGGAGGTCTGCGATCAGCTTCTCGGCGCGATGCGAGGCCCGCTCGATGGCCGCCAGGTACCGCTGGCCATCCGCGGTGACCTCGTCCCGCAACGCCTCGACGGCGAGCGTGATCGAGTGCAACGGTCCCCGCAGGTCGTGGGACACGACCGCGAGAATGTCGTCGAGGCGGGGGTCTTCAGTCATTCCACCGTGGAGAGCTACGGGAGCTCAGCCTCGTTGGGAAACGACGAGCTCGCACCACTTCCGCTTCCACTGCCCGGCGTCGACGGCGGAGGCGTGACCGCCGTGTCGCCCGCAGGCGTCGGGCTCTTCGCGATCGGGTTGCCCTGCGCGTCGTGACGCGGCTCCTCGAGGCGGCGGTACAGCGAGCGACGGTCGATGCCGAGGATGCGCGCTGCGTGTGTCTTGTTGCCGTTCACGGCCGCGAGGACCTGGCGCACGTAACGACGCTCCATCTCGTCGAGCGTGATGAGCTCGCCGGGCGACTCGGTCGTGATGACGATCTTGCTGCTCTGGTGCTCTTGCACCTTCGCCGGCAGGTCGTCGACCGTGACCTCGTCGAGGCGGCACAGAGCAACCGCGCGCTCCATGCAGTTCTCGAGCTCGCGGACGTTGCCCGGCCAGTCGTAGTCCATCAGCAGGCGCGCCGCCGGACCGGAGATCCCCTGCACGGGCTTGTTGGTGCGGCCTGCGATGCGCTTCAAGAAGAACTGCGCGAGCTGGAGGATGTCGCCGGCGCGCGCACGGAGCGGCGGAACCGGGATGGCGACGACGTTGATGCGATAGAAGAGATCCTCGCGGAACCGCTTCTCCTCGACCTCGGTCTCGAGGTCGCGGTTGGTCGCGGTGACGACGCGGGCCTCGAACGGGACCTCCTCGTCGCCGCCGACCGGGCGGACCTTGCGCTCCTGCAGGACGCGCAGGAGCTTCACCTGCATCTCGATCGGCATCTCGCCGATCTCGTCGAGGAAGATGGTGCCGGCGCCGGCCTGCACGAAGAGACCGGCACGCGAGCGCTTCGCATCGGTGAAGGCGCCGCGCACGTGGCCGAACAGCTCGCTCTCGAGGAGCGGTGCCGGCATGGCCGCGCAGTTGACGGCGACGAACGGCTGATCGCGGCGCGGCGACAGGTTGTGCAGGGCGCGCGCGACCAGCTCCTTGCCGGTGCCGGACTCGCCGGTGACCAGCACCGTCGCGTCGCTGTCCGACACGCGGCGGATCATCTCCACCGTCTCGCGGATCGCCGGGCTCGAGCCCGCGATGCCGTCGATCGGAATCTCCTTGTCGACGGCCGAGCGCAGCCGCTTGACCTCGCGCTTGAGCGAGAGGTGCTCGAGCGCGCGGCCCACCGCGATCGCGAGTGCGTCGACCTTCACCGGCTTGGTGATGAAGTCGTACGCGCCGGCGCGGATCGCGCCGATCGCCGTCTCGAGACCGCCCTGACCCGTGAGGACGATCGGCAGGAGGTCGGGGTGCCGCGAGCGGAGCTCCCCGCACAGCTCGATCCCGTTCATGCCCGCCATCTGCACGTCGGTGACGACCACGTCGGCCGGATCGGTACGGAGGCGTTCGAGGGCCTGCTGGCCCGAGTTGACGGCGTCGACATCGAAGCCCCGCTTGCGAAGAGAGTCGCGGAGCAGGACAGCGGTGTCGTCGTCGTCATCGACGATGAGGATGGTTCCGTTCACGAGGTCAGTTCCTTTCCATCACGACGCGGCGGTTTGCGAGGACCATGGCGTGATGTACGAAGCGCAAGCGTATGTGTGCAGCGGACGTGCCAGCTATCCGCCCGACGGCACGTCCCATCCAGACCAGTGATCACTGGTTTACGTGGTTGGACTTCTGCGCGCGAGCGCCCAGTGCGCGCTTTCGCGCGCTCGCCGTGCGTTCGCGCTCGCGGCCAGCACGTCAGCCCGTGGCGAGCACGACGAGCTGATTGTCGACGGCCCCGACGCCGTCCACGGCCTGCACGAGCTCGGTCGCGCGATCGATGGCGGCCGGGTCGGGGACCTGGCCCAGGAGGCGAACGGTGCCGCGATCGATCTCGACCTGGATCGAGCGGTGCGGCGCTCCCGATACGAGCAGCGCCGCCGACACGCGGGCGTGCAGCTCCGTCTCGCTGTCATCCAGCGCGCGGAACCCGGCGCGTGCCTGGGCCTCTTGCTCCTTCGTCGGGCGCATCGAGCTGTCCAGGTCGGGCACGGTGCGTCGCGTGATCTCGTCGTAGCTGGGAGGAGTCGTCGAATGACTGGCCATGCCCTGCGTTGGTGCACTGCAGGGGCCACGCGCCGTGAGTTGGAGGGTGGAACGGAGGCGAGCGCCGAGCGCGTGCGGCCTCGTCACGTGGTGCGTCGATAGCGCTCACCGACGGCGGATCAGGCCTCGATAACTGCCCGAACTCCGGCGGCGCGCCGCTTGGTATTGCCCCTGCACAAGAGCTGCTGTGTTCGTGTCCCTCGCGTTCCACCCACGCGAGTCGTGACGCACTGACCCCCGCTTCGTGCGGGTCCCGCCCGGCCGCCTCCCCCCAGGTTGCCGGGCGGTTCTTTTTCGGCCACGGTGTTTCGACGGTGCACGGGTGCCGGCGGCGGTCGATTCGAGCCCATGAATGCGTGGTTCTCGTACTCGGCTCGCGGCGCTCGTCGTCTTTCTGGTCGGGGCGGGCGCGGCCGGGCTCGCGTTCACTCGCTATGCGGACGCGTACGCCTGGATGTCGCACACGTCGGATGTGCAACTCGCGCTCGGCCGGGCCATCGCCCACGCCGACGGCGAGCCGGCCTGCGCCGAGCTGCCACGCGACATCTCGCAGTTCCAGCAACTGACGCTCGACAATCCGATCCAGCAGGCCCGCGTGCCCGGCCTCCGGTTCGCCATCGAGCGCGCGTGTACGAGGGGCTCGACGGGAGACCTGTCCGGACGCCTCGTCGAGGCCGAGGCGATGGAGCGCGATCTCCTCTGGGCGCGCCGTCAGGACTTCGCGGAGACCCAGCGCTGGGTGCTCGCCGCGCTCGTGCTCGCCACGCTCGGGGCGACAGCCGCGCTGCTCGTCGCCGGCTTCGTCCAGCGCCGTGCGAACAAGGCGTTGACGACCAGCGAAGATCGCTTTCGGCTCTTCGCGGCGACCTCGCGGGACCTGATCCGCTTTCACGAACCGTCTGGCCAGACGACGTATGTCAGCCCGTCCGTGACCGCGATCCTTGGCTACACCGTCGAAGAATTCGTGACCATGCCGCCGCTCGGGCTGCTGCATCCCGACGACGTCGCCCACTCGGCGGCCGTGCTGCACCAGATCCAGCAACCCTTCGCGAAGGACGTCGTGAACATCAAGCGGATGCGCGCGAAGGATGGCACCTACCGATGGTTCGAGGTTCACGTCACGCCGATCCAGCGCAGCGACGGCTATCCCGAGCGCTACTACACGACGGCTCGCGACATCACCGATCGGGTCGAGCTCGAGAAGCGCCTCGAAGCGGCGGCGATCGGCGACGAGCTGACGGGCCTCTTGAACCGTCGTGGCTTCCACATGGTCGCGCGTCAGCAGCATCGCCTCGCGCTACGCGCGAAGCAGGGTCTCGCCGTCATCTACGGGGATCTCGATGGCCTGAAGCAGATCAATGACAAGCTCGGTCACGAGTACGGCGACCGCGCGCTGAAGCAGTTCGCGGGCGTGATGCAGAGCGTGTTTCGCGACTCCGATGTTGTCGCCCGTCTCGGGGGCGACGAGTACGCGGCGCTCGTCTACAACGTGACCGAGGAGCAGCTCGCCAGGGTGGTCGAGCGGCTGCGCATCGCGACGGACGCTTCGCCTCCGATCGGGGGGTATCGGCTCGCCGTGAGCCTGGGCACGGCGTGGCTCGCACCGGGCGAAGTCCGCTCGCTCG
>JALHPV010000367.1 GCA_022842285.1 Kofleriaceae bacterium
CGTGGACGGCGAGCCCCAGCAAGTCGGGACCGGCGGGAGCGGCGCCGAACGCGGCGTCGACGGCGATCCACGCGGAGCCATTCCAGGAGACGGCCCAGCGATGGCGAATCAGCTGATGCCCATCGACGCGGAGCCCGGTCACGACGTGCGTCGGAATCGCGCGCTCGCGGGCATGCGCGGCGTAGGCGAGGGCGTAGGTCGTGCAATCGCCTGCCGTCGCTGCGATGGCATCGGCGGTCGAGCTCGGCCCCGCGCCGAGGTCGGGCGTGATCTGCTGCTGGACCTTCGCGACGAGCAGCTCGATCTCCGGCGTGCGGTCGGATGACGGCGCCTCATCGGGCAGGTTGCGCGGATGCCACGGGGCGAGCTCGATCTCGATGCCATCGCCGAGGAGCGTGATCGGGCCGGCCGTGCTCCCCCGGATCGGGATCGCGGTCGCGGCGATCAGATCGACCGGGGCGAAGTCGGCGCTCGCTTCGGCCGCGGTGGCGCGCATCGCGATCACGCCCTCGCCGTCGATGACCCGCGCGTAGCTGCCGTCCTCGGTGATGTCGATCGTCGCTTCGGCGTGCGCGCCGCCAGCGAAGGCGAGCCGCGCCACGAGGCGGGTCGGAGCGACCGGCTCGACGTGGCCATGGCCAAGCACGAACCCGCGCGCGGGGAGAAACACCGGCGCATCGAAGCGGCCATCGCGTGCGACCAGCAGCGGCACGAGCTCGGCCGGAATCGCATCGGCGGGCAGCTCCGCGTGGGTCCAGCCCGTCGCCGTTCGGCTCGCGAGCGTCGAGCGAGTCGCCGCGCCGCGCTCCGTCCACACCACCTTCGATGGAACGAGCGCCGGGCTCGCGTCGACGGCGATCGTCGTGACGAGGTCGACGGGAGCCTGGCCACGCCGGAAGTGCAGGTGCTCTTCGCGAACGAGCGCGACGCCGCGCTCCGACCACGTCTCGCGCTCGACGGCGGTCCCCACGCGGGCGCCACCGAGCCAGATCGTGAAGTAGCGCTCGGCATCGGGCGGACGTCGCGTTGGTGCATCGGGACCATGCGCGGCCACCGGCACGCCGGAGCAGGCGGCCAGCGCGAAGAGGAACAGCACGCGCACGCGGAAATGATCGTACCGACCTTCGCGGCTGGATCGCAAAAACGCTTCAGCGACGGCGGGCCGTGCGACGCCGAAACCCGACCATGATCGCCAGCCCGGTGAGCCCCATCGCCCCGAAGGGCGCGGTCCCCCCTGCGTCACAGCAACCTCCCGGCCCCTTCACCGTCGGAGGCTCGGCGCCGACGACATCGGGACCGTCGACCTCGGGGGGCAACGCGCACGCCGGATCTGTCGGCCCCTTCGCACCGAACTGCTCCTTGAGGGCGGGCCACAGCGGGTTGCACAGGGTCTCGACCGTCGATCCGGCAGGGCACTCGAGCGGACCAGCGAGCTCGACGAAGCGGAACTGCTTCGTCCACGTGCTGTCGGGGCCCTGCACGGCCACCGCCTTGAAGTCGGGCCCCCAGTTGGCGCCACACCCGACGAGCGTGCCGTTGTTCTCGCCGAGGCACCCGAGCTGGGGCGCGCCGGCAAACGGTCCGTACGTGATGCCGTCGGCGGATTCGAACGAGCCGCCCTGGGTCGCGACGTAGACCTTGCCCGCGTGGAACACCACGTCGCGGATGCTCTCTTGGGTCGCGAGGACCTCGGTGAACGATTCGCCGCCGTCGGTCGAGCGATAGAGCTTGTCGCCGCTCGGGATGTTCGCACCGACGGAGATCAGGAGGACCGTCGTCGGGGTGACCGGGTCGACGGCGCCGATGAGGATGATCGGCGTGGCCGCGAACTGGACGCCCGCGAGCGTGGACTCGGTCCACGTGTCGCCACCGTTTTCCGTGCGCAGGAAGTGGGCTGTGGGCGGAGGCGGGGACGCATCGGGCTGGCTCGGGCCCGAGACCTGGTAGCCCGCGACATAGACGAGCTGCGCGTTCGTCTGCGCGGCCTTCACGCTCTTCCACCAGATCGATGCGGACTGCATGCCGCGGGGCGTGAAGGTCTGACCGCCGTCGGTCGAGCGATAGATGTCGTTCGGCGCTCCGCTCTCTGCGGTCGCCACCCAGACGTCGCCGTTCGATGCGATCTCGAGCGCATCGATCCAGAGATTGTTGACGGGGCTCGCCGCCGTGACCCACGTGCAGCCGCTGTCGCGCGAGATGCGCAGGCCCTCGAACGTCGTCGCGTAGATCGTGCCGTCGGCGGCGACCGCGTACTTCGGATCGTAGGTCCCGCCGTAGCCGATGGCGTCCTCGCAGATCCAGCGGAACGAGCAGCCGTCATCCTTCGAGATGAGAAGGCCGAACGTGGTGCGGACGAAGCTCTCGGACGGAGTGCCCGGTCGGAAGGCAATCCCGTTCGTCGCGGGTGGACGACCGTTCGCGCTGGCCACCGCCGAGGCAGCGGCCACGAACGCAACGGCGGCCAGGTGACGCATCGCCTGCACTATAGAAGATTGGCCAGCGCAGTGAGGGCCCCGACCTGGGCCAGGACCACCATCACGATGGCGCCCATCACACCGGCGGCCACGTCATCGAGCACGACGCCCCAGCCGCCGGGGAGGTTCTCGTCGAGCCAGCGGACCGGCCACGGCTTCACGATGTCGAAGAAGCGGAACGCCACGAATCCGACCGCCAGCGCCGCCCAGTCCCGGGTCACGGGAGTGACCGTGATGAGGTAACCGGCCACCTCGTCGATCACGATCCGCTGGTTGTCGTGGCTCCCCCAGGCCTTGTCCGCCCGGTTGGCGGCCGCGATCCCGATGGCCGTGACCAGCACGGCGACGAGCCCGAATTGCCACATCGGGCGTGACGACAGCGCCCAGGCGAGCGGCACGGCCATGGCGGTGCCGCACGTTCCTGGAGCAAGGGGGGAGTACCCAGCCCCGAGCGCCGTCGCGAGCAGCTTCGCCAGGGTGTCCAAGGGAGCTAACCATAGTCGAGAGGTGTAGAAAATTCGACACCTTGCCGGGATCGATGCCACTGTTTGCTGGTTGGCGGACCGGCGGGCGGGTGATACAGAACGTGCAATAGGCGAAGTTCTCAATGGCCCACGTCGATCGCGCTTATCTGTTCGGCCCGCTCATTGGCCTCATTGGCCTCGCGGTGGTCACGCTGTCGGTGTACGCCGGGCTCTGTGCGATCGGGCGAACGCCCGTGACGCGCGGCGCCAAGCATAACGACTTGCTCGGTCCCTTCTGGGGCCGTTACGCGGTGTGGGTGCTGACGCCGGTGGAGCGTCTGCTGGCGGGCCGACTCAGCCCGAACCAGATCACCGCGCTCTCGCTCCTCGCGAGCCTTGGTACCGGCATCGCCGCCGCGCTCGGTCATCTCATCACGGCGCTCTGGCTGTTCTCGGCGTCGGGCGTGCTCGACATTCTCGATGGCCGCATCGCTCGCACGATGGGGCGGCAGACGAAGTCGGGGGCGCTGTTCGACTCGGTCTCGGATCGCTGGGGCGAGCTCGTCGCGATGGCCGGCTACGCCTGGTACCTGCGTGACACCCCGTGGATGTTCGCCGCGATGGCCGCGTCGGCCGGCTCGGTGATGGTCAGCTACACGCGCGCCCGCGGCGAAGGCCTCGGCCTCGACCTCCACGGCGGGATCATGCAGCGCGCCGAGCGCGTCATCCTCGTCTGCATGGGCACGTTCGTGGCCGCATGGGTCGGAGCCAATCCAAGCACCGCCTATCTGTCGGCCTACATCGTGGGCGGCACGATGTCGATCCTCGCTCTCACCACGATCTGGACCGCTGTCGGTCGCTGGGTCGCCGCGTTCCGCGAGCTCGCGAAGCAGGATGCCGCGCTCCTTCCCGTCGTCGATGAAGCGCGCCGCGAGTCGAGCGAGGAGGGCAAGTCGCCGTCCCCGCAGCCCCGCCCGGCGCCCGCCGTGGCCTCGCCGACCGCTCCGTTCGTGCCCGTGCCCAAGGCGCTCCGCGAGAGCGCCGAGATGGGCCTGTAGCTCTCCGGGACCTCGCTAATCGGCGAGGGTCGCGATGACGGGGGCGTGGTCCGAGGCGTCCTGACCCTTGCGAGCTGTACGGTCGATCGACACCGCGGTGCATGTCTTGGCGACAGGCGCCGTCGCGAAGATATGGTCGATGCGCAGGCCCTGATCCTTGAAGAAGGACACGCCACGGTAGTCCCACCACGAATACTGCTTCACGTCGCCGTTCTTGGCGCGGAACAGATCCTCGAGACCGAACGCCAGCACGTTGGCGAGCGCGTCCCGCTCTGGCCGGCTGCAGTGGACCTGGTCCTTCCACGCCTCCGGTGACCACACATCACGATCGTCCGGCGCGACATTCATGTCGCCGCACAGGACGAGCGGCGTTGCTGGCGTCGCGGTGCGATCGAGGAACGCGCGCAGCCGCCCGTACCACGCGAGCTTCCACGGATACTTGTCCGAGGTCAGATCCTGGCCGTTGGGAACGTACGTGTTCACGACCCGTATTCCCGCGATCGTCGCGGCGATGACCCGTGCATCCGGATCCTCGACGCCATCGTCGAAGCCCTTCGTCACGTCGGTGATCGGCAGCCTCGAGACGATCGCCACGCCGTTGTAGCTGCGCTGCCCGAAGATCGCGTGTGTGTACCCAGAACGTGTCAGTGCGTCACTGGGGAACGCTGCGTCCTCGACCTTGGTCTCCTGCAGGCAGACCACGTCCGGTTGTTCCTTCGCGAGCCACGCGACGAGTCGGTCCGTACGTGCGCGAATCGAATTGATGTTCCAGGTGACGAGCTTCACGGCGACCTCGAACCTACATCGCCCCACTCACGCCTGCGCGCAACTGGGAATGTCTGGCACGTGTCGTGGAGTAGACCGGTTTCGAACCGACACACGTAGGAGGGAACATGAAGGCATCGAACGACCTGTCCCTGTGGAGCATCATCGAGCGTCTGCAGCGTCGCCTCGAGCGGCAAGGGCTGTCACCGAACGCCGCCGATCGCGTGGTGTCGTTCGCCGTCCGCCAGATCGCGGCGCAACCCGCGCGCTAGAGCGAGCCCGGCGAGGCTGACCTAGCTGGTGGCTAGCTTCGCGAGCTCGGTCTTCGGATCGAGATACGACGCGAGCTTGCCCTCGATGTAGTCCTTGGCGCGATTGCGCCAGAGGAAGCCCGGGTCCTCGCCCTTGAAGGTGGCGCGGCCGTTCTTGATCGAGAGCTCGCCCTCGATCTTCACGACGAGATATTTCCCGGCGAAGCGAGCGCGGTGGTCGTCCAGCCACGACACCTTGATGCCGTGCTTGTTGGAGAGGTACTGGCCGAGGAGCTCGAGTCGCGACTTCGCGTCCTCGTCCGTGACCGCGTACTTGAAATCGATCTCCATCGTTCGTCTGCCTACCACGAATTTGCTGAGCCAAGGGACCGACGCTGATCGTCGGTAAGGCGAGTCTGGCACGTCTCGAACGCCGCTGCTGTCGTCGCGTCCGTCAGACAGCGCCGAACTTCTTCGCTCCACTTCGCGTCGGTACATTGATGCACGAGCGAGTCGCGCATGGCAGGCAGTTGCGCCCGAAGAGCACGCTGCGTGGCCGCATCCGGTGCTGGGGTGGCAGCCGTGATCTCACCGTGCGCGAGTACGAGAAACTGCGCGCCGACGTCACCGCAATTCGGCGCACCCTTACCACGCTTGCAGCCCGAGGCCGCCGCGATCAGGAACAACGCGATCGCAGCTCGTTGCACGACCCCGTGGTTTTCGGCCGACCACGCACACATGTCAAGATAGGCGCTGTCCCCCGTGCAAGTATCGACGAGATCGACGACGCCGCCGCGATCACTCTGGCTGGTGGCTCTGGTCCTCGGCGGTGCCGTGCTCGCCGCCAACGTGCGGATCGTGCTGGGCGGGATGACGTGGGAGGACGTCCGGTATCACGCCGAGATCGCCCCCCCGCGCCTGGCGGCTGCGGCAGCCGTACGCGAAGGCGCCTTGCCGGCATGGTGGGACGGTACGGGACTCGGCGTGCCCCTCGCCGCGGAACCGACACATGGCGCGCTGAACCCCAGCACCTGGGTGGCGAACACGGCGCGCGGGCTCGACTTGACCTTGATCGCGCACCTCGCGTGGCTCGCTCTCGGGGTCGCCGTGTGGGCGCGGCGCACGGGCCGCACGTGGACGCGCAGCGCGGCCAGTGAAGAGGCCGCGCTCGTCGCAGGCTTGCTCGCGGCAACCACCGGGCTCGCGGCGAGCACGCTCCTGCGCGGTACGTTGCCGGCCCTGTCGGGCCTACCATGGGTCGGCGCGATGGCGACGTGGCTCGCTGATCCCGGCGAGGACCCAGCCGCGACGGCCCGGTCCACCGCCACGCTCGCGCTCGCAGCGCTCATCGGCTTCATCGGACTCTCGGGCTCCGGCGCCGGGCTCATCGACGCGGTGATCGTCGCCATCGCGATCGGCTGGCGGCGGGGCGCGCGCGCACCGCTCGTCGCCGGGGTCGTGGCAGGACTCGGCATCGCGGCGATCCAGAGGCTCGGTGCCATCTCG
>JALHPV010000368.1 GCA_022842285.1 Kofleriaceae bacterium
GCTGTACGACAGCTACCCGCAGGGGCTGGGCTTCGCGGCGATGGCGTACGACCAGCTCGACGCGATCCTCGGCCAGGCGATCGACCTCGTCGCGGGATGCCGCTGCGACGGTGGCTGTCCCGCCTGCGTCGGCAGCTGGAATCGCGACCCGGTGCTCACGAGCTGGGCGCTGCGTCGCTTGCGCGAGTCCCTGCCCGCTCCCACCGCCAGCAAGACGGTCGCGCCGACGCCGATCCCCCGAGCACGCATCCCGTGGCAGGAGGTCGCGACCCGGTGGGCCGAGGTGGCCGCGAGCCTCGTCGCGCAGCGGGTGCAGGGCGCCGAGCTCCTCGCGCAGTGCGTCCCGGTGCGGCGCGGCGAGCGCTTGATCATCACCGTGGCGAGCGCGGGGCTGGCCGCGTGGCTCTCCGCCGACGCCGCGCAGCGTCAGCTGTGGCAGGCGATCGCGTCCGCCGTCGAGGTGCCGCCCACCGGGGCCCTCGCGATCGAGGTCGTGCAGACCGACCGAGCGCACCGGGTCGCGGGGGCGCTGCGTCGTCGCCACGATGATCTGATCGCGAGCCGCTCGACGAGCGAGGCGCACGCCAACACCAAGCTCGCCAGCGGCTACATCCTCCCCGATGGCGGACCGGTGCCCAAGGAGCCGCTGCCGTGACGTTCGACGCGTCCCTGCGCGCGCTCGATCCGGATCAACGCGCCGCGGTGCTGTCGAGCGACCACGCGACGCTCGTCCACGCGCAGGTCGGCAGCGGCAAGACGACGGTGCTCGTGCACCGCGCGGCGTACCTGCACGTCGTGCTCGGGGTCCCGCTCGAGCAGATCGCGATCCTGACGTTCACGCACCGCGCCGCGACCGAGCTCCGCGAGCGCCTCGACGCGCTGCTGGGCCGCGAGACGACGGAGCGCGAGCGCTGGCTCGTCGGGACGTTTCACTCGGTGGCCGCCACGCTGTTGCGGCGCGTGCTGCCCGTCGAGCGCGTGGGGCACACCCGCGGGTTCTCGATCCTCGACGAGGAGGCCGCGGTCGAGCTCGCGGTGGAGGTCGCGCGCCGCGAGCGCATCCGGCCGGGACGACGTGCCACGTTGCGCGATCGCCTGCGCACGATGCCCGCGCTCGCCGAGGCCGTCGTCGCCGAGCGCCGCGCCCGCGACGCGATGGACTTCGACGATCTGATCGCGCACGCGACCACGCTCCTCGCCAGCACGACGCCCCCGATCGCGCACGTGCTCGTCGACGAGCTGCAGGACTGCGAGCCGCGCGAGCTCGCGTTCGTGCAGCGCCTCGTGGCCGCGCCCACGCAGTTCTTCGCGGTCGGCGATCCGTTGCAGTCGATCTACGGCTGGCGCGGCGCTGCACCGACAGTGTTCGCCACGACGGCTGCGCAGCTGCACTGCCAGGTCCGCACGCTGCCGCGCAGCTACCGGAGCACCCACACCGTGCTCGTCGGGGCGCGGTCCATCCTCGGCGATCAGCCGGCACCGATCGGCACGCTCGTCCCCGTGCGCGGGCCCGGCCCGAAGATCGCGATCATCCGTCACCACGACGTGACGGCCGAGGCGGCGTACCTCGCGGCGCGCCTGGCCGAGCTCCACGCCACCGGCGTGCCCTGGAGCGAGCTGGCCGTGCTGTGTCGCCTGCGCGTGCAAGTGGCCGAGCTCGCCACCGCCCTCGCGACGCGTGGCGTCCCGTGCGTGCACGACCTCGACGAGCAAATCGAGCAGCCCACCGTCGCGACCGCGCCCGCTGTCCGCATCCTGACCATCCACGCCGCCAAGGGCCTCGAGTTCACGCGCGTGTTCCTCTCGGGCGCCAACGTCGGCGTGCTGCCCCTCCTGTCGCGCACCGCCGATGGTGATCACGACGGTGACTCCGACCCTGCCGAGGAGCGTCGCCTGCTCTTCGTCGCCCTCACTCGCGCGCGCGATGCGGTCGAGATCTCCTATCAGTTCCGTCCGCACACCCACGGCGCGTTCGGCATCGCCAGTCCCCTGCTCTTGCCGCTCTCCACCGACGTTGCGACCCGCGAGGACGTCGCCGCACCCGCACCTACCCGCGTCGTCGGCGAGTGGCACGTCGGTCAGCGGGTTCGCCATTCGCGGTACGGCAGCGGCACCATCGTCATGATCGCGTCCGACACGATCGACTGCGACTTCGGCAAGCTCGGGCCTCGCGCGTTTCCGCGTGCGTTGTGTCCGCTGACCGTCGAGGCCGCCGCACGCTGAGCTGTCTACGCTGGTGCATCTGGCCGCGTGCGCGGGGTCAAGATCAGGTCGATCAGGGTGATCACGGTGCTCGCGACCCACACGTAGTAGCCGACGTGGAGCGTGACCAGCCGCGGATCGTCGAGCGCTGCGAGCAGAAACGCCGCGAACACCGCCGACATCACCGCGAGCACCGCCACCACGGTCGCGGCCGCCAGGTAGCCCGCGCGTCCGCGTGCGAGGGCGCCTAGCACCCAGGCGATGAGCAGGAGTGGATTCGCCAGCCATCCGGGCCACAGGAAGAAGCCGAGCGCCAGACACTGCGCGCCCACCATCGTGTGGATGTGCGAGCCACTGCCCAGCAGCACGCGCTGCTCGACGACGAGTGCGGGCAACACCAGCGATAGCAAGAACACTCCAAGCGCGATCGCTCCGAGTCGCTTCCTCATCGCGACCCAGCGGTTGCACCCACTGCACCACGCGTCCGGTCACTTCGTACCGGCAAGTGCCGGGCTCTGCCCGCAGGTGCCAGCGCGCAGCGAAGGAGCAATTGCCCGGTGTGGTGCACTCGCCACCTCACACGACGGAGATGTCGCAATCAGGGCGCCACGCGGAGGACGACCTTGCCTCGCGCGCGCTTGGTCTCGATGAACTTCGACGCGTTGACCACGTCGGCGAGCGGGAAGACGCGATCGACGATCGGGCGCAGGGCGCCTCGCGCCACGAGCTCGGACAGGACCTCGAGGTCCTTGCGCTTCGAGCGGACGACGACGACGAACGCTCGTTGCCGCGAGACGATCGAGCGCGCGGCCGCGACCAGGTTGGCGAGCTTGGGGACCGTCGAGATGTAGCGCCCGCGGTCCGTCAGCACGTGGCGCATCGAGGCAAACGGACGATTCCCGAAGATGTCGAAGACGATGTCGAACGTGCCGCCGGGCGTCCAGCGCGCGTAGTCGAGCGCATCGTCCGCGCCGAGCGAGAGGGCGAGCTCGCAGTTCGCGGCGCTGGTCAGCGTGGTGACGTGAGCGCCCAGCGCCTTCGCGATCTGGATCGCGTGCACGCCGACGCCGCCCGACGCGCCGTTCAAGAGGACGCGCTGGCCCCGTGTCAGCTTGCCGTGGTCGCGCAGCGCCTGGAGCGCGGTGAGCCCGACGAGCGGCAGTGCGGCCGCTTCCTCCCAGGACAGACCGCTCGGCTTCGGCGCGAGCTCGTCGGCGCGCACCCGCACGTATTCGCCGCACGCGCCCGCGCTCCAGCTCTGGATCATGCCGAACAGCGCATCGCCGACGCGCAGTCCTCCGCACCCAGGGCCGACCTCCACCACCTCGCCGGACCAGTCGTAGCCGAGCCGCTTGGGAAACGTCCGTCCGGCGAGCCACGGAAACTTCCCCGCCCGCGCCAGGACATCCTTCGGATTCAACGCGGCGGCCTTCACGCGTACGACCACGTGCCCCCGCGTCGCGGTGGGAATCGGCCGGTGCCGCACGTGCAGCACCGACGCATCGCCGTATCGATCGTACTCGACCACGTCCATGCACGATCTATAGCCTGTCCGGGTGGCCTGCCGAATCGAGGGCCCCCCCGACGTCGAGCCCCGCGCCGTCCGGGCAGCGTATCGTGAGGCTCTCGCATGCCGCACCCGGATGAAGCCGCGCTCGTCGCGTCCTTGCCACCACCGATCCGAAAGCCGAGGCAAGCGGCGCTGAAACCTGTGTTCCGCGTCCTGCCGAACCTTCGCTCCCACGCGACAGGTCGGCCGCATGGCGACGACGCGACTTGCGGCGCAGGTAGTTGATGCGGGCCTTCCAGGTTGCGGTGGCGCAGTTCCGCGCGTGGGCCGAGGGGGTCGCGGCAGAGCGCCAATGTGGCGAGTGGGAGTGCGACTACGAGCATTGGCCAGCGCTCTACACCGCGTGGCGCGAGCTCGTCGCCGGCGGGCCCGTCGCGGCTTGGGCGCCAGACGTTGTCGCCTTGGCGCTCTATGCGATTGCTCGCGACAACGAGTGTCAACGCCTGGCGCGCGACGTGCCGACCGATGCGCTGGCATGGTTGACCGAGCGCGCGCTGGACGCCGGCGAGCCCGATGCGAAGTGGCAACTCGGCGTCGAGCTCGGGGTCCGCGGTGAAGGCGCGGTGCCGCTGCTACTCGCCCTGGCCGATGACCCCGACGAGTACGTGCGGCGGCGAGCCATCCAGAGTCTGGCGCGGCGGTCGGCGCCGGAGGCTGTGGCGCTCGCCCTTCGCGAGTGGGAGCGGTGCCCTCCCGGCGAACCCTGGGCACGAATGAACGCGCTCTGGGTGCTCCGCCGGATGCAGGCCCTCGAGCTCGAGGCCTACCTCTTGCGGGGCGAGGCCGACGATGACGAGCTGCTACAAGGCTACTCGGCGAAACTCCGGCGCGGCGAGCTGGATGCGTAGAACGAGCTCGGTGTCACGCGCGTTCCCGCGCCAGCATGTGCGGGCTCTGGATGCGCCCGATGATCGACGCCTCGCGCCGCACCGTGTCCACCGCGCCCTCGTGCGCCGCGCCGAGGACCTTCACCGCCAGCGTGCCGCCGATCGCCACGTTGCTGGCGAGCCAGACCACCCCACTCGACCCGCGGCCGAGGATCTCCTCCAGCCGGATGTGCGGGGAGATGAGGGTTCCCGGCTGCACGGCTGGCGGTGACGCTACCAGAGTCGGACCGGACGCCGCGACGGACGCGACCGCACTGCGCCAGCACACGCGGATTCGAACCGGCGACACTCCAGCTAGACCAGCTCACCCGATAAGCTCGTCGTCGCCGAGCCGTGACCGAGCTGCCGCTGATCGCGCTGCGTGATGGCCCGCTACTTCCGGGTGTTGCGGTCGAGCTCCCACTTGGCCGAACCGCGAGCATTGCGGCCGCGCAGAGTGCGTTGACCGGCTCCGGGCCCGCAGTGGTCGTCGCGCAGCGCGATCCATATGCCGACGAGCCGAGCCCTGATGGCTACTTCTCCGTCGGGTGCATTGCCGAGCTGACCGTCGTCACGCGCACGCCCGAGGCGCTGCTCGTGACGGCGCGTGGCCTGCAACGCGGCCGCATCGCGACCGTGATCTCGGTGGCCGATCACCATCGAGCCGTGGTGACGCCCCTCACGTTCGCGACCGAGCCACGCGAGCCGCTCGATGCGCGCCGTGCGGCGATCCTGCGCCAGGTCGTTAGTCAGATGAACGGCGACCCCGACGCACCGACCGGTGCACTTGTCGACCACATCATCATGCATCTCGCCCTCGCCCCGGCCGAGGCCCAATGGTTCCTCGAGACCGACGATGTCGCCGCACGCGTGGAGCGCGCGCTCGACAATCGGAGCCAGCTCGCCTTCGAGGACACACGTGCGATCGAAGCTCGCGCCGAACGCGGACGGGTGTTTCGCTGGCTGTTCGGCAAGAGGCGCTAACCAGCGGCTCTCGGCGTATCGAGGAGGCGTGGCCATCGATCTCGCGCGAGCCGCGCTGATCATGCTCCTCCAAAGATCATCACGCAGCGCGTGCGAGCAACTCGTCGAACGAGACCGGCGGCTTTTCGAGTGACGATAGCCGAGGCGGCGGCACGTCCCGGAGGTGTAGCGAAGAGGACGCTCAGGTAGAGTCGCCGCGATGCTGCGGATCGCCCGGTTCCTGCTCCTCGTCACCGCCGCATGTGGTTCGGCGCCCGCCCACCCCGTCGGGGTGGCGCCTCCGCCGTGCGCGGCGGCCACGGCCACGACCACTCCGCCGCCGACCACCGGCGACCTCGCGACCTCGCCGGCGCCGGGCAACCCGACCGATCGAGCGCGCAAACGCGCCGAGGTGCTCGCCGAGCTTCAGCAGGTCGACGCCGAGCTGGCGGCGATCGATGACGAGCTCGCCGCCAGCGCCCTGGACGTGCTCACCCTCGGCGACGCTCGACGCGAGGCGGCGCGGCGCGAGGCCCTCGTGGCGGCGATCGGCGGCACGCCCCCTACAAGCCCGGAGAGCTGGGTGCTCACCGACGACGCTCCGCGGCGGGTGCGGTCGGCCGTCGGTGCACTCCGCGCGGCCGAGCTCGAGCGCGCGACCCTCGGGGAGACCTATGGACCGCGCCACGCGAAGATGGAGCGGGCCAATCACCTCGTCGCGCACCTCACGACCGTGGCGCGCACGGCGCTCGACGACGAGCGGGCGTTCGCGGCGGCGTGGGTGAAGTCGCTGGCCGCGCTGGCCGCGAAGGCGGGCGCCGCCGAGATCCAGCGGGCCCGCCTCGACGCGCTCGCCACGGTGGTGGCCAGCGGGGCGACCCCGACGGCGA
>JALHPV010000369.1 GCA_022842285.1 Kofleriaceae bacterium
CCGCGACCTCGAGGTCGCGGATGAACTTGAGCGGGTTCTCGGAGCACCATCCCTGCTCGATGAAGTAGCTGTAGGCCGCAGACAGCGAGGCGAAGAGGGTGTTGATCGTGGCGTTGCCGATCGGCTCCTCACGCTCCTTCAGTGATGAGCGCAGATCGATCAGCTTCGGCTTCGTGATCTTCACGGGCGGCGTACTGTCGAACGTCGGGCGCACGTACAGGCGCATCCGGCTCTCGTACTCGTTGTGCGAGCGCTGGTCCTTGATCGCGCGCAGCCACGCATCGAGCGCGTCACCGAGGGTGCGCTTGTGGTCCACGGCGGCCGGAAGGTCGCCCGCCTTGATCGCGCGCTGAGTGACGCGGTGCTGTTCGTCCGCGGCCTCCGCTTGCTTCTGCGAAGCGAACGATCCGACGTAGACCCGCACGCTCTTCTCGCGGATCCGGGCGCGCCCATAAACCTGGAACGACCTCGTCCCGTCCGCCGCCAGGTGCACCTTGATCACGGCACCGAGCCTACAACAGACCTCCGACAGGTCGGTGTAGAACCGGTGTAGAACGGCGATTACGGAGATCCACTACCGCTCGCTGCCGCGCGAATTCGGCGGCATCGGAACGAACCTCGACACGCGCTTCTGATAGTCGCGATACACGTCGCCCTTGCTGCGAAGCGATTGCGCTTCCGTCGGAGGAATGCCCGTGACGCCGAAGATGCTCGCGAGGATGATCGCCTGCGGGATCAGCGCGAGGAGAGCGAACGGCAACGGGAAGGCGAGGGCGGTGACGGCATGCCCGATCCACACGCACCACTCGAAGAAGTAGTTGGGGTGACGCGACCAGGACCAGAGACCGACGTCGCAGACCTTGCCCTTGTGCTCGCGCTTGAAGCGGGCGAGCTGGGCGTCGGCGACGGTCTCGCCGAGGAGGGCGAGCGCGGAGGTGGCTGCGCCGATGTAGATGAAGAGCGGGCGGACCGGCAGCTCGATGAAGGGGATGACGAAGGCGAGCGCGAGCACGCCCGAGAGCAGCGCCTGCGCCTGGAAGAAGACGAAGAAGTTTCGCGCGGCGTGCGGCGACCACTTCCGGCGGAGCTCGACGTAGCGGCCTTCCTCGGGGCCAGTGGCGGCGCCACGCGACAGGAGATAGCCGGTGAGGCGCAGGCTCCAGGCGCACGTCACGATCAGGATCGGCAACCACCCCGCGGCCGGCAGCGAGGTCCGCAGCGCGAAGGAGGCGGCGATCAGCGTGAACGAGAAGGCCCAGCCGAGGTCGACGATGGCGGCGTTCTTGGTGCGCTGGGCGACCAGCCAGAGCAGCACCTGCAGACCCGCAGCGATGGCCCAGCCCTGGAGGAGGAAGCTCATACGTCCACGGCACCGTAGCGCGCGTGCGTGGTGGCGGCAGCCTGCCGTCCCCGAAACGCAGCGCGCCCGATGTACCGTTCCTCGACACGACGTCGTGCAGGTGTAGGGAAATCACACGGATCTGACCGGCGCGGCGCTTGCTGTAGCGTGCCGGCATGAGCGGACGCCATCGACACTGCCTGTTCGTCCTGGCCCTGGTCGCGGGGACGAGCGCGTGCAGCGACGAGCCGGCCGAGGTCGCGCCCGACGCGACCCCGGAGCCGTCGGTCGATGCGCCGCCCATGCGGAGCCCTGCGTTCTCGCTGGCCGGGATCACGGAGAGCTACGAGACGACCCGCGCGGCCTGGAAGCAGCTCCTCGACACGGCCGTCGATGCGGGCGTGACCCAGATCCATCTCCAGCCCCTGGGGTGGGGCGAGGCCGAGTCCACACCCGGGCAGTTCAACTTCTCGGACTTCACCGAGTACTTCGCGATCAAAGGCGACTACGACCTGGGCTTCACGCTCGATATCGGCACGCCGGTCGGCATCCTCAGATACGACCTCCCGAGCGACCTGACGTTCACATCGTTTGCGGATCCGGTGATGGTCGCTCGGTATCGCGCGTACGTGACGGCGAACCTCGAACGCTTCCCGTCGCCGTCGCACGTCATTTTGCACACCGAGACGGCGACGACGCTCCTGGCCGACGACCCGGACGGCTTCGCTGCGTACTGCGCCTTGCTCGCCGACACCGCCGACCTCGTGCGGACTCTCTCGCCCGGGACGCGGGTCGGCATCTACAGCACGCAGTACGACACGGCGGCGCAGCTCGCTGCGATGGGCAGCAACACGGACTTCTTCAGCTTTGGTTACAACGCCGACCGCGGCGACGATGATCACCGGCAGAAGCTCGAGGCGCTCTACGCCCTGGCCGGCGATCGGCCGATCGGCATTCACGAGCTAGGGATCCCGACGGCTGCGCGCATGGGGGGCTCCACGGCCGCGCAGGTCGAGTTCGTGAACCTGGCCTTCGACCTCGCCGAGCAGCATCGAACGCAGCTCGAGTTCATGTCGTACTACCAGGCGTTCGACGAGGATCCGGCCGTGACGTCGGCGTACATCCCCGTGCTGTTTCCCGACTGGACCCCGGAGATGCAGGCCGACGCGATCGCCTGGTTCGGCAGCCTCGGGCTCCACACCTTCGAAGGGGTTCCCAAGCCCGCGTGGGAGGTCTTCAAGAGCCGGGTCGCGGCCGCGCGGCGCTGAGCGTACTCAGTACAGCTTGATGCGGAACACGCCCGAGTCGTACGTGCATGCGTAGAGCACGCCGGCGTTCGGCTGTTGCGCCGTTGCCAGACCCCAGATCATGTTGTTGTGGAGAGCGGGGGTGTCGAGCGACGTGAAGGTCACCGTGGGTGCATTGGCATTGGTGCTGACCCAGATGCCACCTGCCTTGACGCTCGTCCCGGAGGGCTCGCGTCGCTCGGCGCCATTCAAGCTGACGTAGAGCACGTTGCTGATCGTCGGATCGGTGGCCAGGGCGCGAATCTCCGCGCCGAGCGGCCATACCGGGTGCGAGATGGCGGTCCAGTTGGCGCCGCGATTCGTGGATCGGTAGAGGTTCCCCGACTCCGCGCCGGCGAAGAGGAGGTTCTTGTTCTGCGGATCCTGGACGATGGCGAGCAGCGGGACCTGCAGGTCGGTCGCGGTCCAGGTGTCCCCGTTGTCGTTGCTCCGCCAGACCCCCGTGTCTGTGGCCGCGAACATCCAGTTGTTGGGGCCGGTTTCACTCAGCATCGCGGAGGCCACCCACGTGACGACCTTGCTGCTGAAGAACGCCCCGCTGTTCACGCTCCGATACACGCGCTTCACGGGGGCAGGGTTCGGAGCTCCTGCCACATCGAGGTAGTCGATCGTGGATGCGACGGCGACGTTCGTGAGCCGGCGATCCCAGACCACGCTCAAGGCGGAGAAGTGGTTGGTGCCGAGGCCCTGGGTAGCCGCCGCGGTCGTGCCGCTGTCCGTCGACATCCGGAGGCCGTTCTCGAACGTACCGACGAGGATGTGATCGGCGTTGGTGGGCCGCACGGCGACGCTCGTGGCGTGACCCGGTATCCCATCGAGATACGCCCAGGTCACCACGTCCGTCGCCGGGTCGATCGTTCCGCGTGCCGACCGGCGATCACTGTTGCCCGCGGTGTAGCCGGCAGCACCGGCGACGTAGATTCGGTACGGATTCGTCGGCGCGACCGCCATGCCCTTGCATTCGTAGGCGTGGACGCCGACGTTGGTGTTGTTCCACGACGCCCCCCCGTTCAGGCTGCGGAAGATGCCCTCGTTCGAGTACTTGCCCGCGAACGTGACCCCCGTCGCGGAGAGCCCGAGGGCGAGGGTGAACGGATTCTGTGCCACCAGCTGCGAGCCGGAATCAGTCCACTGCAAACCGCCGTTGCTCGTCACCTTGAGGCCGGACCCGAGCGTGGTGGCGAGGGTCGCGGGCCCCGGGAGGATGTCCGTGATCCACTCGCCGGGGAGCCCGGCGGGCGCGAAGGTGTCGCCGTGGTTCGTGCTCACGTAGATCGAGGGTGTCGTGCCGGTGGTCACCGTGCCGGCCCAGATCGCGCCGGAGGCGGGGTCGACCGCCAGCGCCGTCACGAGCGTGCCCAGGGGCAGCTTCCGCGTCCAGTTCAACCCGTGGTCGGTCGAGCGCCAGACTCCATTCTGCGTTCCGGCATAGACGTAGCCATTGGACGCGACTTCGATCTCCTCGACCTCGAGCCACGAGAGTCCCGACGGCAACCAGCTCTGGCCAAAGGTCTCCGAGCGATAGACGCCGCTGCCCGGCGTGTCGAGGTCTCCGGTCCCGACGAACAGTCGTGAATTGTTCGTCGGATCGACCGCGATGTCGCCCACGGCCACGCCGACGGGCAGGCCCGACGACGCGCTCGCCCAGTTGATGCCGCCATCGATGGAGCGAATCACGCGATTGCGCCCCGTGATGTCACTCGCATAGACCCGTTGCGGGTCGACCGGATCGATGGCGAGGCCATCGGCCGTCATGTTCTTGATCTCCTCGGAGACGAGCTGCCAGTTCACGCCCGCGTTGCTCGTGCGAAACACGCCGCCGCAATCATCGGAGCCCGCGAACACGATGTCGGGATTGGTCGGGTGGCCCGCGAACCGCTTGAAGAAGCCACCGCGCGGTCCGATCGAGGTCCAGTTCGTGGAAATCACCGGCGTCACTTCCGTGGTGACCGTCGGGTCCGGATCCTCCACGCAGCTCGCGGTGACGGCGGTGAGCAGCGACATGATCCGACCTGCGTAGCGCATCGCCGGATGTTCGAGGGTCGCCGGCCGCGGGTCAATCGGACGGCGGCGGGTTCCACTTACGGATCCGCCGCTCGATCACCGCGGCCCGCGCGGGAGGAGCACCACGAACGAGCGCTCGCCGCGGGGCCACACGAGGACGCGCGACGAGACGGCGGCCACGAGGGGAAACCACGGCTGCTGCTGCGACGTCGAGTCCTGCTCGGCGAGCTCGGGGACGATGAGGTCGACCTCGATGTAGTGACCGTCCGTCGCGAGATCGAGGCGATCGGCATAGCTCCACTCCTCGACGCCCGGGGAGGGGAAGCGGTCGTTGTGCAAGGCGCCGCCGTACAGGGCCACCCACGGCTTGTAGACGCCGGCGTCGGTGCCGCGGAGCTTGTCGCGGTGGGTGACGGCGCTCGTCGAGATGCGCGTGAGCTCGCGCGTGGTGATCGTCAGCATCGCGATGGGGTCGGCCTCGCCACTGGACGGCGCCAGCAGCTCGTAGTCCTTGCAGCCGATCGTCATCGCGTGGGGCTGGACCTGACCGGCGCGCGCCGCATCGGCCAGCAGCGCGATCTCTGACTTCGTCGCGGCGGGGCGGGCGACGGTGGTCTCGAGCTTCTGCGTGGCGACCTTCGCCTGCTGTCCGCATTTCGGATCGACGAGCCAGGTCTCGACGACCAGATCGGAGAGGCGACCGGCGAACGTCGGCAGCACCTCGGTGAAGGCGGCGAGCGCCGATTTCACCGGACCGCGATCCGTGCGCGCGTGCAGCTCGCCAAAGCCGACGACGCGCGCATCAGCGGGGATGGTCGCCTCGAGCGCGGATGCGAGGTCTGGGTAGGCGAGCGCGGTGACCTCGCCGGCGGAGACCCGATCCGAGGCGTCGGGCGGTGGTGCGGCATCGGGCGGCGGCGGCGGCGGCGGTGATGCCGCGCGCTTGCTACAGGCCGCCAGGAGCGCGGTCACGAGGACGGTCCGGACCATGCGGCAGAGTCTAGCCTGGCGAGTCGGCGGACCCGGCTACAGCGGGTAGTGGCTCGCGGCGCCGGGGCGGAAGGTCGGCGCGTCGGTCCGCAGCGCCCACAGGCCGAGCGCGACGAGCAGGGTGCTCGCGCCGAGCGTGATCGCGCCGCCCGTCACGAGACCGTCGTGGTCGCGCTGCAGGCCTGCGGCGAGGATCGTTCCGCCCGTGGCGGCGGCGACGAAGCCGACGGGGACGGCGACGAAGCCGAACACGCGGAGGCCACCGGTCGCGTCCTCGTAGACACTCAAGGTGCGGCGATAGACGCTCGGGTCGGGCCCGACGTGGACGAGCTCGACCTCGGGGGCCGGCTTGCCGAGCACGGGGAAGCCGAGCAGCACGTTGCCCACCGGGAGGTCGATGAGGCACGGCGTGAGGCAGCCAGCCTCCGCCAGCTCGGTGAAGCGGTAAACGGGTGGGCGCCCCGGGCGGTCGACGGCCTCGGCGGCCACCGTCATGCGCGAGATCGACGTGGGGCCCTCGACGACGTCGACGACGATCCGGCCGTGTCCAGGCGGAGGCAGGGCAGGGAGCGAGAGCGCTGGCACCGCATGGGCAGGCGGCGCGGCGGGCGGCAGCTGCTTCACACAGCCCGCAGCGAGGACAGCGAATATCGCGAGCGTCGAGCGCAGCACCAGCGTCTACGTTATCGTAGTCGCGCGGATGAGGGCACGACCGGAGCTGTTGATCCTCACCTGTGCGG
The DNA here is from genome assembly GCA_022842285.1 of Kofleriaceae bacterium. Classification (GTDB taxonomy): domain Bacteria; phylum Myxococcota_A; class Polyangia; order Haliangiales; family Haliangiaceae; genus JABFXX01. The sequence continues at coordinate 6,381 of JALHPV010000369.1, forward strand.
CGTGTGTGGTTCCGGCCGCCGCGCCGCGCGGGCTGCGCGTCGACCTCGCGACCCGCATGGAGGTCCGCGTGGCGCCCGCGGCGGCCGTCGCG
>JALHPV010000370.1 GCA_022842285.1 Kofleriaceae bacterium
GCCAGCGCGGACCGATCCTGTGCCTCGTTGGCCCCCCGGGCGTCGGCAAGACGTCCCTCGCACGGTCGATCGCGCATGCCACGGGCCGCAAGTTCGTGCGGCAATCACTCGGTGGCGTACGCGACGAAGCGGAGATTCGCGGCCACCGGCGCACGTACATCGGGGCGCTGCCCGGCAAGCTGATCCAGTCGCTGAAGAAGGTCGGCTCACAGAACCCCGTGTTCCTCCTCGACGAGATCGACAAGATGTCGATGGACTTCCGGGGCGACCCCGCGAGCGCCCTGCTCGAGGTCCTCGATCCCGAGCAGAACACCACCTTCAACGATCACTACCTCGATCTCGACTACGACCTGTCCGACGTCATGTTCATCACGACGGCGAACCAGCAGCACGCGATCCCGCTGCCCCTCCATGACCGCCTCGAGGTCATCGAGCTCCCCGGCTACACCGAGTGGGAGAAGATCGCGATCGCGCGCCAGTACCTGATCACCAAGCAGGCCGAGGCGAACGGCGTGAAGGACATCCCCATCACGTGGACCGACGAGGCCCTCGCCGAGATCATCCACAAGTACACGCGCGAGGCCGGCGTCCGTAACCTCGAGCGCGAGATCGCGACCGTATGCCGCAAGATCGCCAAGGAGTGGCTCGCGAGCAATCGCACGCTCACCTCCTTCGAGGTCACGCCCGACAAGCTCGAGGCGTGGCTCGGCGTCGAGAAGTACCGTGCCCCGCGGCGCGAGAAGGACGACGAGATCGGCCTCGCGAACGGCCTGGCCGTCACATCCGTCGGCGGCGACCTCCTCACCACCGAGGTCACCATCGTCCCCGGCAAGGGCAAGCTGACCCTGACCGGCAAGCTCGGCGAGGTGATGCAGGAGTCAGCGCAGGCAGCGATGAGCTATCTCCGCTCGCGCTCCGGCACGTTCGGTCTGTCGAACGACTTCCAGAACAAGGTCGACATCCACATCCACTTCCCCGAGGGCGCGATCCCGAAGGACGGCCCGTCCGCTGGCATCACGATGGCGACGGCGATGGCGAGCGCCCTGCTGCGCATCCCCGTGCGCCAGACGCTCGCGATGACGGGCGAGGTCACGCTCCGTGGCCGCGTCCTGCCGATCGGTGGCCTCAAGGAGAAGATCCTCGCCGCTCACCGCGCGGGCATCACCACCGTGCTGATCCCCGAGGAGAACACCAAGGACCTGAAGGACGTGCCCGAGAGCGTCCTCGCGCAGGTCGCGGTCATCCCCGTGAAGCACATGGACGAGGTGCTCCGCCACGCGCTCGCGCATCCGCACCCCGAGGAGTTCCTCCGCGAGCCGTCGAGCGTCGTCGACTGGCGCATCGTCGAGACGATGCCTCCGGCCGATCCGCGCGACGCGCACTGAGCCTCCGGGCCGGCGAGAACCGCTACGGCTTGAAGGTGTAGCTGCCGGCATTCGACTGGACCTTCTTCGGGCCGAGCCAGGCTTGCACGGAGCCGTCGGCTCCCACCGCCGTCTCGAACCACGTCGCCGCGCCGGACAGGACAAGCGTGTCTGAGTTCGACCAGGTCTCCTTCAGGACGAGCGACTTCTTACCCGGCTTGCAGCTGGGATCCGACGCATCAAAGGCGTCGGAAAGAGCATCGTCGTCGAGCTCGAGCCGGCGGTGCTCGCCGGTGATCAGGGGCGCGAAGGTCACCGGTATCGCGGGCGAGGCCGGGACGTCGATGACGTCGAGGACGTCGACGATATTGTCCTCGTTGCCCTGCTTGCCGCACGCGACGCAGTTGCTCGCCACCTGGAACCGAAAGGTCGTCCGATCGCCCTTCGTCTTGAACGTCCCGTTCACGGTCTGCATGCAGTACTTCTCGTTGAAGGAGACCTCGACGATACGTTGCGAGGAGCGCCACCAGCCGTCAGCACGCTTGGCGTACAGGTAGTAGTTTGCGTCGGACGCGCGGAGCCCCTCCGGCACGGCGCAGCGCACGGGGGCAAACACGAAGTTGCCCTTGGCCAACCAGCGCGGCGCGGTCTCCGGGCTGTCGCCGCTGACGTTGGGTTCGTAGTAGTTGTCATCCTTGGTCTTGACGGCGCTGCAGTCGGGCTTCGTCGGGGGCTTCCTGCCATTGCCCTGCTCGTCCTCCTCGAGGAAGCCGCAGGGTGGCGCGGCCTTGCACGCTTCGAGCACGGACTTGTAGGGCCCCGCCATCGGCTGGGACGGGACGACCGTCGCGGGCGCGGGCGCGGCTGCCGGTGGGGAGGGGGCGGCCTCGGCTGTACAGCCCGCGATCACGAGCAGCATCGTCCAGCGCATACGGGGATCATAACGTCCACCGCCCGCGGGTATTCGGCCGGGGGCAACCCCTCGCTCCGACGCACCGTGGTGTCGCAGGGGTCGAGGTGTCGCAGGGGGCGGTCCCCAGCGCAACCCCCCTCCGATGCTTCCAGGGGGCTCAAGTAGCCAGAATGGCGACCCTGCGATTTCGGTGAAGGGTCCGGCGGGACCGGGCACCCACGCCCGGTATGGGAACCTCCATCGTTCGCGCTGGTCTGGTCGCGGCGGTCTTGCTCGCGGGTTGCGGCAACGACCAGCGGCTCCCGCCGGTCACCGAGCTCGACGTCCCCGAGTCGCTCGGCGAGACGGGACTCCGGCGACTGTCCCGCTTCGAGATCGTGGCGACGCTCACCGATGTGTTCGGGGTCGCGCCGGACGAGCTCGAGGCCACGCTGCCCGAGGACATCGCGGGGATCACGGCGTTCGACAACGCCTATCCGTCGCAGAGCGTGTCACCGCTCGTGGTCGCGCAGTACAGCGCGTTCGCCGATGCGTATGCGCTGAAGCTTGCCGCCGACCCGGACGCGCCGATGCGGCTGGGCGGGTGTACGCCGACGGGGGCCGGCGACGCTCAGTGCCTGCGGGCACTCGTGGGCAAGGTCGGTCGGCGCATGTTCCGCCGCGCGCTGACGACGGACGAGCTCGATCGCTATGTCGGGGTGATCGCGCCTGCGGCGGTGGAGGCCGGATCGTTCGGGGCGGGCGTGGAGCTCGCGACGCTCTTGTTCGTGCAGCACCCGGCGTTTCTGTATCGAACGGAGCGCGGGGCGGGGCAGCTCGACAGTCACGAGATCGCGACGCGGATGGCGTTCCTGATCTGGGGCAGTGCGCCCGACGATGCGCTGCTGGATGCGGCGGACGACGAGATGCTCGTGACGCCCGCCAATCGCGTGGCAGAGGCGGAGCGCATGCTCGCCGATCCGCGGGCCCGCAAGAACTGGCACCGGTTTCACGCGCAGTGGCTCGGGTACAGCGCGGCGTCGTTGCCGCCCGCGCTCGCCGCCGATCTGCGCACGGAGACCGAGCACCTGGTCGATCGCGTCGTGTTCGAGGAGGACGCCGAGTGGCTCGCGCTGTTCCGCTGGCCGGAGACGTACGTCACGCCCGCGCTCGCGGAGCACTATGGGCTGCCGGCGCAGACGGCGCCGGGCTGGGTCTCGTATCCGGCAGGGCGGGGCGGTGGCCTGCTCACGCACGGTCAGTTCCTGACGCTCGGGGCGAAGTTCGGTGACACGAGCCCGACGGTGCGCGGCTACGAGATCTACAAGCGGCTGACGTGCGGAGCGCTCGGGACGATTCCCAACGGCGTCGACACGGATGTCTCGCCGGGCGAGCCCACGGACTGCAAGCCGCAGCGGTACACGATGCGGGACACGCCGGGCTGCACGCAGTGTCATTCGATCACTGACAACATCGGCTTCGGGCTCGAGAACTTCGGCGTTGGCGGCGCGTGGCGCGAGACCGAGCCGGGGCTGCCGAACTGCCGGATCGAGGCCACGGGGAGCTGGAACGGCATGGCGTTCTCGGGGCCCGAGGAGCTCGGGACGCTCGTGGCCGATGATCCGCGCGTCTCCGCGTGCGCGACGAAGCAGCTGTTCCGCTTCGTCACCGGGCGCGTCGAAGCCGCGACCGACGAGCCCACGCTGGCCGCCCTCGATGGGCTGTACCGCGACACGCCGTCGCTGCGCTCACTCGTACTCGCGCTGGTCGCTTCGCCGGCGATCGCTTACCGGAAGGGAGATTAGAGATGTCGAAGGGTCCGCTGTCCCGTCGAACCTGGTTGCGTGGCGCCGGTGGCGCCTTGCTCGCGTTGCCGTTCCTCGAGGCGATGTTGCCGAAGCTGGTGTTTGCCGGTCCGACGGCGCCGTACCGGTTCGTGACCGCGTTCTGCGGCACGGTGGTGGGTGTCGATGCGTCGAGTAGCCCCGGTGGCTACGGCGCGCTTCCGGCGACGCTGCCGCCGAGCTGGAAGGGGCTCGAGGCCGTGCGGTCGCACGTGTCGATCGTCTCGAACCTGAACATCCCCGTCTACAACAACGGCCAGACGCCGCCCGGGCCGGCGAGCGCGTACAACATGCAGCACGGCACGACGCCGGCGCCGATGCTCGCAGGCGTGACCTCGAAGGAGATCATGCCGGTGATGGTGAACGGGCAGACCGCCGACCAGTACGCGGCCGATGCGCTCGGTGCGGGCAGCAAGGTGGCGTCGCTTCAGGTGCGGACCCAGCTGTTCCCGTACACCGGCAGCAACAACAACAACAAGGGCATCATGTCGGCGCGCCGCAGCGGGACCACGCTGAACGCGTTGCCGCCGATCGCGAGCCCGTCCCAGCTCTACACATTGCTCTTCGGCGGAGGCAGTGCGCCGCCGCCCGCGGGCGGCCCCGATCCGCGCCTACGTCGGGCGAGTGTCCTTGACCTCGTCGCCGACGACGCCGCGCAGCTGCGTCGCGATCTGGCACCGGCGGACCGGGCTCGCCTCGAGCAACACTTCGAGGAGGTGCGCGCGATCGAGGTCGCGTTGCGCGCGTCGGCCACCGGCGGCGGGGGCGGCGGGGGCGGCGGGGGCGGGTCCTGCAGCAATCCGATGGCGGCGCCGACCGATCCGCCGGCGGGCACGAACACCTTCATCGGTTGGTCGAACGAGACCCTGCGCGGTGAGCTGATGGCCGACATGATCGCCTACGCGCTCGCGTGTGACCTGACCCGCGTGGCGAGCTGGATGCTCACGTTCGACCAGGTGCAGATGGCAAACGCACTCGATCGCTCGACGGAGATGCATGACGACTCGCACAACGGCACCACGCGCGCCGCTGCGATCGCCGCCAACGCGAACTGGCACGCGACCCTGTTCGGCCGGCTGGTTGGCAAGCTCGCGTCGCTTCCGGACGGGGGCGGAACGGCGCTCGACACGACGTTCCTCTCGCTGCTGTTCGCGGAGTCGAAGACGGCCCATGGCCGGACCGGGATGCGGCACGTCGTGGCGGGCATCCCGTCGAAGATCCGGGCAGGCCAGCACATCGATGGTGGAGGCCAGCATCCTGGTAAGATCCAGATCGCGGGGCTCCAGGCGATCGGTGCGTCGACGAACACGCTGGGCGAGCTGACCGGCGCGCTCGGGCCGATCCAGGTGTGACGAATTTCGTGAAGGTTCGGCAGAGACCGGGCACCCACGGCGGACTCACCAACCTCGAAGCAGGAGACGCAGGATGAACGAGCTGATGACGAAGATGACGATGACCCTGGGCTTCGTGGCCGCGCTGGCCGCGACGGGCTGTGGTGACGAAGCGGCCGATCAGGTGATCGCTGGACGGATCGCCACGGCGACGTTCGCGGAGCCGGTCACCCAGGTCCGGGCGATCGGTGCGGACCGCACGATCGAGGCCGCGGTCGCCGCCGATGGGACCTTCGCGCTGGCGCTGCCGGCAGGTGATCGGTATCGCTTCGAGCTCGTCTCGGCATCACGACGTACGGACCTCGTGATCCCGCGCCGCGGCGGCGGTATCGGCACGGCCGTGCTCGTCGCGGCGGCCGACGCGCCCTTCGCTCTCGGCGATATCCGCTACCTGCGCGACCCGGCCAGCCAGACGTACGACTTCGGCGATGCATGCGAAGAGGCGCCCGGTGGGCCCGTCTGCGCGGGGAAGCCCGGCGAGAGCGGCGACGGCGATGGCGGCGGCACTGGTGATGGCGACGGTGGCGGCGGCGATGGCGATGGCGATGGCGATGGTGGTGGCACCGGCGATGGCGACGGCGGTGGCGGCGGCGATGGCGACGGCGGTGGCGGCGGCGATGGCGACGGCGGGGGTGCCGGTGATGGCGATGGTGGTGGCACCGGCGATGGCGGCGGTGGCGGCGACCAGGACACGGGCGGGGCCTGTGGCGGGGTCGACGACGCGAATGGTTCCGTCGGCGAGGACGGCGCGATCGCGGATCACACGCTCCCCGAGGCGTTCGGATGCGACACCGGTACTGGCGGCGGCCAGGACACGGGCGGCGGCGGGCAGGACACGGGCGGCGGCGGGCAGGACACGGGCGGCGGCGGCGGCCAGGACACGGGCGGCGGCGGGCAGGACACGGGCGG
>JALHPV010000371.1 GCA_022842285.1 Kofleriaceae bacterium
AGCGACGAGATCTCCGATCACTGCATGGGTCAGGATCCGTGCCCGTCGTGGCCGGCCGACATCAAGCAGAAGGAGCAGGACGGCCAGAACCTCGAGAACGTCCAGATCGGGACGCTGATCCTCGGCGGGGCGCTCATCGCCGTCGGCGCCGTGATCTACGTCGTCGGCCGGAAGAAGGCAGCGAGCGCCAAGGAGCAGCCCACCGTGACGGTGGCTCCGTCCATCACGTCCGACACGTTCGGCGTGACCATCGGCGGCGGATTCTAGATCTCGTTACGGATGGCCCGCGGGCATGTTGCCCGGGGCCGCGGTCGGAGCAGCACTCGAGGTCGTGACGAGCGTGTCGAGGGTGAGCTCCACGCCGTTCGCGGGGATCTTGGCGCGCACGACGCCGAGGACGTCACCGGGCTGACCGGCCATCGCGTCGGAGTCCTGATCGAAGCGCGCCTGGACGACGACCTCGGCGATCGGGCCCTTGGCGTCGGACGGCGGAATCGACAGCTCGAACGAGATCGAGTCGCCGCGCCAGTTGTAGCGCTCGACGGCGAGGGAGCCGCCGACGGGGTTGCCACTCGCATCGAAGTGCTTGGCCATGACGAAGACGGCGCCATTTTCGGCCACGTGGCCTTTGGCCTTGGGGTGGACCTTGATGGTGCCGGCCACGCGGCGCTGGGGATCCACGGCCGTGGGATCGCCCCCCGTCATGGCCGCGCCCCCATGCGGGTTGGGCATGGTCTCGATGTCGTCGCCGTGCGGGTTGCCCGGGTTGATCGGCGGCGCCCCGGCCACACCGGCGTGCGGGTCATCCATGGCCCCTCCCATGTCCCCGTGGGGATTGGCCATGCCGCCCCCCATGGCCGGGCCACCGGCCGCCATGCCCTGCGAGGGCACCAGCTCGGGACTGGTCCCGGCCGTCCATTCGGTCGCAGGGGGCAGGCCCTCGCGGCTCTTCTTGCTGCAGCCGGCCCCGACGAGAACGAGCAACATCAGCGGCACCACGCGCATGGCGCGGTTATAGCGCAAAGGCCCAGTCCCGCTCGTTACATGGTGCATGGTGGTGGAGGTGGTATCCTCGACGGGCCGTGCGCATCGCCCCCGTCGCCCTCGCCCTGGGTGCCCTCCTCGTGGCCTGGCCCGCTCTGTCGGCCCCCCGCGGGAAGGTCGTGCGCGTCGAGCGGGGGCGGGCCCGGGACACCGCGGCCCGGTACTGCGTGGTCAATGACCAGCCCGAGAACATTCTGTGCCTCGGCACGCCGCCGGACGCCGGCGAACCGATCACGTTCGTGGACGTGCGCGTGGGCGTCATTGGCACCGCGCGCGTCACCTCGTCGCAGTCCTCGAAGCTGTATCCGTGCGCGGGCCGTACGCCCACGATCTTCGACGCGAACGTGACCCTCACGAGCGGCGACCGGGACGTCATCGCTCGCGGCGTCACCGTCGCGCTCCGCGGGGTGAAGCTCGACGAGCGCGCCAAGGTCATCGAGGACTACCAGCCACCGTCGCCCTCGGAGCAGAACGTCCTCCTGGCCATCGACACGAACCGCAGCGGCGACGCCGACATCGTGCTCCTCCAGTACACCTGCGACGCGCAGGGCAACGCGATGCCGCTCGGCAGTGGCGGCGGCAACGTGAACACGCAGTGCTATGACACCTACGTGAACCGGGGCGACAAGCTCGTCCGTGCGCATCAAGACATCATCGAGATCTGTTATTGACCATGGACCTTCCCGACCGGCGCGAACTGCTCGCCGCCGAGCGAGGCACGGTATTCGGCGAGGCCGAGCTCCGCATCGCTCTCGTCTATCCGAGCCCGTACCGCGCGGCGATGTCGTCGCTCGGCTACCAGCAGATCTATCGGGTGCTGCACGCCATGCCGGGCGTCGCCGCCGATCGCGCGATGCTGGATGTGCCGCGCACTCTCGAGTCGGACCTGCCGATCGGGAGCTATCCGCTGCTCGCGTACTCCGTCGCGTACGAGCTCGAGATCGCCGGCGTCGTCGAGACCCTCGATCATGCGGGCATCCCCGTCCTCGTCAGCGAGCGCGACAACCGGCATCCGCTGATCGTCGGCGGCGGCCCGCTCACCTTCTCGAACCCCGCCCCGATGGCGCCGTTCTTCGATGTCATCGTGATGGGTGAAGGCGAGGAGCTGATCGTCGAGCTGGTGACGCTCGCCCGCGACGTCGGCTTCGTGCGCGAGCGGCTCTGGAAGGCCCTCGAGGGCAAGCCGGGCTACTACCTGCCCCACCTCCACGGCGAGCAGGTCCCGCCGGTCGCGGCCGTCGACGATGCGCTGCTCCCGGCGCGCTCGGTGATCATGACGCCGAACACCGAGCTCTCCGACATGTTCATGACGGAGGCGGCCCGAGGCTGCTCGCGTGGCTGCACCTACTGCGTGATGCGGCGCTCGACGAACGGCGGCATGCGCGTCGTCCCGCGCGAGGTCATCGTCGGCGGCGTCCCCGCGCACGCCCAGAAGGTCGGCCTCGTCGGCGCGGCCGTGACCGACCACCCCCAGATCACCGACGTCGTCCGCGACCTCGTCGAGTCCGGCCGCCAGATCGGCATCTCGAGCCTGCGCGCCGACAAGCTCACCGACGAGCTCGTGGGGCTACTCGCCCGCGGCGGCTATCGCACGCTGACCGTGGCGGGTGATGGTGCGAGCGAGCGCATGCGGCGCGTCGTCGAGCGCTCGACGCGAGCCTCCCACCTGATCCAGTCGGCCGAGTACGCGGCCCGCTACCGGCTGCACACGCTCAAGGTCTACATGATGCTCGGCGTCCCGAGCGAGACCGACGACGATGTCGACGAGCTCGTCGAGCTCTCGAAGCAGCTCGCCGCCGTGCACCCGCGCGTCGCGTATGGCCTCGCCCCCTTCGTCGCGAAGCGCAACACGCCGCTCGATGGCTCGCCGTTCGCCGGCATCAACCTCGTCGACGCCCGCCTCGATCGCCTGCGCGGCGGCATCCGCAAGGCCGGCCTCGCCGCGAAGGTCGAGGTACGAGCGACCTCCGCGCGCTGGGCGTGGGTCGAGTACATGCTCGCGCAGGGCGAATCCGCGGGCGGCCTGGCCGTGATGGATGCCCAGCGTGCGGGCGGCTCCTTCGCGGACTACAAGAAGGCGTTCAAGGCCCGCGGCGTCGAGCCGACCGGTCCCCGCGCGCGCGTCCCGTCGAGCCAGGAGCTCATCGCACTCCACAAGTCGAAGCGCCTCGCCGTCCTCGCGCCCTAGAGCGCACACCGGACGGGTCAGAGGCCGAAGCCGTACTCGTCGATGATCGGCTGGAGGCACGCGGCGCGGGCCGCGCAGTCGACCTCGGCGAGGCACGCCGTCATCTGGGTGATGATCGATGGCGCGACGAACGCGACCACGGAGAAGTCGCCAAACGTGCCCCCGAACTCGCACGACTCCGCCGTGTAGCCCTCGCACATCCCCAGCGCCGCGCGGCACTCGGTGAGCCAGCGCTGGTGGACCTCGAGGATGCCGATGCTCATCTCGCAGTCCTCTTCGAACTCTTCGCAGTCGAGACGGTAGACGCAGCTCGTGTACGCGTTGAACGCGTCGCTGCTGGCCCATCCCACGACATTGCCGATGCACGTGTCGAGGCACACCTCGTAGTCCTGCAGGACGCCGCACTCCTCGCGGTAGAGGCACAGCCGGTCGCAGGCGGTCTCGGCGCCCGCCTCGGTGAGGGCGTTGGTGTTCGGCTTCTCCTCGCACGCCACGACAGCGACGACGAGGCCGAGCCAGACGCACGCGAGACGCATGCGACCGATCTTAGCTCAGGCGTCGATGCCCTGGCGGAGATAGTCGACGGTGTCGACGAGCGTGAGCTGCGGGTCGCGCGCCTCGAAGCCCAGCTCGCGCTCGGCCTTGGACGAGTCGATCCACCAGTAGTGCTCGGCCATCTCGACGGAGATGCGGTCGACCGGCGGCTCCTTGCCCCGGTGGCGGTAGAGCTCCTCGAGGAGTGACGCGCCCCACTTGTTGAGCCGGGAGGGGAGCTTCAGGCGCGGGGGCTGGACGTTGGCCACCCGGCCGACGCGACCGAAGAACTCCTTCATCGTCCAGTTCGGCCCCCCCATGAGGTAGCGCTCGCCGGGGCGACCCTTGGTCATCGCGGTCGCCGTCGCGAGGGCCGCATCGCGGACATCGACGAAGGACATGCCACCGGAGGGCAGCACCGGCACCTTGCCCTGCATGAGCTTGCGGACGTCGCCCGTCGAGGACAGGCGGCGATCACCGGGGCCCAGGAGCAGCGTCGGGTTCACGGCCACGACCTCGATGCCGTGCTTGGTGCCGTGCTCGAAGGCCAGGCGCTCCTGGTAGATCTTCGAGGCGTAGTAGGGCCAGCCGGCCACGATCTGCTCGGGATACGGCGCCGTCTCGTCGAGGATCGCCTCGTCCTTGGAGACGCCGATCGTGCCGCTGGTCGATGCGAGGACCATCCGCTTGATGCCCGCGGCGGCCATGCGCTCGAGGACGCGGCGGGTGCCGTCGACGTGCAGACGCATCATGCGCTGGGCATCATCGGGGTCGCGCGAGACAGCCCCGGCGAGGTGGAAGACCCCGTCGACGTTCTTCAGCGCCGTATCGAGCTCGGGACCGTCGAGGACGTCGCCACGGACGTGCTCGACGCCCAGCTCGGCGAGGACCGACGACCGCGAGCGCGCGAGCCCGCGGACGGTGTGCCCCTGCTCTACCAGGACGCGGCACAGGTGCTCGCCGAGGAAGCCGGTCGCGCCGGTGACGAGATACGTGCGCGGCGTCGTGTGATTCGGGTGGAGGCTCATGACTCGGCTTCTTCCGCCGTCGCTTCGAGGCCCTGCTCCGCCAGGAAGAGCGCCTGCGGGGTCGTGCCAGCGTCACCGAGGGTCCAGTGCTGGTCGCGCGGTGCGAGGCGGCGGATCGTGCTCTCCACGTTGTATGTGATGGCGCGGTACTGCTCGCTGCGCGTCGCCCCGCCCGCGATCTTCGCGACGTCCTCGTACGAGAGGTACGGGCCGATGTACGACGCCACCCGCTCCCCGCGCTTGGGCAGGTACTTCCCCTTCGGCATCGCCTCGTGGGTGCCAGCCAGATACATCGGGAGGATGCCGCACTTGTTCGTCATCGCGAGGTAGCCCAGCGACGGCTTGAAGTCGGTCATCACGCCGGTGTCGCTGCGCGTCCCCTCGGGGAAGATCAGCAGGATGTAGCCGTTGCGGATCACCTCACCGGCGAGCCGCAGCGACTCGCGGAGCGAACCGTGGCGCTCCATCGGCACCACGTTGGTGAAGTTCTCGAAGTACATCCGGCGGAACGGATCGTCGAAGAAGTAGTCCTTCGCGCCGAGCGCCACGAGGGCGTCGCCCTGCTCGCCCAGCGCGTACTTCACGAGCCCGGTGTCGAGGTGTGACGCGTGGTTCGCGGCCACGATGTAGCCCCCGAACGGCGGCACGTTGCGCGAGCCGTACACGTCGGTATCGAGCACGCGTTCGTACAACGCCTTCATGCCGCCGCGCAGCGCGCGCCGACCGAGCGAGACGAGCGGCTTCGGCACGTGAATGTCGTCGTCGCGCTTGCCGTCCTCGATGTCCTTGTTGCGCGCGTCCGCTTCCTTGCGCAGGCGATCGCGCTTCGGCTTCTCGGACCGGGCCTTCGCCCCGAGGCGGGAGACGAGCTTCTCGACATCGGCGACCGTCTCGAGCCCCGTCAGCTCCGACGGGTCCGGCAGGTTCACGTCGGCCGCTTCGAGGGCCACCGCGAGCTCGGTGAACATGAGCGAGTCGAAGCCGAGCTCCTCGAGCCGGGTCTCCGAGGTCACCGCCGTCTTGGGCTTCTGCGCAACGCCCGCGAGCAGCTCGTGCAGCCACGTCATACCGCCCGCCGCCTCGGCGCTCTTGGCCGCGGCCGCCGTCGCTCCGCCCTTCGCCGCGCGCTCGATGCGCTGCAGCTCCTTCACGACCTCGCGGCGCTTGGGCTTGCGCGACGCCGTCTTCGGCAGCTCGATGTCCGTCAGGTGGATGACCTTCGGGCGCTTGTAGAGCGCGAGGGTCTTGTTCACCTTCTTGATGTGCTCGCGGACGGCCTCGCGGACGGCCTCGCGGCTCATGCCGTCGTGGTCGTAGTCCGGGACGACGAGCATCGCGACGCTCTCGAGCCGGTCATCGACCGAACCGCGCCGCCCTTCGGCGCCGCTGCCGGCGGTCATCCCGCCGCCGAGCGGCAGGCCGACGACGGACAGCTCCTTCACGTACTTCGAGTCGCGGAACGCCTCCTCGAGCTCGTCGGGGTAGATGTTCTCGCCGCTCGCGCCGAGGATCATCTCCTTCTTGCGACCGACGATGAACACGTTGCCATCGCCGTCGATGCGGCCGAGG
>JALHPV010000372.1 GCA_022842285.1 Kofleriaceae bacterium
AGCGTTCCCGTTCCCGTGCACGGCCACGATGTCGGACCCCTGCGACACTCCGCCTGCGTGGCTACGGGGTTGTCGGGCGCAGGTCGCCGAGGGGCGTGGTGCCGTCGGGGACGGGGACGGGCTTGCGGAGGCCTTCGATGTCGATCGGGGATTCGGAGTCGGCGTCGCCGAGGATGATGATCGGCTTGTTCTCTTTGCGCTGAAACGTCAGCGGGTAGTTCGCGATGGTGAGGTCGTCGGCGTTGACGGTGAAGTCGGGGAGGGGCGGGGTGAGGACGTAGGCGGCGTCGAGGAGGCAGGCGTCGAGCTGCGCATCGCCGAGGCCGTCGAGGGTGACACCGGTGACCTCGCCGCGGCCGAGACGGAACTGGTACTTCACGGTGCCGGCGAGCTTGGGGTTGGTGCCGAGGGCGCGCGTGTAGCAGTTGTAGGCTTTCGGCTGGAGCTGATCGCGGAAGAGGCGTGCGAGGGTCTCCTTGGCGATGGCCGAGGCGGTGACGGGGGTGGGCGCGGCGACGGGCTCGGTCTCGAAGGGGTCGGGGATGGCGAGGAGGCGCTCATATTTGCCGCCGCCTTCGATGACCTGGCGGCGGGCCTTGGCGACCTTGGTGGAGCGGGCGACGACGGCGAAGGCGTAGGTCTCGCCGGCGACGGGGTGGGCGAGGCGCTGCGTGGCGACGGTCGCGCGCGCGGCTTCGATCTGGTCGTCGGTCGGGTCCGCGGGGACGAGGAGGGTGTCGGGCGCGGTGGCGAGGGCGAGGGCGGCGAGGGTGCCCGTCGGGGCGGTGGGGCCGGCACGCAGCTTGGAGGTGAAGGGCTGCTCGGCGCGGCCGGTGAGCTTCCACTTCGAGGCGGCCTTGGCCGGGTGCACGACGAGGTGGGTCCAGCCGCCGCCGGCGCGGACGGTGGAGGGGAGGTCGGGGACGGTGCCGAGGGCGAGGTCGTTCCAGGCGGGGCGGAGCCACTCGTCGACGGAGGCGAGCTCGGCGCCGAGGTTGGAGATGTCGACCTCGACGAAGGAGCCGCCGACGAGGTTGACCGGATCGCGGACGATGTCGATGGTGGGGCTCGTCGTCTGGGCGGGATCGAGGCCGGCCGAAGCAGCGCCGGATGGTGCTGCGGTTGGATCGAGGACGACCGTGTGGACGTCGACGGTGGAGGGCTTGCCGCCGAGAGCGGTGGTGAGCGCGGCGCCGGTCGGGCCTTCGACGATGCCGTCGGTGATCAGCACGACCATCGTCTGGCCGCGCACACCGTCGAGGAGGGGCTTCGCGAGCGCGAAGGCAGCGGAGAGATCGCTGCCGTTGCTCGATGCGCGCGCGGAGACGGTGTCGCGGATCTTCGCGAGGGTCTCGGGCGTCGCCGGCTTCACGTCGCCGAGGATGCGCGTGGCGGTGCGGTCGAAGACGATGGCCTCGATCTCCGAGCCGGCGGGGAGGGCGGCGCCGATGCGCTCGATCACCTGCGTGACGTGGTGGCGGCCGACGAGGTCCATGCTGCGCGAGCCGTCGACGAGGAAGATCACGCGGCGACCGCCGTCGGACTTCACGCGCGGGCCGAGGACGGTGACGAGCGTGGCGGCGTGGCCGGCGCCGAGGGTCTGGGTCTGCGTCCAGACGACGGGCGTCGTGCCTGCGACGTCGAGCTCGACGGCGATGGGGACGTCGGTGTGCTCGATCACGGTGCTGCCGTTGCGGCCGGCGGACTCGGTGGTGCCCGCGATGATCTTCTTCACCGTCGCGCCCGGGCCCGCGGTGGCGCGGATCGACACGCGGCACGGGGCGAGCTTCGCGTCGCGGCCGGGGAGCTCGAAGCGCATCGCCCCGCCGGAGTAGTGGGCGATCGTGGCGTAGCGGGTGGTCAGGGTGACCGCCGCGCCGGTGGCGATGGGCTGGAGCACGACGCGATAGCCGCTCGCCCCGGCGTCGCGCTGCAGCCAGCCCGGATCGACGCCCATCACCGACGTATCGCGATCCACGCCCGACGTGGCCTTCACCGGCAGCGCGGTCTCGCCGTTGATCGCGAAGCCGAGCACCTCGGCGCCGGCGGGCAGGTCGAGCTCGAGGAGGGCGGCGAGCGGGTCGGGGCCGGGATTCGTGAGGCGCTGGCGGACCTCGATCGTGACGAGCGCACCGCGCAGATCCACGTCCATGTCGCACGCCTCTTCGGTGAGCTGCTCGACGGGCCGGCGCGGGGTGGAGGCTCCGTACTCGTCGAAGACGGCCGCGTGCGCGGTCTGCGCGGCCATCAACACTACGCACGTCACGAGCTTCATGGGCGCTAAGACAACCATGTGCTCCGGCAGTTGCGTACAATGACGGGCAGTGTCACGGCGTCCCCGCATCGGGTTCGTGCTGTCGGGCGGTGGGTCGCGCGGAGCGTACGAAGCGGGAATCATTCACTACCTGCGCACGGACCTGAAGAAGCGCATGGGGCGTCACGTGCCCATCGACATCGTGACGGGGACCTCGGTGGGCGCCATCAACGCCGCCTTTCTGGCTGCCACCCAGAATGATCCTGACGCCCAGGCCGCCCAGATCGTGGCCGCCTGGCGGTCGCTCCACATCGAGGAGCTGATCAGCCTGCAGGGCCGGGACGTGTTCCGGGCGGCGAAGATGCTCCTCGGCCGCGATCCGCCGCCTCCCGAGCCGGGCAGCTTTCGCTACGGCGGCATGCTCGATACGCGTGGCCTCGAGCGCTTCGTGGTGCGCCACATCCCGTGGAGCGGCATCGTCAAGAACCTCAGAGGGCGTGACCTGCTCGCGATCTCCGTCTCGGCGACGCACATCGGTACGGGCCACACCGTCGTGTTCCTGTCGTGCGCCGATCCGGTGCCGAAGGAGTGGAGCCGCGACCCGTTCGTGCGTCATCGCGCCGCGAAGATCGGTCCGCGGCACGTCCTCGCGAGCGCTGCCATTCCGATGCTGTTCCCGGCCGTGAAGATCGGCCACGAGTTCTTCACCGATGGTGGCCTGCGTCAGAACACGCCGATGTCGCCCGCGATCCGGCTCGGCGCCGATCGTCTCCTCATCGTGTCTCTACGCCACCTGGCGTCGCAGCCGAAGGCCTTGCAGGAGGACCGCGAAGAGGCGTTCCCGAAGCCGATGTTCCTCGCCGGCAAGGCGCTGAATGCGCTCATGCTCGATCACACCGAGTACGACCTCCAGCGCATGCAGCGCATCAACCAGATCCTCGATGCGGGTAAGGCGTCGTTCGGCGACCAGTTCGCCCAGACCATGAACGTCGAGCTCATGAAGATGCGGGGGGCCCCGCTGCGCCGCATCGAGGCCGTGCATATCCGGCCGAGCGAGGACATCGGCGCGATGGCCTCGCGGTACGTCCAGAGCGGCAAGCTGCGGGTCTCGGGCCTCGTCGCCAAGGAGATCATCCGCCGCCTGGCCGAGGGCGAGGCCCGCCACGAGAGCGACCTCCTCAGCTACCTCTGCTTCGACGGCGGCTTCGCCGACGAGCTCATCGCCATGGGCCGCCAGGACGCCGCCCGGAAGGCCGACGAGCTGGCCGCGCTCTTCGACGTCGACCCGACGCTCCCTGCGACGTAACCACTGTCGCAGCTGCGCGGCGGAGGCCGCCGTGGCAAGTTCGCGGCCATGCTCGATCCATCCGCACCGCTCGCCGGTGGCGCTTCCTCTCGCGGGTTCGCCAGGCTCGCAAGCCGCCTGCTAACCGCCACTCTGCTCGCGCTCGTCGTCGCCTGCGGATCGAAGCCCACGACGACGACCACGGTCGACCCGCCACCCGGCGAGGGCTCCGGTCAAGTCACGACCACGATCGATGCGGTGCCGCCGCAGGGCAGCGACGCGATCCTGCCGCTGTGGCCGGCGATCAAGCACGGCACGCTGCCGAACGGCATGCAGTACTACGTGATGAAGAACGCGAAGCCCGAGAAGCGCGCCGTCATGTGGATGGCGCTGAAGGCCGGCAGCGTGCAGGAGGACGACGATCAGCGCGGCCTCGCTCACTTCGTCGAGCACATGGCCTTCAACGGGACGAAGCGGTTCCCGAAGGCGGACATCGTTCACTACCTCGAGAGCATCGGCCTCGATTTCGGCGCGGATCTGAACGCGCACACCTGGTTCGACGAGACCGTCTACAAGCTCACGGTTCCCTCCGACGACAAGAAGTTCCTCGACAAGGGCTTCGAGATCCTGCGCGACTGGGCCGCCGACATCTCGTTCGAGGCCGAGGAGGTCGAGAAGGAGCGCGGCGTGGTCCTCGAGGAGTGGCGCCTCGGTCGCGGCGCATTCGAGCGCATGTACCAGAAGCAGCTGCCGGTCGTCCTCGCCGGCACGCGCTACGCCGTGCGTGACACCATCGGGCTGCCCGAGATCCTGAAGAAGGCGCCGCGCGACCGCCTCGTCCAGTACTACAAGGACTGGTACCGCCCGGAGCTGATGGCCGTGTTCGTCGTCGGTGATTTCGCCGACGAGGCCGCCATCGAGGCGCAGGTCAAGGCCACGTTCGGTGACCTCAAGAACCCGGACAAGCCGCGCCCGCGTCCGAACGGCGGCGTGCCCGAGGCCAAGGGCACGCAGGTCTCCTTGATCCAGGACAAGGAGATGCCGATGACCCTCGTCCAGGTGCAGAACGTCTTCGCGCACCGCCCGGAGGCGTCGGGCAAGGACTACCGCCGCTACCTCGCCGAGGCCCTCTACTCGCAGATCATCAACGAGCGCTTCGACTCGCTCTCCCGCAAGCCGGAGGCGGCCTTCCAGGGCGCCAGCGTCGGCGTGTCCGAGTATCCGGGGACCCGTGACGTCGACATGTTCTCGCGCTTCGCGGCCGCCAAGCCGGGCAAGGCCGAGGAGGCCCTGCGCCAGCTCCTCACCGAGGTGGGCCGCGTCGAGCAGCACGGCGTGACCCAGGCCGAGCTCGACCGCGCTCGCACGAGCCTCCTGCGCGGCCTCGACCAGAACGCCGTCGCCGCGGCCACGCGCGAGAGCCAGGACATCGTCGACGAGATGACGCGCAACTTCCTCCAGAACGAGTTCATGGTCGGCGGCGTCGCCGAGAAGGAGCTCGCGGAGAAGTTCTTGCCGACGTTCACCGTCGCGGAGCTCAACAAGCTCGGCGGCTCGTTCGGAGGCGCGGAGAACCGCGTCATCTCCATCGTCGGCCCCGAGGGCCAGCCGCAGCCGACGAAGGAGCGCGTGCTCCAGATCGTCGACGAGGTCGCGAAGTCGAAGATCGACCCGTGGCAGGAGAAGGCGGCCGCGACGTCGCTGATGACGCAGAAGCCGACGCCGGGCTCGGTGAAGTCGGAGAAGAAGAACGACCAGCTCTCCACCATCGAGTGGAAGCTCTCCAACGGCGTGACCGTCGTCGTGAAGGCGACCGACTTCGAGGCCGACAGCGTGCAGATCGTCGGTGATTCGATCGGGGGGCTCGCGGTCGCGACGGCGAAGCAGTATCCCGATGCGCGCTTCGCGGACGAGCTGGCCGCCCTCGGCGGCGCGGGCGAGCTCTCCGACGAGGATCTGCGCAAGGCGCTCGCTGGCAAGAGCGTGTCGGTGCAGACCGGCATCGAAGAGACCAACGAGTACGTCGTCGCGAACGGCTCGGTGCGCGACATCGAGACGATCCTGCAGCTCATCTATCTGAAGATGGCGGCCCCGCGGAAGGACGCCGACCTCTTCAAGGTGTGGCAGGACAACACCGCCGCCGGGCTCGAGGAGCAGCTCCGCGACCCGTCGACGCAGTTCCGCCAGAAGTCCACGGACGTCCTCTACAAGGGCAACGTCCGCCGCAAGATGCCCACGGCCGCCGACGTGAAGAAGGTCGACCTCGACAAGGCGCTGGCCTTCTACTCGGATCGCTTCGGTGACGCGACGGACTTCACGTTCGTCATCGTCGGCTCCGTGGACGTGGCGACGCTGAAGCCGCTCGTGGAGCAGTATCTCGGCGCGCTCCCCGCGAAGGGCCGCATCGAGAAGGAGAAGGACCCGAAGGTCGCCCGCGTCACCGGCGTCGTGAAGAAGTCGTGGAACTTTGGCACCGAGCCGCGCGCCCAGGTGCAGCTCCAGTTCCACGGCGCCGAGAAGTGGACCCGCGACGCCGAGCGCGACCTCGACATCCTCACCAACATCCTCGGCAAGCGCCTCCGCGAGACGATGCGTGAGGACCTCGGTGGCGTGTACGGCGTCGGCGCGTACGGCCGGCTCTCGCGCGTCGGCAAGACCGAGCGCACGTTTGTCGTGTCGTTCGGGTGCGACCCGGAGCGGGTCGACGAGCTCGTGAAGGCGGTCCAGACCGTGACCGCGACGCTTTCCAAGGAGGGCCCCACGGAGGCCGAGCTCGCGGCCGCGAAGGAGACCTACCTGCGTGATCGCGAGCGCG
>JALHPV010000373.1 GCA_022842285.1 Kofleriaceae bacterium
CACGGCGGGCACCGGCGCACCCTTGGGGGCCTTCTGGGGGGCGGCGAGCTCGCGGCGCTGCTCGGGGGCCGCCGCGGGGACATCGATGACGGCGACCGCGGCCGTGTGCGAGGCGATGTTCTTCGCGACGCCGGCGCGGCGCGCGGGCAGGGCGGCGGCGACCCGCGTGGTATCCGCCGTGGCGGGCTCGGGGCGGCCGGGTGGCGGCGGGCCGAGGAGGGGGCGGTGAGGCACGTCGCTCATGCCCAGGAGCGGCGAGCTGAAGCGGTAGGGCGCCTCGCGGCCGGCGCAGGCTCCCGCGAGGAGGAGCGGGGCAAGCCAGGCGAGACGACGCATCCCCCGAACCTAGGGGCGGGGGCCGGAGGTCGCCAGTTTTCGGCGGGCCCGCGGTCGTGGTGTCGCGTGCTACACCCCCCGCGTGACCCGGCGCGAGTTCGCGATCAAGCGGCTGATTCCCGTGGCGATGCTCACGGCGATCGCGCTGATCGCTCACGACACGTGCAACAAGTCGGATCGGACGCACGCCACGCTCGAGCTGGACTTCGGGGCCGAGCGCGCCCGGGTGCGCTCGGTCGAGGCGGAGGTCATCGTGGACGGCGATGTCGTGGGTGTGCTCCGGCGCGCGGCCCAGCCGGGGACGCTGATCGGCGGCACGACCTTGAAGCTCGCGTTGCCGGCGCAAGACGCGACGGTGCGGGTGCGGGTCGACGTCGGGACCGGCGAGGTCCCGTTGCCCGATCGCACGATTCACGTCGACGAGGGCGCGACGGTGACGCTGTCGCTCGCGCGCGACTTACCCTGACACCCGGCGCAGCCGGACGAGAGTCTCGACCTGGGGCGTGCCGGGCATGAGGTCGAAGGGCTCGATGACGTCGGGCTCCCAGCCCGCAATCGCGAGCGCGACGAGGTCGCGGCCAAGCGCCTCGGGGCCGCAGCTCACGTAGAGGATCGTCGGCGGGGCGAGGCCGAGCAACAGATCGCGGGCGCCCGACGAGAGGCCCTTGCGCGGCGGATTCACCACCACGACCTCGGCCGAGCCGCCGAGGGCCACGCGCGCCGTGGCGGGCAGGTCTCCCGCGTCGCCCGCGATGGCGGTGAGCGGAAGGCTCGCTCGCTCGACGCTCGCCTCGAGCGACGCCACGGCTTCGCGGTCGAGCTCGACGGCGACGACGCTGGCCCCGGCCCGCGCCAGGTGGAGGCCGATGCCGCCGATGCCGGCGAAGAGGTCGATCGCGCGCATGCCGGGGCGGACCTGCGCGAGCTCCGTGACCCGGCGGTACAGCGCGTGGGACTGGGCGCGATTGACCTGGACGAACTCGCCCGGTCCAACGTCGACCGGCACGCCGGCCAGCTCCTCCTGCAGCGTGCCTTCGCCGACGAGAAGCTCGGTGCGGGCGCCGGTGGGGATGATGGCGCCGTCGCGACGATCGTTGTCAATGGCCACGACGCCGCGGACGGCCGGGTGCTTCGCGAGCGTGCCCGCCACCTGGGCCAGCTTCGCGCGCGACGTGCCCGGGGCCACGACGAGGGCGACGAGGACGTCACCGCCCGCCTCGCGGACCACGGCATAGCGCAGCTCGCCGGCGTGGTGCTTCTCGTCGTACGGGATGAGCCTGGCGGCCTCGGCGGCGCCGCGCAGCCACGAGGCCACCTCGTCGATGATCGGCGCCACGACCTTGCAACCGAGCGTGTCGAGCACCCGGTGCGACCGCGGCGCATAGGCGCCCAGGACGACGTGCTCGCGCGCTTCGTCGAGCCCGGCGACGTACTTCCCCTTGTTGCGGTAGCCGAGGTCGAGCGGTGACGGGCGCACATCGGCGATCGTGACGCGGCCCTCCGCCACGGCGGCGACGCGCGCGAGGGCCTCGACGACCCGATGGCGCTTCGCGACGAGCTGCGCCGGATACGCCAGGTGCTGCCAGACGCAGCCGCCGCAGAGGCCGAAGGCCGGACATGCGGGGGCGACCCGATCGGGGCTCGGTGGACCGAGGCGCCGCAGGACGCGCCCCCACGCCTCGCGCTTGTGCGGCGACTCGTGGTCGATCACGACCTCCGCCCGCTCCCCCGGCAGCAGGTCGGCGGCGTGCACCACGTAGCCCTCGGCCTCGCCGACGCCGGCCCCCGTGTCGTCGAGCCGGGCCGCGACCACTTCGCAGCGGTTGCTCTTCATCGCGTCACAGGGCATGTATCACGCCATGGACACGGAGGCCGGCCTGGTCGTCGCCGCCCTCTCGGGCGGGGTCGATAGCGCGACCGCGGCGGCCTTGCTGGTCGAGCAGGGGCACCGCGTGGTCGGCATGACGATGCGCCTCTACGACGCCCGGGGCACGGCCGCCTCTTCGGGAGGCCGGTGCTGCGGCCCGCGTGACGTCGAGGACGCGCGCGCGGTCTGCGCCCACCTCGGCATCCCGTTCTACGTGATCGATCTCGCGCCCGAGTTCGCGGCCGCCGTCGTCGACGACTTCGTCGAGGCCTACCTCGCTGGCGAGACGCCGAACCCGTGCGTGAAGTGCAACCAGCACATCAAGTTCTCGCCGCTCCTCGAGCGCGCCCGGGCCATCGGAGCCGACATCCTCGTCACCGGTCACTACGCGAAGATCGTCGACGCCGACGGCGACTGGCAGCTCCGCCGAGGCGCCGACGCGGGCAAGGATCAGTCGTATTTCCTGTTCTCGATGCCCGCCGCCGAGCTGCCCGCGGTCCGCTTCCCCCTCGGAGGCATGACCAAGGACGAGGTCCGTGCGCATGCCGTCCGCCTCGGCCTGCCAAACGCGGTGAAACCCGAATCGCAGGAGATCTGCTTCGTCCCCGACGGAGACTACGCCGGCTTCGTCTCGGCCCAGGCGCTGAAACGTGGCCGGGCGATGCCGACGGCCGGCTCGATCGTCGGCCCCGACGGCGCCGTCCTCGGCCAGCACCAGGGCGCGCACAACTTCACCATCGGCCAGCACCGCGGCCTCGGGAACCTCACCACCAAAGAGAAGCTGTACGTGACGAGCGTCGATCCCGTACGCGCCGAGGTTCGGGTCGGCCCCAAGGCGTCCGCCGAGCGGACGACCATGGCCATCCGCGACCTGCGCTGGCTGTCCGCGCCACGCGCCTCGCTCACCGCGACCGTGCAGGTCCGGCACCGCGGCACGCCCATCCCCGCGTCGGTGACGATCGACGGCACGACCGCACACGTGATCCTCGCCGAGCCGACGGTCGCCGCTCCCGGCCAGGCCGCGGTCATCTACGACGCCGACCGCGTGCTCGCCGGCGGCTGGCTGGTCTAGGTCGCTCCGCGGTCGTCTGCGGCTTCACTCGTGCCCCAGAGGATCACCGCCAAGACGCCGGAGACGCCAAGGGGTGGATGGCGCTGCGCGCCGCGTGGTGGTTCCGCAGCGACTCACCGTGGTTCGGCGATTGCCCCGCGAGGTTGAACGCCAAGCCGGCCCAGACGCCAAGGGAGAGCTGGCGCTCCGCGCCGCCGGTCCGTGCGCAGATGCAGACCGAAGCTCCGCGCTGGGCCATGCTCGTCGAGTGTGGGACAGCATCTGCGGCGCGAAGCGCCGACCAACCTCTGACCTTGGCGTCTGGGGCGTCTTGGCGTCCCACATCTCGAGAAGAGGCGGCGTCGTCAGTCGTCCGAGCATCGGACAGCATCTGCGGCGCGAAGCGCCCGACAACCTCTGACCTTGGCGTCTCCGGCGTCTTGGCGGTAAAAATCTCCGGGGCGCGAAGGCGGGGCACGAACGCAGGGCGCGAAGGAGCTCAGCTCAAGAGCGTGCGCACGTCGGGGAGCGCCGCGAACGATGCACGCCAGGCGGGGTCCGTGAGGCCGTCGAGCTTGCGCAGGGCCGACTCGGCGCCGCGCTCCTTCACGCGGGCCGCGCGATCGTCCGCGCCGGCGGCGCGCAGGACCTCGTAGCACATGGCGAGGACGACCTCTTCGGAGCCCTCGAGGGTGACCTGCTGCTCGAGGAGGGCGAGGGCGCGATGGACCGCGGCGCCGGCATCGCCGTGGCGGTTCCCCATGCGCGAGAGCGCGACGGCCTGTCGCGCGAGGCCCTGAATCTCGTAGCCGAGGACCCCCGCGGCCTGGGCCGCCGCGACCCCGGCGAGCGCGTCGCCCAGGGCGAGGTCGAGGTGGCCGCGCGCGAGATGAGCGTCGGCGCGGGTGATGAGCGCGTTCGCCTCGAGGTAGCGCGCGCCGAGACTGCGGGCCTCCGCAACCGCTTCTTCGATGAGGTTCAGCGCGCCGGCCCGGTTGCGACGGAGCTCGCCGGCGCCGGCGTAGATCAGGCAGTCGCAGCGACTCCAGCGCGAGGCTGTGCGGGAGAGGATCTCGAGGGCCTCCTGGAAGGTCTGGGCGGCGCGGTCGAGCTGGCCGACCTCGAGGAGAATGATGCCCGCGACCGAGAGCCCATCGCCCTCCCGGGTGCGGTCACCGTAGCGACGGCAGAGCTCGAGCGAACGCTCAGCGGCGGTCATCGCGAGCTCGAAGTTGCCGAGGCAGAGCTCGACGACGGCGATGTGATTCGTCGCGATGCGCTCGAGCCACGGGTCGCCCGTCTTCTCGATCAACGCGAGCACCGGACGGTAGGCATCGCGCGCGGCGGCGTAGTGACCGCGCAGGAGGTGAATGCGACCGCGACCGATCATGGCGGCCATCTCGTCGGTGACGGAGCGCTGCTGATGGAACAGGTCGCGCGCGGCCCCGACCACCGCGAGGGCATCGTCGAAGCGCCCCTGCCGCTCGAGGATCTCGCCGCGGATGCGCAGGGCCTCGCCCCGCAGGCGGTCGTCGCGGGCCGAGGTCGCGTGGTCTTCGGCGACCACGGTGGCGATGGCGGCGGCCTGGAAGTCGCCGAGACGGAGCAGGCGGAGGGCGCGCTTGATCGAGACCTCGGCCATGCGCGCCGGCTCGCCGAGGCACAGGCGCTCCAGATCGTCGAGGTCGGTCGGGTTCGCGACGAGGTCGCCGATCAGGCGATTGGCTTCCTCGCGGCCCGAGAGCGCTTCGCGGCGGCGCGCGCGGGAGGTCGAGGTGGGAGGGGCCGCGCCGAGCTCGCGCTCCAGATCGAGCGTCTTCGTGAAGCATGCGATGGCGGCAGGCGCATCGGACGCGGTGAGCGCCAGCCGACCGGCGCGCAGATAGAACGCGGCCGCGCCCGCTGCTTCGCCCCCGCGCTCGAGGTGCTCTGCGATCGTGGCCGGAGGCTCTTCGCGACCGGCAAAGAACCGCGATGCGAGGAGCCGCCCGACGCGGGCGTGCGTGTCGCGCCGCGATCGGGCCGACATCGACTCGTAGACGACATCGCGCACCAGATCGCGCGCCCACTCGAACACGCCTTCACCGGGCGCATGCTCCTGGACGTCGTCGCGCTTCGAGTGCACGAGGAAGCCTGCCCGCACCAGCTCGTCGAGCTCTGGCTCGAGATCCGGCCCGCGCTCGAGGAGCTCGCCGAGGAGCGGAACGCGCACGCGGTCGCCGAGGACCGCGGCCGCCCGCAGGCTGGTGCGCATCCGCTCGGGCAAGCGTTCCAGGCGCGCCGATACGACCTCCTGCGCCGACGCCGGCACCGAACCGCCGAGCTGCGCGGAGTCGCGCACGGCCCGGGCCAGCTCCTCGATCTGCATCGGATTGCCACCGCCGCGCGACAGCACCGCCGCGATGTTCGACGGCGACGCCGCATCCCCGAGCCGCTCCGACACCAGCGTCCGCAGGTCCGCCCCGACGAGCTCACCGACGGTGATCACCGCATCGCTCGCCGGTCGCCAGCCTGGATCGCCAACCATCGGCTCGGGCCGCATGGTCAGGACGAGCAACTCGGGCCCGGACCCGGGCATGGACATCGTGTGCCGCAACACCTCGAGGCTCGCACTGTCGGCGAGGTGCACGTCCTCGATCACGGTCAGCAGGGGCCGGGCGCGATCCGCCATCGCGCGACGCCAGGTGGCGAGACCGGCCGAGATCCGCGTTCGGAGATCCGCCGGCTCGCGGGCGCCGAGGGCGAGCCCGTCGCGGAGCTCCATGGCGCGATCGAGATCCACGACGACATCGCGCGTGCGCTCGGCCGGCACACCCTGGCGCGCGAGCATCTGCGAGAGCCGCGCGCTCACCTCGGCGCGGGCGGCGCGACCGCGGGCGGGCGGGAGACCGAGGGCCGCCTGGTACAGCTCGATGACGAGCGCGAACGGTGCGAGGTGGTTCGCTGGCGACGCGATGGCCGTCACGGTGCGCAGCGGCTGGCCCGTCGCCTGGCGTCGCGTGACCAGCTCGTCGACGAGGCGGGTCTTGCCCGTGCCCGCGGCGCCGATGACGAGCACGA
>JALHPV010000374.1 GCA_022842285.1 Kofleriaceae bacterium
CCCGCCACCGGTGTCCCGCCCGGGGGCGGCGGCGGCGGCGGCGGCATCTGCATCGCGGGCGCCGATTGCATGTACGGGGGCGGTCCCGGTGGCGCACCGAGGGGTCCCGGCGGAGGCATGGGGATGCCCGGTCCCGACCCCATGTATGGAGCCGGCGGCCCGCCCATCGGTGGCGGTGGCGGCGGTGGCGATGCAGCGGCGGTCGCGGGTAGTGCGCTGCCACACGCGCGGCAGAACTTCATGCCGGCCGGGTTCTCGCCGTGACAGACCTGGCAGTGGACGGACACGGGCAACCCCGCCGGCGGTTGCTGAGTCTGCGCGAACGCAGGAGCGAGCGCGCTGCCGCAGTTCAGACAGAACGACGACCCCGGTGGGCTTTCGTGTCCACAGATCGAACAGCGCATCTAGCCCTGATTATTATGCTAAGACCGGCCGCCTTGAGACGCCTGGCGCTCTTTGTTTTCGCCGCGATGCTGGTGGCGTGCACCCCGACGGGCGTGCGAACCGCACCGTTCCGCGCTCGTCCCGATGCGGCCGAAGCGGGGCTCCTGGCCGGTCCCTTCACGGGCCGGGTGGTCGACACCACCACGAAGTCGCCAGTCGCCGGTGCGCTGGTCTACGCCGCGTGGACCCTCGAGCGTGGCACAGGCCTCATCGAACCAGCGGGCTCGCGAGAGTTCGTCGGCTCCACCGATGCCGCCGGCTACTACAAGGTGCCGACCCTCGCCGCCCTGCCCCGCGGCGTCCGCGTCACCGAGTTCACGCTCCTCGTCTACAAGCGCGGCTTCGTCGCGTACCGCAGCGACCGCCGGTTCACCGACCTCGGCGCGCGCATGGACTTCGCGCAGTTCGAAAACCAGGTGCTCCTCGAGCGCTGGCGCACCGATCTCTCGCACTCGCGGCACCTCCGCTTCGTCGGTGGCGGTACCGCCGTCGCCGCGCTGACGAGCTGGGAGCTTGCCGATGCCAGCGCCGAGCTCGAAGGAGCGCGCAACCAGGATCCGGACCAGCTCCGCCCCGGTCGCATCGAGGGGACGTATGTCGTGGCCGCGCAGCTCATCAGCGAGGCCGACATCAAGGCGCGCACCAAGTTCGATGGCGGTTTCGAGACGGGCCCGCTCTCCGACGAGCCCGATACGGCGAGCTACTCGTCGCAGCACTTCAAGGCCAACGGCCGCCCCGAGACGTGGGACGTCGCCGTGCGCATGTGGCGCCTCGATCCCGGCGCCGCCCAGGAGCAGTACGAGGAGCTCCTCGGCACGCTCGAGACCGCCCAGGAACGCGACGACGTCGGCAGCCGTTCGTTCGTCGTCACCGAAGGTGCCATCCGCGGCGTCGGCTTCCTCGATGCTCCGCGCGGCGTGGTCGTGCTGTTCACGTGCGGGACGAACCAGTGCAACTCGCTCGACGATGCCGTCGCTCTCACGAAGTCGATGTACGAGCGCCTGAAGTCGCTGCTGCCGATGCGCCTCGGAGGTGGATCGTGAAGAAGGCTCTCGCCGCGTTCCTCGTGATGGCCCTCGCGACTCCCGCCGCCGCGTGGGAGCCGCAAACGACGCAGGCCGGGCTCGCGGAGCAAGCGGCGCTCGCCTCGCGCCTGCACGATCGCCTCGTCGAGCTGGGCTTCTCCGGTGGCCTCTTCGAGGCGCTCACGATTCCGCCCGCCGACGCGCCCGCGCTCATGCAGGCCCTCAAGCTCCTGTCGCCGACGCACGGCACCGTGCCCGACGCCCGAGGCCGCCAGAGCGCCCTGTCGTGGATCGCCGCCGGCGCCGCGCTCGCCGACATCCCCGCCACGTCGGGGGCCAACCACTTCTACGATCCGTCGACGGGCGCCGGCTGGACCAAGCCCGACCGCGACCTCGTCGAGTCGGTGAGCGACAAGGTCCGTCAGGCCATCGGTCGCGCCGCGCTCCCCGACCGGGGCGTCCCGGCGCCCGACTGGGTGGTCGCGAAGGACAATCCGTTCAACGTCGAGGCGTTCTACGCGCAGTACGCGAAGGCCGTCACCGCCGGCACACCCGGCGAACGCTCGCGCCACATGGCGGCGGCCCTCGTCGCTGCCGGCGCGATCCTGCACACGCTCGGCGACCTCGGAGCGCCGGCCCGCGTCCGCGGTGACCTCGCCGCGCAGCTCGATCCCCTCGGCGGCGGCCCCGACGACCTGGGATCGCGCTTCGAACGCATCGCTGCGCTCGCCTATGGGCGCCTCGGCGTACCGGCGCCCGCGCGCGTGATCACGCGGACCAAGCTCCGCGAGTATTTCACCGCCCCTGGTACCGCCGTCGCTGCGCCGGCCCCCGCGCCCATCTCCCCCACCGCCGCGCCGGCCGATGGCAAGGCCGCCCCCAAGGCGCCCAGCCTCCCCGCGCTCGGCCCCGTCGTCGCGCCGCCCGTCGAGCCGATGCCCGGCGAAGGCCTCGCGAACTTCATCGCGCGCTCGTACTTCTCGCCGAACACACTCCCCGCGCCGACACGCATGTCCGACGACGCCGCCCCCGTGCTCGCGCGCCCCGCACCGAGCCTGCCCACGCGGCTGAACTTGATGAGCGCCACGCGTGATGCCGGGACCACGCTCCGCAACAGCTCGAGCACGTGTCTCGCGCGCTACGGCGTCGAGTCGAACCTCATCACCTTCACCCTCGACGACGACTGCATGCTCGAGCAGGTCACCGCGATCCTCCCCGAGGTTGCCGCGTACGAGACCGGCCTCCTGCAGTTCCTCCTGCGCGGCGATCTCACCGTCGACGTGGACAGCTCCGTGACCATCTCCGGCACCAACCTCGCCGCCGGCACCCTGACCATCGTCGCGGAAGACCTGTCCGGCGTCCGGACAATCGTCGCGAACGTCAACACCACCGCTACCACCGGCGAGGCCCCCGTCGCCCTCGCCAAGATCGGCAAGCCGGCGAACGCCGAGCGCATCTACGCCATGTACCGCGGCACCGACGCCGCGGGCGAACCCATCGTCGCCGTTGGCGCCCAGACGCGCCCCGCCGCCGCCCCCGAGAAGTAGGTCATGGGCAAGAAGCGCCAGGCCGACGAGCAGCCGTCAGGCCTCGATCGCATCTTCACCCTTCTCGACACCGCGCCCCTCGGCTTGCACGACCTCGACCCGCCGGCCGCCGTGTTGCCGGACGGCCTCCCCGGTCCGCTCATCGAGCTCTACGCGCACTGCGATGGCGGCCGCCTCTTCCTCGATACGCTCGAGCTCGTCTCGTCGACGGCCGTCGAATCGCCCATGCCCGGCCGCTGGCAGTTCGCCACCCTCGAGGGCGCCGCCGTCACGCTCGATGTCCGCGGTCGCGTCCTCATCGCCGACGAATCGCTCGACGACGAGATCGTCGAGGGCACGCGCCTCGATCGGTTCCTCGCCGGCTTCATCGATGCGACGGCCATGCTCTACGACGGCGATGGCGAGTTCAACGAGGGCGTCTTCGACGACGACGGCGACATCGAGCCCGCCATCCGCGCGCGGCAGCTGAAGGCGCAGCTCAAGCGCGACCCGGCGGCCCCCGCCCCGCGCTGGCGCCTCGCCGGGCTCCTCACCGACACCGGCGCGATCGAAGATGCCCGCAACGAGCTTGAGCAGGTCGTCTCCGACGACCCCGCCTTCGCGTGGGCCTGGCTCGACCTCGCCCGCCTCTCCGAACGCCATGGCGAGCTCCCCGGCGCGCTCGACGAAGCCCGGATGGCCGCGGAGACGGCCGAGGCGGCCCAGCATCCGCAAGCCGGCTACTTCTACGCGCAGCTCGCCCGGATCGCCGCGCGCGCCAATGACGAGATCACGCGCGCCTCTGCTGCCACGAAGACGTCGCTCCTCGCGCCCACGCTCAAGCGCGCCCAGCTCGACGGCGCCCGCGAGTCCATCGCAGCCGGCGACCCCGACTCCGCGAAGGGCCTTGTCGAGCTGCTCAAGGCCGTCTGGCCTCGCGACCTCGAGGTCCTCGAGCTCGCACGCCTCGTGAACCCGAGCTAGGTAGTCCCTGCCGCGACCCCGGTTGCGAGGCGCGTCAGTTCACGCAGCACTGCGCGCCCGTCCACACGCCGCCACCCTGCGCGCACGCCGCCTCGGTGCCGTCGGTGCACGTCTTCGCGCCGTCGAAGCAGCACTGGGCGCCGGTCCACCGGCCGCTCGCCCGCGCGCACGAGGCTTCCTGCCCGGCCACGCACGTGCCGCCCGCGGCGAGGCAGCACTTCGCGCCTGTCCATTTGCCGGTCGCCCGCGCACAGGACGCCTCGTCTCCCTCCGTACACATCGTGCCGGTCGTGCAGCACAGCTCGCCGGTCCACTTGCCGCTCGCGCGCGCGCACGACGCTTCCGTGCCGGCGACGCACACCGAGCCCTCCGGCTGGCAACACTGCTTCCCCGTCCACTGCCCGTTGGCGGGAGCGCAGGACGCCTCGGTGCCCGCGACGCACACCGCACCGGCAGAGGGGGCAGAGCCCTTCTCCGCCTCGCGGGGCGGCTCCCGCTTGGAACATCCGACTCCGACGACGAATGCGAGAGCCACCAGCGTCCGTTGCATGCCCGACAGTAGCCGATCGTGCGCGCGCCGACGCCACGTGGCGTCCGTCACGTCGTGAGCCGCGCCTGGCGTCGAGGTCAGGCTAGCGGAAGACGGCCTGGTCGGCCGGGATGCCCCGAGCCTCGAGCTCGGCGTAGAAGCGCGGCACGGTGCCTGTCGGGCCGAACGCGGAGTCCTTCCACTGGAAGAGCGTCTGCGTGTCGAACGTCGCGTCGGTGCAGCCCACGACTTCCTCGATCGAGGCGACCCGGATGGAGCCGTCGGACCAGCGGACAACGTGCACGATGATCTCGAAGGCCTGGGCCACGAGCTCGCGGAGCGCGCCGTCGCCGGCGGATGCCCCGGCAACCTTCGCGAGGGTCACGAGTCGCGGCAGCGCCCCCGAGGCGCCTTCGCCGGACATCGCCACGATGGCGCCGTCGACGGAGGAGCAGAGCGCAGACACGAGCGGGAGCGCTTCGCGGCCGCGGACATCACCAACCACGAGGCGATCGGCGCCGAGGCGGAGCGCGGTCTCGAGGAGGTTCGCGAGGTCGACGCCCACACTTCCGTTGGAGGCGGGGCGCGTCTCGAGCTGGATCCACTCATCGCGGGCGATGGCGAGCTCGGCGACATCTTCGATGGACACGACGCGTTCACCGGGAGGCGACGAGGCGGCCAGTGCAGCGGCGACGGTGGTCTTGCCCGATCCGGGGGCACCGCAGACGAGGATGTTGCGGCGCGCGGTGACGCACGTCGCGAGGAAGTCGGCCATGCCGGCCGAGAGCGCGTTCTTGGTGACGAGATCCGCGAGCTGCGGCATCTGCGTCGGCGTCTTCTTGAGGACGAGACACGCCCCGCGGGCGGCCACCGGCGACACCGCCGCGGTGAGGCGCGTACCGTCGCGCATCCGGAGGTCGACGATGGGGTTCGAATCGTCGAGCTTCGTGCCGGCCTGGGCAACGAGGCGCTTCACGACGCGCTCGAACACGTCGTCGGAGGAGAAGGCCTTGCCAGAGCCGCGGAGCTCACCGTCCTTGCCGACGACGACGCGGTCACGGCGATCGATCACGATCTCGTCGATCTTCTCGTCCGCGAGGAGGTCCTCGAGCGGGCCGAGCGCCAGGGCTTCGTTGAGGGTCTCCTTGATGAGCGTGTCTTGATCGATGTACTTGGGCAGCTCTCCGGAGGTCTCGAGGGTCTCGACGAGATCGATCGTCGCGCGCTCGGCGCGCTGCCAGAGATCCTCCTCGTGGAGGCGCTCGAGCGGGACCTTGTCGAGATCGAGCTTGGCGCGGAGACGCTCGAGGATGGACGACTGGAGGTCGAGCATCTTCACGACCTTCGGATCGAGCGGGTCGAGCTTCACGCCACGGCGCGACGGGATCGAGACCGAGCGTCCGATGACGCGCTTCATGCCCTGACCGACGAGCTTGGGCTTCTTGTCGGCCTGGAGCGGGACAACGGCCGCCGCGGAGCCGTTCACACCGTTGCCGCCGATAGGCGCGATCGGCGCGATCGGCGCGATGGGCGCGATCGGCGCGACGGGTGCGATCGGAGCGGGGGCGATGGGCGAACCACCGAGGCCCTGCGCGGTGGACGCAATGTCGCCCCCACCGGGGACATTGCGCGGCGCGAGGGCGGGCGCCATGGCCGGCGGCGAGATCGGGCCCGGCGGTTGCGGGGCGATGCTGCCGTAGTTCGGCGGCAGGGGCGCCGGCACCGGTGGGCGGCACGATCAGTGCCCGGTCGGCGCTGGTCAGGCCGAGCCACTCGTCCACCTCGGCCGCCGA
>JALHPV010000375.1 GCA_022842285.1 Kofleriaceae bacterium
GTCACGGCCGCCGACGAACGCAGCGCGATCTACATCAACGAGAACCTCGACAGCGTCGGCACGGCCAGCCGCAATGTGCTGCCGGGCACCTACCGGGTGTTTGTTCAGGCCGGCAAGCAGCTCTCGCGCTCGCACACCGTGCGCGTCGAGGCGGGCGACGACGTCTCCATCCAGATCGACGCCGAGTTCGATGCCGCGGTGCACACCTCGCCGGGGTGGACGGGGCTCGCGTTCGCCACCGCCGCCGATCGGGAGAAGCTCGAGGCCACCTACGCGGCGGACTTCGCGACATCCCTGCGCGCGCAGGGCGCGGGCGTCGTGATCCTCGGCATCGACACCTCGAAGGGTCGCTCGGTCGTGTACGGCGCGCTTGTCAATCCTCGCACGGGCCGCGAGATCCGGCGCGCCAGCGTCGCGCTCGATCCGGCGCCCGCCGACGACCGCCTCCGCGCGCTCGCCACGTTCCTCGTCGACAACCGCCCGACCGAGGGCGTCGAGATCATGGTCGCGGGTCAGGGGACGACCGCCGAGGGGCCCACGCCGGGTCCCGGTCCCGCCCCTGACCAGCCGACCCGCGATGGTGGCCGCTGGGGTGGCTGGAAGTACCTGACCGCGGTCGGCGCCCTTGGCGCCTTCGGTGCGGGGGCGTACCTGCTCGCGAATGACAACGAGTGCGCTGACGACCTCTGCCTCGAGCGCAACGCCTACCTGCCCGGCGGCATCGCCGCGCTCGCCGGCGGCGCCGTGCTGGCGGGGTTGACCGTCTACCTCTTCGTGTCCGGCGACGGTCCCGACGAGGCGCCGGCGTCATCCGCGTTCATCCTGCCCACGCGCGACGGCGTGATGGCGGGCCTCACTGGCTCGTTCTGAGCTGCTCGCGCAGGTCCTCGAGGATGCGCCCCGGGGCGCGGACCTTCAGCGTCGTGCCCAGATCGTCGTGCGCCTCGTGGAGGACGGTCGTGCGCTCGTGGATCTGATGGACCATCCGCTGCGCGGTCCACGGCACGACGAGCTCGGTCTCCTCGAGCTTGCCCGCGAACATCTCGATGAGCTTGTCGCGCAGCTCCGCCACGTCGTCGCGTGACTTCGCGGAGAGCTGTACCGCCCGCGGGTAGTTCGCCTTCAGGAGCCGGCGGCCGGCCTCGTCGACGCGATCGATCTTGTTGAGAACGAGCCAGGTCTCCGGGCCGTCGTCCCCGATGATGTCGCCGAGCACCTCGCGCGTGACGGCGATCTGCTCGGGGAACGCGGGATCCGACGCGTCGATGACATGGAGGAGCAAGCTGGCCTCGGCGGCCTCGTCGAGCGTCGAGCGGAACGACGCGACGAGATCGTGCGGCAGCTTCTTGATGAAGCCGACGGTGTCCGTCACGAGGATCGGCGGCTCCGTCAGCGGCTGGAGCCGGCGCACCGTCGTGTCGAGCGTCGCGAACAACTTGTCGGCGATGTACACGTCGGTGCTCGTCAGCGCCCGCATGAGCGATGACTTGCCGGCGTTCGTGTAGCCGACGAGCGCGACGGTCGGGAGGTCGCTGCGACGCTGGCGACGGGTGCGCGAGCCTCCCTCGATGAGCGCCAGCTCGCCCCGGAGCTCGGCGATGCGATCGCGGATCCGGCGGCGATCCAGCTCGAGCGAGCTCTCGCCGGCGCCCTTGCCGCCCACGCCGCCACGCACCCGGTCCTCACCGCCGGCGCTCTCCCGGAGGCGCGGTGCGAGGTACTTCAAGCGCGCGATCTCGACCTGCAGGCGGGCCTCGCGCGTCTTCGCGTGCCGATGAAAGATCTCGAGGATGACGCTCGTGCGATCGAGGACGTCGACGCCCGTGGCCTTCTCGAGGTTGCGCTGCTGGGTCGGCGTGAGATCGTGGTCGACCAGGACCGCGCGGACCTTCTGCTTGGGCTCGGCACCATCGAGCGCGGAGTGCGTGTCGTCGGGGTCGACGACGTCGTCGACCTCGTCCTCTTCATCCTCGTCGGAGTGATCGAGCTTGTTCTTGCCCGGCTTGCTGTACGCCTCGACGAAGCCGGGCCCGCCCGTCCACGTCGCGAGCTCGGCGAGCTTGCCGGCGCCGAGCACGACCCCGGGCGCCACCTTGCCGCGGCGCTGCGTGATGCGCGCGACGGGGTCCACGCCGAGGGTGCGCGCGAGGCGCTCGAGCTCCTCGATCGAGGACTCCAGGTCGCCATCGGTGACGCCCGGGAGCTGCACGGCCACGACCACGGCCGTGGGCCGCTCGTTGCCGTCGAGCTTGAACAGTGAGCCGGGGTCGATTGCCATACGAGCCGCGGACCTTACAGCACGCCGGTCTCCCTGGCGAACGCGACGAGCCGCTCGGCGAAGGCCCGGTGGGCTTCGGCGTGGAGCATGTGACCGGCGCCCGGAACCATGTCGAGGCGGGCCTGGGGGAGTGCAACCGCCAGGGCATCCAGCGTGGGGCGAAAGTACGGGGCGGAGCGGGCGCCCCCGAGCAGGAGCACGGGGCGCGTGACGGCCGCCAGCTCGGTGTAGCGCGGGCGATAGGCGATGAGCGCCTCGGAGTCGGCCCGGATCTCGCGGTACCGCGCCTTGGACCGCTCCTGGTAGGCCCGCGGCATGCGCTCGTAGAGGGCATCGGTGAGCACGGTGCGGAGGAAGAGCTCGGCCGCGGCCGGCCCGCCCTGCTCGGCCATCCGGCGGTCGTACTCGGCCAGGAAGGCCAGCGGTGCGGCCGGGGCGTCGTCCGAGGCCGCCATGGGGGGCTCGATCAGGACCGCGCCCGCGACCGGCGGCGGCAGGCGGCGGAGAACCTCCAACGCGACGACGGCCCCGAAGCTCGAGCCGACCAGGAGCGTGGGGACGTCGGTGAGCCGGGCCAGCGCATCGTCGGCATGGGCCTCGACGGTCGTGGCGTCAGACCGGCGATCGTACGCGACGAGCTCGAACTGGTCTTTCAGCGGTGAGGCCAGCTGGATCGACCACGTCATGTGGTCGGTCGCGCTGCCGTGGATCAGCAGGACTCGCGGTGGCATGGCAGCTACAATGGCGACCATACATGGCCGCCGAGGACGAGGATGCGTTCGCCGCCACGATGGCGCCGACCTCGGCCATCGCGCTGGGGAGCGTCATCCGCCCCCCGGATTCCGCGCCGGCTCACGTGCTGCCGCTCGTCGCCACGGACTCGTATCAGCTCGACAAGGAGATCGCGCGCGGCGGCATGGGCCGGATCGTCGCCGCCGACGACCAGCGCCTCGGGCGACGCGTCGCGCTGAAGGTGCTCCTCGAGCCGGCCGGCGATGCCCTGGGCCGCTTCGAGCGCGAGGCGCTCATCACCGCGCGGCTCCAGCATCCGGGCATCGTACCGGTCTACGAGGCGGGGCGCTGGCCGAGCGGCGAACCGTTCTTCGCGATGAAGCTCGTGAAGGGGCGCCCGCTCGATCGCGTGATCGCGGACGCCAAGACGCTCGACGAACGCCTGGCCCTCCTGTCGCGCGTGGCCGCCGCCACGGACGCGATGGCGTACGCGCACGACCAGCGGGTGGTACACCGCGATCTGAAGCCGGCGAACGTCCTCATCGGCGACTTCGGCGAGACGGTCGTCATCGACTGGGGCCTCGCAAAGGATCTCGATGCCAGTGATGGGCTCGAGTCGGCGGAGCGCTTGCCGCGCGCGAAGACCGCGCCGCGCGAGTCGCGGAGCCCGACGCTCACTGGGGGCACGTCCACGCTCACCGTTGTTGGTGCTGTCATGGGGACGCCCGCGTACATGGCCCCCGAGCAAGCCCGCGGCGAGGCGGTCGATCAGCGCGCCGACGTGTTCGCCCTCGGCGCGATGCTCTATCACCTGCTAGCGGGCGCCCCTCCGTACAACGCTCGCACCGCGACCGATGTCATCGCGGCCGCCGCGCTCGGCAAGGTCACGCCGCTCATCGAGCGCGAGCCCCGTGCCCCCGCCGACCTCGTCGCGATCGTGCAGCGCGCCATGGCGCAGGATGTGGCCGATCGCTACCCCCACGCCGGCGAGCTCGCCGAGGAGCTGCGCCGCTTCCTCACCGGACAGCTCGTCGCCGCGCACCAGTACACGACCCTCCAGCGCGTCATGCGCTTTGTGCGACGACACCGCGCGGCGGTGACCATCGGCACGCTCGCCGTGCTCACGCTCTCGGTCGGCGGCACCTTCGCGGTACGCGAGGTCGTCTCCGAACGTGACATCGCGCGCCACCAGCGCCGGCTCGCCGACTCGCGCCGCAACGCGGCCGAGGACCTGATCGACAAGATCCTGCATCGCATGCGCGAGGAGCTCCTCGGCATCGGCCGGCTGGATCTGCTCGCGAGCGTGGGCAACGACATCCGGACGTACTACCGCTCGCTCGACACGACGGACGCCGATGAAGACCTGACCAAGATGGCGCAGGCCGTCGACATGATCGGAGGCGCGGAGCGCGACCTCGGCAGCCTGGATGCCGCCCTCGCCTCGTTCCAGGAGGCGCGGGAGCGCCTGGTCGCGAACGTCGGGGCCGACACCACCGCCCGCACCTTCAAGCAGCGCGTGATGATCGCGAGACTCGACTTCGGCATCGGCACCGCGCTGGGGGCCCGGGGCCGGCGCACCGAGGCGCGGGATCAGTACGTCGCCGCGAAGAGCGCCTTCACCGCGCTCCTGGCCGAACAGCCCTCCGATCGCTGGGCGCTCCTCTACGCCGCCGAGACCCACGACAAGCTGGGCGACCTCGCGCGCAACGATGGCAAGCTCGAGGACGCGTACAACGACTACGCGGCGGCGAAGGCGGCCCGCGAGCTCGCGAGCAAGCAGGCGAGCACGCGCCCGCGCGACGAGGTGATGGCGCTCTCGACGAGCCACATGAAGCTCGCGACCATCTATCAGGCGCGGGGAGAGACCGGCGCCGCTCTCGACGCGTACCGGACCGCGCTCAACTTGCGCGAGACGGTCCTCGAGAGCGACAGCGACAACATGGACTTTCAGTGGAAGGTCCTCGAGGTGCGTGACTCGCTCGCCGAGCTGCAGCGCCTCCTCGGTGATGCCGCCAGCGCGGTGAAGACCTACGAGCTGGCGATGCCGATCATGGATACGCTCGTGCAGCGCGATCCGCTGAACGTCACGTGGCGCGTCACGCGCGGCAACCTCATGTCCGACCTTGGCTTCGCCCAGCTCGACGAGGGCGAGTTCGCGGCGGGGCTCGAGCACCTCGAGGCCGCCATCGCGGCGCAGGAGGCGATGGCCGAGGCGGACCCGAAGAGCGCCACCGCCGCCAACGCTGTCGCGCGCAGCTACCTCCGCGCCGGCGATGCGCTCGTCTACCTCGGTCGGTCCGAGGACGCGATCGTCCGCTACGAGAAGGCGAAGCAGATCCGCACCATGCTCTCCGAGCGCGATCCGAAGAGTGCGGCCTATCGGCGCGGCGTGGCCTGGGCCAGCCACAAGCTCGCGAACGCCTACTTCCAGACGGATCAGCCCCGGCGCGCCATCGCGATGCACGAGGAGGTGCTCCCTGCCCGCGCCAAGCTCGTCGAGGAATCGCCGAAGCACACGGGCTACATCAACGAGCTCGCCTCCACCGAGATCACGCTCGGCCGCTTCCTCGCGGGCAGCGACCCCGCGCGCGGCACACGCCTCGTCAACGCGGGCCTCGAGCGCGTGCGGGCCCTCGCGGCCGCGGACCCGCTCTCGAACGAGTGGAAGGAGACGATCACGCAGGGGCTCCTCGCCCGCGCCGAGCTCGAGCGCATCACCGGGAAGAAGACGGCCGAGCGCGACGCCCTCGTGGAGGCGCGTAGCATCGCCGAGGTCGCGGCCCAGCGCGCCCCGCAGAACTGGACGTGGGCCGGCTTCCTCGCCGAGATCCATGCTGGCCTCGCGGATCTCAACACCGCCGCTGGCGACACGGTCGCGGCCAGCGCGGCCTGGAAGACCTGCCTCGGCTACCTCGAGCCGCTCGCACTCGCGAATCACCTGCCCGCCGCGCGCAAAGCTCTCTACACCCGCGCCAAGGCCGCTCGCTGACCCGAGTCGCGTTACGATGGTCCAATGCCAGAGGACGTCGTCGAACGCGAGTTCATGGGCAAGGGCCGCAGCCGGATCTGGACCTACCTGATCCTCATGCTGCTGATGGTGGTCGTCGTCATCGTCGTGAACGTCGTCTGGAACGATCCGAGCCGCGCCACGAGCGGCATCAAGAGCTTCATGGGCCTGCCCGCGTGGGCCCTCGCGCTGATCACCTTCATCATCGGCGCGGTCCTCTACTGGGCGGGCCTCAAGATGGAGACCGACTGGCCGGAGGGCATA
>JALHPV010000376.1 GCA_022842285.1 Kofleriaceae bacterium
GCTCGGGCATGGGCGTCGGCGCGGGCTGGTACGGCTGCGTCGTCGAGGGCTCCGGCGGCGCCACGGCGGGCTGCGCCGGCTGCGCCGGGGGCGGCTCCTGGTTGGCAGGGCCCATCGCCACGGCGGTGGCGGCCGCTTCCGCGCGCTCGAGGAAGGCCTCGGCCTCGTCGAGCTCGCCTCTCACGAGGAGGGCGCCGTCGCGGAACGTGTGGTGGAGCTGGTCGAACTTGGCCTGGATCGCGTCGCGCGAGGTCTTCGCGGCGTTCGCGATCTCGGCAGGGGCCTGCTGGACCTCGGCGCGGAGGGCCCCGAGGCGCTGGTTCGCGGCGCGAAGGCGCGACGAGGCGTCGGCGCGCGGGCCGGCGCGCTCGACGGCGGCGGCGCTGCGCTCCTGGAGATCGACGGAGCGCTGCTGCATCTCGTCGAACTCGGCGGCGTAGGCCGCCACGAGGCCGTTGGCCTCTTCCTGGATGTGCGGAACGTCGTCGGACTTCTCGCAGGCGGCGACGCCCAGGGAGAGAGAGAGGGAGGCAATGACAGGCACCAGACGGCGGAGCTTCATGGCCCCACGGACGTATCACAGCGGCGGGGCGTCGTCGCTCCAGGCGCTGCCGTGAGCGTCGATCTCATCGAGATACGAGAGGAAGGCGGCGTAGTAGGGGTGGGCGCCGAGGGTCGCGGAGTCGGCGACCACGAGGAGGAAGCGCTTGGCACGGGTGAGGGCCACGTTCATGCGGCGCGTGTTTGCGAGGAAGCCTAGCTCGCCGCGGTCGTTGGAGCGGACGAGGTCGACGATGACGGCCTCTTTCTCGCGGCCCTGGAAGCCATCGACGGTCCCGATCTCGAGGCCGGCGGCGCGCTCGGCCTTCAGGAGCTCGCGGAGGTGGCGGGCCTGGGCGGAGTAGGCGGCGATGATCGCGATCTCCGTCGGAGGCAGGCCGCGTGACAGCAAGCGACGAGCCTCGGCGGCGACGCGCTCCGCGTTGCCGGTGTTGAAGGTGGATGGATCGACCTGGAAGGCGGGGGCGTTGTTCAGGGAGCCACCAGGGTCGAAGTCGGTGCGCTGCTCGAGCCAGTCCTTGCCCGCGGTGTCGATGAGCCAGACCGGCTTGTCGCGCAGGTCGTCGTCGGCGACCGCGAGATCCGCGAGGCGATGCGCGGCCACGCGCGGCGCGGCCACGAGCTTGCCGTCGTACATCGAGCGCGACGGGAAGGTCATGATCTGCTCGTGCATGCGGTGCTGCTGCTCGAGCATGACCGGCTCGCCGTCGCTGTTCGCGAGGCGCTCGAAGATCGTGGTGCCCAGCGTGGCTTCGGCGAGGGTGCCGCCGACGACAACGGGCCCGAGCTGGTTCGGATCGCCGGCCAGCACCGCGACCTTCGCCTTCGCGAGGGCGACGAGCAGTAGCGGATCGGGAGCCTGCGTGGCCTCGTCGATCACGACGCAGTCGAATACGCGATCGCTCAGCATCGACGAGTCCGCGCCGACGACCGTGGCGAGCACCACGTCGGCGCGCTCGACGATCGCCTGCTCGGCATTGCCGATCTCGCGATACGCGTCACGGTCGAGGGCCCGCGCCTCGGCCCAGAGGGCCTTGGCCTCGGCGCCGCGCTTGCCGGCCGCGGTCTTGCGGAGCTGGCGGGCGCGGTCCCGCCATTCGCGCGCGAGCTTCGTCGCGCCATCGGCCTCGACCTGAGCGTCGAGGGACAGTGACACCAGTGCGGGCGAGATGCGCGCCGGGTGTCCCAGGCGCACGGCCGTGAGGCCCGCGGCCGCGAGCCGGATTCCCAGGTTGTCGACGGCGGTGTTCGACGGCGCCGCGCACAGCACCTGCTCGCCGCGCCGCACGCGCTGACAGACCACCTCGACGAGCGTGCGCGTCTTGCCGGTCCCGGGCGGCCCGTGGATGAGCGCGATGTCACCCGCCCGGAGGGCCAGGTCGACGGCGGCGCGCTGCTTCTCGTCGAGGGCCATGTCGATGGGCTCCCACGACACGGGGGCGAGCGGGCGGGGGGGGCGGACGAGCGCGGCCACGTCGCGGACGCGCGCCAGGTCGCTCGTCGCGACGGCGGCCTTGGCGCGGGCGATGGCCGCGTCGCCGCGGTCGAAGGTCACTTCCGGAGCTTCGGGGTCGAGCGCGTATTCGCGGTCTAGCGCGTCCACGGCCCGATCCAGCATCAGCCACAGGGATTGCTCCTCGCGCCGCTCGACGACCCCTCGCACCGCTCCCGGCTCGTCGGGATGCTCGGCCCACAGGCGGATCGGATCGCCGGGCCCGATGCGGAGGTTGTCGAGGTCCGTCGAGTCGGGGACCGCCACGCGCACCCGCACGCGCTCGCCGGGGGCGGAGCGCTCGTCGACGATGCGGAGGCGCTCGAGGGCGATGCCGAGGCTCACGCGCTCGACGAGCATGCGGCCGCTGCGCTCCATCGCGATGCGGGCGCGGGCGGCGGCGCGCTCGGCCCGCCAGGCGGCACCGAGGGCCTCCAGCCAATCCCGCGCATCCACCGCAGCCACGGCCAGGGAGGGTAGCCCGGACCGCGGTTCATGGGCCATAGTCCTCCTCGATGGCTGACACCGCGACCGCGCCCGAGCGCATGACCCACAAGACGAAGTCGATCGCCCAGCTACTGCAGACGCGCGTCCAGCAGTCGCCCGATCGCGAAGCGTATCGCTATCCGGTGGGGGAGGAGTGGCGCTCGATGACGTGGCGCCAGGCGGGCGAGCGGGTGCGCGCCCTCGCGGCGGGCCTCTTGGCCCTCGGGATCGAGCGCGAGCAGCGCGTCGGCATCCTGTCCAACACGCGGCTCGAGTGGCTGCTCTGCGACCTCGGCATCCTGTCGGCCGGCGCGGCGACGACCACCGTGTATCCGTCCACGCCCGCCGAGGACTGCGAGTACATCCTCGTGGACTCCGAGACCCGCGCGATCTTCGTCGAGGATTCCG
The DNA here is from genome assembly GCA_022842285.1 of Kofleriaceae bacterium. Classification (GTDB taxonomy): domain Bacteria; phylum Myxococcota_A; class Polyangia; order Haliangiales; family Haliangiaceae; genus JABFXX01. The sequence goes on from JALHPV010000376.1 coordinate 2,948, forward strand.
GCCAGCTGAAGAAGCTGTCGAGCCGCCGGGCCGCGCTGCCCCTGCTCAAGTGGGCGATCCTCATCGACGGGGCCCCCGAGGCGAAGGACAAGGACTGGGTCATCACCCTCGCCGACCTCGAGGGCCGGGGCGCGAAGCACCTCGCCGATAACCCGCGCGCCGTCGACGAGGCGGTGGCGGGGATCGACCCCAAGCACCTCGCCACGCTGATCTACACGTCGGGGACCACGGGCAAGCCGAAGGGCGTCCGCCTCCTGCACGAGTGCTGGGCGTACACCGCCGATGCGATGGTGGCCGTGGGGCTTTGGAAGGACGACGACGTCCAGTACCTGTGGCTCCCGATGGCGCACTCGTTCGGCAAGGTCCTGATGGCCGGCCACATCGCGTCGGGCTCGGTGACGGCCGTCGATGGCCGGATCCCGAAGATCGTCGACAACCTCGCGGTCGTGCGGCCCACGATCATGGCGGCCGTGCCGCGCATCTTCGAGAAGGTCTACAACAAGATCCTCGAGGGCGCGAAGCAGGGCGGTCTCAAGCAGAGCATCTTCGAGTGGGCGCTGAAGACCGGCAAGGCCGGCAGCAAGGTCCGCCAGGAGGGTAAGGAGCCCGGTGGCTTCCTCGCCATGAAGCTGAAGATCGCCGACAAGCTCGTCTTCTCGAAGGTGAAGAACCGCTTCGGCGGGCGGGTGAAGTACTTCATCTCCGGGTCGGCACCCCTCTCGCGCGAGATCGCGGAGTTCTTCCACGCGTGCGGCATCCTCATCCTCGAGGGCTACGGCCTCACCGAGTCGAGCGCGGCGAGCTTCGTCAACCGCCCGAACGCGTACCAGTTCGGCAGCGTCGGCTTCCCGATGCCGGGGACCGAGCTGAAGATCGCGAAGGAGGATGGCGAGATCCTCATCAAGAGCCCGGGCGTGATGGCCGGCTACCACAACCAGCCGGAGCAGACGGCCGAGGCGCTCACCGCCGACGGTTGGCTCAAGACCGGTGACATCGGCGAGATCTCGGAGAAGGGCTTCCTGCGCATCACCGATCGCAAGAAGGACCTGATCAAGACGTCGGGCGGCAAGTACGTCGCGCCGCAGTTCGTGGAGAACACGCTGAAGACGTCGTGCCCGTACATCTCGCAGGTGATCGTGCACGGCGACAATCGCAACTTCGTCACCGCGCTCATCACGCTCGACGAGGAGTCGATCACGAAGTGGGCGAAGGAAAAGGGGGCCGGCGGCTCCTACGCCGAGATCGTGAAGAGCGAGGACACGAAGGCGATGATCGCGCCGTTCATCGAGCAGGCGAACGAGAAGATCAACAAGTGGGAGCGCGTGAAGAACTTCGCGATCCTGCCGAAGGACCTGACGATCGACGAGGGCGAGCTGACGCCGAGCCTCAAGGTGAAGCGGAAGGTCGTGGAGAAGAAGTACGCCACCCTCCTCGACAAGATGTACGAGGGCTCGGTTGCGGACCTGTGAAGCTCGTCGCGCTCTGCGCGCTGCTCGTCGCGTGTAGCAGCGGCCAGTCGCCCACCGAGGCACCGCCCCCGCGGGACCTCGATCTCGGCACCGAACGCCATGCGGTGCCCGTCCCCGATGTCGCGCCGGTCGCGGTCGTCGACGCGCCCGTCGAGGCCGCCCCCGTCGCGGTGGCGCCGCCCGCGGTCCCGAGCGAGGGTGTCGACTTCCTCGCGGATGCAGTGCTGCTGACCCGCGTGGCGGCTTGTGGCCCCGGCGACCTACCCCCCGCGTTCACCTCCCACGCGAAGATCATCGACGCGCACTGCAAGAAGCTCCTCGAGCGCGTGGAGAAGTTCCGGGCCGCGTACTTCGTGAAGGCGCGCACGTGGTTCGAGACGAACGTTCCGGCTGACGTCCCGAAGCAGGTCGTCTACGCCTTTGGGGGCGGTGACTTGCTCTCGGCGCTCGTCGCCTTCCCCGATGCGCAGGAGATCACGACCATCTCGCTCGAGCAGGCGGGCGATCCGCGGCGCATCAGCACGCTCGACGGCAAGGCCCTCGAGCGCAGCCTCGGGGCGATCCGCGCCGAGATCGGCGGGCTCCTGTCCGTGGGCTCGAACACGAGCGAGAACCTCCAGGCGCAGCAGCGGAACGATCTGCCGGGGCAGGTGTCGTCGTTCCTGATCGCGCTCGTCACCGGCGGCTACGAGCCGGTCGGCATGAAGTACTTCACCCTCGATCCGCAGGGCGCGGTCCACTACCTCACGCAGGCCGAGATCGACGCGTTCGACGCCAGCGGCGCGAAGAAGCTCGACAAGGAGTGGGGCTCCCCCAACTTCTCCGAGGCCTTCGTGAACGTCGAGATCAGCTACCGGAAGGTCGGCGAGGAGGGCGTTCGCACCCACCGGCACATCGCGTGGAACCTCGGCGACGAGTACATGACGGCGCACCCCGAGCTCGTCTCGCACCTCACGGCGAAGGGCAAAGTCACCGTGCTCGTGAAGGGCGCGAGCTACCTCCTCTGGCGCGGCGACTTCTCGAAGATCCGCGACTACCTCCTTGGTAACCTGGCGTGGATGCTCTCCGACTCGACCGGCATTCCGCCCGTCCACGCCAAGCGGGCGGGCATGGTGCAGGTGCCGTACGGCCGCTACCACGGGGCGTTCTTGCCCGGGGCCCAGAACACGCCGACGGACCTCGCGTTCATCGAGCTGTGGGCGGGCAGCAAGCACCGTGGCCTCGGCTTCCGCTTCGGCTACGTCGATCGCGACAAGCAAGCCCACGTCCTGGTCACCAAGCCGAAGTGACCACGCGGTCGGGCGGTGAACCTCGCTGCACCGCGAGGCTCGAGCCCCACGAGTTGGGTGCCTACTAGAAGAGGTCGAGGACCTGGCTGAGGGTCCAGACGAGGTAGGCCACCGCCGGGATGCCGACGGCGATCGGCAAGATGAAGCGTCGCTTCGGGGGACCGGCGCCGAGGTCCGCCCGTGCACGCAGGGCGATGCGCTCGGCCGTCGTCGTGTCGAGATCCGGTGCGGGCAGGGCGGCCCCGAGCTCCGCGAATCCGCGGTCATCGCGTTCGTCGCTCATGACTTCCTCCAGGCAGCGGGGGCGTGCTCGCCGAGGGCGGCGGCGAGCTGGGTACGGGCGCGTGCGAGCCGCTGGCGAACGGCCTCGGGCGTCTGGCCCAGGATCGTCGCGACCTCGGTCGGCGCGAGGCCCTCGACGCCCACGAGCAGCGCGACCTCGCGGTAGGCAGGGGCCAGCTCCGCGAACGCGCGCTCCAGCGCGAGCTGGGTCTGCGAGTCCGCGAACGCCTCGAACGGCGAGCGCGGCTTCTCGTCCCCGGGCTGCTCGGTCGCCGGGAGATCACCCG
>JALHPV010000377.1 GCA_022842285.1 Kofleriaceae bacterium
GAGCGAACCGGGCTTCGTCGAAACCAGGCTTGTCCGCGAGGGACCTCTGAAAGTGCCGATACGTGAGCTCTGCACCGGCCGGCCCCTTGAACTGCGCAAGCGCGATCTTCGTCACGTAACCGAGGGGACTCCCCGACGTCCCGCTCATCCCATCTTCGATGCTGATGACGGTGAAGCCCTCCGCATCGGTGACGAACAGCCCAAAGCTGTTGCCAAACTCGCCCTCGAGGAAGCCGACCCGCCCCGACAGCGCTGCCAGGACGTCGGGGGACAGGTCCGCGCGCTCGAACGTCTGGCCGTGGGCATACGCGGCCTCCCCGAAACGCGGAATCCAGACGATCGAGCCGGGCGCGAGGTGCTGGGCCAGATACGTGTCGAACGATACGTCGACCGCCATCAGCCCCTGCTTGTCGTGCGGCCCAACTCCCCCGACGGGCGTCTCCGGCGGCGCGACCAGCGTGATCGCGAGCGAGGTCTTCGGATCGAGGCCCGGCGTGTCGGCGCTCGCGTGCAGCTCGTACACGGTTCCGAGGTCGGCGCTCACCGTGCCGGGATCGAGGGTGAACGGAAAGCGCGCACCTTCCTTGGCCGCGAGCGTGCGGTTCCCCATGTCGAGGACGCACTCACCCGCAACTTCGGTGCGTTTGATCGACGACCCATCCGACATCTTCGCGTCGACGACGCGCGAGAGCTTGATCGTGATGCTCTTCACCGGGGTCGGTCGCTCTTGGGCCGTGATGAGGATCGAGCCTTGAATCGGAATTCCCGACGCGAACGTTGGCTCCACCAGACCAAGCTCGAGCGTTGGACTTCCTACACCGACGGCTGATTTCAGCTTGTCAAAAAGACCCATGGGCGGGGAGGGTCCCATAGGTCACGTGCTCGATCTCCGGATTTGGGTGATACTCGGCGCGTGCCGACTCCGACCTTGCTCGAGCGTCACCCGCTCCTGGTTCACCTCGCACCCGATCAGCTCGAGCGCATGGCACGGGCGGGCGAGATCGAGAGCTACAACCCGGGTGAGCCCATCGTGATCGAGGGCAGCCTCGGCGACGCCTTGTTCCTGATCCTCTCGGGCCAGACCGCGGTCCACAAGGATCAGCAGACCTTCGCCACGCTGAAGGACGGCGACTTCTTCGGCGAGATGTCGCTCGCCGAGCCCTCTCCGCGCTCGGCCAACGTCACGGCGATGAGCCCGACGTTCCTGTTCCGCCTGCCGCACGACGCGCTCCGCGACCTGATGCTCGATGACCCGGGCGCGGCGAATCTCCTGCTCGTCCAGATCGTGAAGACGCTGTCCGATCGCCTGCGCCGCGCGAACCATCTCCTGTCGTCCGTCGACAAGCTCGCCGACTGGCTCGCTGGCTCGATGGTCTAGCGCGGGCCGCTGGTCGCCGAGCGGTAGGAGGCAGTGCCGTCGGTCCAGCTCGCCGCCGCGATCCAGTCCGTGTAAGAGACGGGTGTCGCCCAGTTCGACTGCCAGCCCGTGGCGGCGGTCGGATCCGCGAACGCGAACGACGAGGCCCCAGCGAGCCAGCCCGGTGTCGCGAACATCGACGACGTGATCCCGACCGCGCGCACCGACACGAAGACCGTGGCCGCCTCGTCGAGCGCGGGCAGGTCGACGACGAGGTCCGCCCCCGGCGGCGTGAACGGCACGGCCGCTGGCAACTCCAGCGACGGCATCACGTCCGTGGCCGCCCGGCTGACGCTGTTCGCTCCTTGCATGCGCGACGAGTTGGCGGAGAACAGGACGCGATCGCCCGGACGCTCGAGCGATGCCGGGAGCTCCAGGTACGTGGGCTCGGGCCCGGATGAGATCCCGATGAAGCCGTTCGGGGTCTGGACGGTCGAGTTCGCGAAGAACGCTTCGCCCGCCACCATCCCTGACACCGCCAGCGGGCGCACGTTCGCGGTGACCCCGGTCGAGAGATCGATGGTGAACTGGTCTTCGGCCGGCTGGGCGCGCTTGATCACCCGCGTGGAGCTCGAGCTACGCGCGCTCACGATCAGGTCGACGGGTCCCGTCGGCACCATCCAAGTGAAGGTGCCGTACCGGTCCGAGCGAGACCCGCCCCAGGGGCTCGATACCAGGATGTCGGTCAACGACGCGGGGCCGGTCGTGGTGCCGGTTACCTCGCGCGTCAGGCGGGCGCTCGTGCATGCCGCCGTGTCGATCGTGTCCGACTCGGCAACCGTGCCGAAGTAGGTTGTGCGCGTTGTCGTGCCCTCCGACGCGCACACGATCGCGAAACCGTAGCGGCCGCTCGTGACCATGGCGCGGTAGGTACCAGCGTCGCCGGTCACCGTGGTCCACTCCCCATCGCCATCCTGGAAGGCAACGAGTGTCGCGTTGGAGGTGGTACCGAGTAGATCCGACAGGGTCAGCACGACCTCCGAGGGGCCCGCTGGATCGTCGTCTCCACCATCGTCCAGACCGTCCACGTCGCTGTCGACATCCACGTCGGCGCTCTCGTCCCCCGAAGGGTCGTTGCTCGTGCACGCCGTGAACCCGAGGCCGGCTACCAGAATTGCCACCGCGTGGTGCATATGCGGACGTGTTTGCAACGCATGCGCCGCTTGCGGGCTTGCGATTTCGCGGGGCTAGCCGGCAGCCGCCACGCGACTGGCCGGTCCGTGGCGCGCGTTGCGCTTCGACTGTCCACTTCTGCGCGCCCGCCGCTAGCCGGTGAGCAGGGCGGCGAGGTCGGCGGGGAGCGGAGCGTCGGCGGTGACGCGGCCGCCATCGGGGTGGGGGAACGAGACGCGCGCCGCGTGCAGGGCGTGGCGCGGGAGGATGAACGCAGCGGCGAGATCGGGCGCGAGGCCCTCGTCGCAGTAGCGGACGAACGCGTCGTCGCCGTGGCCGTAGAGCTTGTCGCCGATGATCGGGAAGCCGACGGCGGCGAGGTGCGCGCGGATCTGGTGCTGGCGACCGGTGACGAGCGTGCAACGCACGAGGGCGCGGTCGCCCGCGCGGCGCTCGACGACGACCTTCGTGATCGCCGTCTGCCAGTCGGCATGATGACGATCGTCCAGCTTGGGCAGCATGCGTACGTGGGGGACGCGTGTCGGATCGCCGGGCTGCGAGAGGCGGAGGGGGATGTCGAGAACGTGCTCCGTGTCCCACGGCGGCTGGCCCGTGACGACGGCGAGATACTCCTTGGCGACGGCGTGCTTGGTGGCGAACGCTGCCTTCACGACGGTGGCGGCCTCGCGATCGCGCGCGACGACGAGACAGCCCGAGGTCTCGCGATCGAGGCGGTGGCAGATCTGGAGCTCGGGCTCGTCGGGCCAGCGCTCGCTCATCACCCGCGTGAGGGTGTTGAAGTAGAACTTCGCCGACGCGTGGACGGGCAAGAGGGCCGGCTTGTCGATGACGTAGAGGCGCGGGTCGGTGTGCAGCACCGTGAGCGTGCGCGGGCAGGGCGGCTCGCGCCGTGCCGGGCGGCGGATCACGAAGCGATCGCCCGCTGCCACCGTCGTCGCCGGCTTCAAGGCTCCCACGCCGGTCAGTCGCGACAGCTGGGTCTCGATCACCTGCTGGATCTTCGTGCGCGAGAGGCGCGCGATCTGCGTCTTCACGAAGTGATCGAGGCGCAGCCCCGCCAGTGGCGCCGGGACCTCGAGGATGCGCTCGACGATCTTCGGCGTGCCGTCGGCGTTCAGGTGGCCGGTGAGGCCCCAGTCCAGCGAGGCGTCGGCGCCGGGCGGGAGCTCGTAGAGGTAGCTGCCGGTGCCTTCGGACTCGAGCTCGGCATCGTCATCCGGCTCGTCGTCGGCGCTCATGGACTCGCACTGCCCACCGGCGGCGCTGAGCGGAAGCGTTCGCTCACTCTTCGTCGGGCTCTGCGTCGACGCCGGCCGCTTCGATGTCGTACTTCTTCATCAGCTTGCGGAAGTACTTGCGGTCGATGTCGGCCGCGCGCGCCGCGTGGGAGATGTTGCCGCTGTTGCGCCGGAGGAGCTGGAGGATGTAGTCGCGCTCGAACGAGGCGACCCACCGCTCCTTCGCATCCTTGAACGTCACGCCCTCGGCGAGGAGCTCCTCGGGCGGCGTGGGCGCGGGCGCATTCGGGTTCATCGGCACGATCGGCTGCGCGCCGGTGTTGCCCGCCGTCGGAGCGCGCCGGGTGGGCGCGGTGGCGGTGACAGCGCGGTGGGTGCCCGTCGTCGCGCGGCCCGACCGGATGTAATCGGGCAGGTCGGACAGCTCCATGGTCTCGCTGTCGCAGAAGGAGACCGCGCGCTCGATCACGTTCACGAGCTCGCGCACGTTGCCGGGCCACGGATAGTTCTGCAGGGCGGCGAGGGCATCGCGGGCCACGCGACGGACCCGCGGCGGACCCTCGCCGTGGCGGTTGTAGGCCCCGTGATCCAGGAAGTGCTGCACGAGCAGCGGGATGTCGTCGGGCCGATCCTTCAGCGACGGGAGGTGCAAGCGCACCACCGAGAGGCGGTAGAAGAGATCCTGGCGGAAGCGTCCGGCGCGGACCTCGTCCTCGAGGTTGCGGTTCGTGGCCGCGATGATGCGGACGTCGACCTTGCTCGCCTTGGCCGAGCCCACGCGGCGCACCTCGCGCTGCTCGAGCACGCGGAGCAGCTTTGGCTGGAGGTCGATCGGGAGCTCGCCGAGCTCGTCGAGGAACAGCGTGCCGCCATCGGCCTGCTCGAAGAGTCCCTGGCGCGTCATCATCGCGCCCGTGAAGCTGCCCTTCTCGTGGCCGAACAGCTCGCTCTCGATGAGGTTGGGGGGCACGGCGCCGCAGTCGAAGACCACGAGCTCGTTGCGCGCCCGCGGAGACAGCGAGTGGATCGCCTGCGCGACGACCTCCTTGCCGGTCCCGGTCTCGCCGTCGATGACGACCGTCGTGGCCGTCGGCGCGATCTTCTCGATGATCGAATAGATCTCGCGCATGCGGGCATTGCCGCCGATCAGGCCAGCGCAGCGGTCGGCGCGCGACGGGACGATCTCGACCTCTTCCTCGCGCGCGTTGAAGCGCAGCTGGCTCTGGCCGACCGAGACGATGCAACCCGGCTTCAGGAACGCCTCGCGCACCCGGACCTTGTTGACGAAGGTCCCGTTCGTCGAGCGCTGGTCGATCAGCGTGTAGCCGGTGTCCTCCTGGACGATGCGGCAGTGGTAGCGGGACACCGTGTCGTCGTTGAGGACGATGTCGTTGTCCTCCATCGAACCGATCCGGATCTCTTCCTTGTCGAAGGTGAACTCCTGACGCGGCTCATCCACCGTCTGCAAGATGCAGCGGCGCAGGTGCAACGTCGGTCCACCCCGTTCGAGGTAAGCGACCTTGGTCGGTGGAATGAAGTCTGGAAACTTCTTCATTGGCCCCGGTAAGGGCGCCACTATATCACCGGGTTGCGATCCGCGTCGTCGAGTCGGGGGCGGCGACGGCAGCGCCGCGCTCCGAATTCCTACCGGCGTGCGCGCGTGCGCAGGAACGCGAAGACCACGTAGGCCGCGAGGGCGATCCCGAACCCGATGGCGATCATGACCGTGGTCGCGAGCCCCTTGGCCCCCGCGGCGCAGCGCACCTCCCCGACGGCGGCCGTGGCATCGGCGGTGAAGCTGACGGCAAGGCCAGGCTCGGCGAGCGACGGTACGTGGCCGGCGAACTTGAAGTCGTGACCAGGGTCGACAAGCGGGCCGACGCGCGCGGCCTGGATCGCGATGCCCGTGGGGGCCTCGACGAGGACCTCGGTCTCGCCGGGCTTGGGCAGCTTCACGGCGTCGCGCAGCGTGAAGCTGTGTGCGCCGCGCGGCGTGTCGAGGCACAGGTACGCGATGAGGTCGATCGAGAACGAGCCGCCGCTCGCGCTCGGGGTGCCCATCCCGACGGCGACTCGGGCCCAGGTGACCGTCATGGGCACGCCGTCGACGGTGATGGTGAGCGCCCCGCGCACCTGATCGGCGAGGCGCTGACCGAAGGCGGCCCCTTCGGCCTCGCTGATCTCGCCGTCGCGGTTCGTGTCGATCTGGGGGCGGGTCGCCGCCCCGGGCTTCTCTCCATAGAAGACCGTGTACGCGAGCCGGACATGGTCACCCGCGGGGGTGAGCTTGAGGTAGCGGTTGTTGTCATCGACGCTGGCGGAGACGTGGGCGTCCGCGCGGGCCGTCACGAACGTGATCACCAGCACGAGCGCGGCGCGCGCGCGGCGCGAAGCACCGCCGGAGGGCGGTGCGGGCCGATCGAGGGCCGCGCGAGCGCGGCGCGAAGCACCGCCGGAGGGCGGTGCGGGCCGATCGAGGGCCGC
>JALHPV010000378.1 GCA_022842285.1 Kofleriaceae bacterium
GGCCGCGCTCCTCGTCGCGCTGGTCGGCTTGCTCGCGCGCGCCCCGACGTCAGGTCCGCCGGGCCGCGCCCTCGGGGCGGTGCTCGCCGCCACCTCGCTCTCGCGTCCCGAGTCGACGCTGCTCGTCGGGGGCATCTGCGGGCTCGTCGTGCTCGCCCGCCTCCATCGCCGGGACTTCCGCGCGGCCGCGTGGTGGGCGGCGCCGCTGGCCGCTCCCCTGGCGTGGGTGATCGCGAACAAGCTGCTCGCGGGTCACTGGTTTCCGAACACGGGGATCGCGAAGAGCCACTTCTATCTGCCGGGCTTCGACACCACGTACTGGTGGGATGCGATCACGAAGCAGACGAAGGCCGCAGGCAAGGCGCTGTTCCTCGCCGGCACGAGCCCGCTCATCTGGCCGAAGCTGTTCCTGGCGCTGTGGTTCGTCGGGGCGGCGCGGGTCGTCCTCTGGGCGCGGCGCGAGCGGCGGTATCTCGTCGGCTTCGTGATCGTCGCGGCGCCGTGGCTCCTCGTGATGTCCGTCATCGCGAGCTCGGGGCAATGGGAGTTCCACAACTACCGCTACATCGCGCCCGCCTTCCCGCTGTTCGCGATTCCTGTCGCATGTGCGCTCGCGCCGCCGCCGAGCCTGCCGTCCGCGTTCGTGCAGGCGCGGCGCGTCTGGCTCCCGCGCATCTGGGGCGCGCTCGTCGGGATCGGCGTGCTCCTGTACTTCCGCAGTGGCGTGCCGCAGCTCCGCGACCAGATCCTGCTCTACGCGCAGAACGCCGCCGATCTGAATCGTCAGGTGGTGAAGATCGGCGAGTACCTCCACGCCAAGCTGCCGACCGCCCGCGTGATCTTCCACGATGCCGGTGCCGTCGCGTACTACGGCGATACGTTCGTCTACGACATGCTGGGCCTCGTCACCAACAACCAGGCCCACGTCACGAACCACGGCCCGGGCTCGCGCTTCGAGTTTCTCGAGAGCCTGCCTCCGGCCCGGCGCCCCACCCACTTTGTCTATTACCCGGCCTGGATGGGGCAGGCGCACTTCTACGGCAAGGTCGTGCTCCAGACGCCGCTCGGTCCGCAGTTCTCGAAGAAGCGCCTCATCGGCGGCGGCGATATGCAGATCCTCGAGGCGACCTGGGACCACGCTCGCACCGCCGAGCTTCCGCTCTCGCCCACCCCCGGCTGGACCGTCGTCGACCGGCTCGACATCGCGGACCTGGTTAGCGAAGCGGGCCACGCCTGGAGCGGGACGTTGGGGCGCCGCAACTTCGGCGATCCGACGGCGAAGTGGACTCTCTTCCACGAAGAGACGCGCGACCGGCTCCTCCTCGACGGCGGGCGCACCATCCGCAAGCAGCCCCGAGGGGGCGTCGGCGAGTCCTTCACCATCACCGTGGATCCGCGCAAGCCCGTGCGCCTCGTCATGCGGACGGGCGGCAAGCCGAACTACCCGTATCACGAAGGTCTCGGCGCGCCGGGCGAGGTCCGGCTCTACGACGGGGCTGGACACGAGCTTGGCCGCGCGACCCTCGCCGCGCCCACGGGGCCCCTGGTCGAGGTGACCTTCGAGCTCCCGCCGTCCGCGGCCCGGACGCGCGTACGGGTCGTCGCGCAGAAGCCGTACCGGGTGTTCCACTGGTTCGTGCTGCAGCCCGAGTAGCCGTGTCATGATCGCCGCGTGACCGGGGCGGCCATCTTCCTCGTCTTCGCCATCGTCGGCGGGTTCGCACTCGCGGGCCACTACTTCAGCTCAGAGCAGCGCATCAAGCGCGAGCTGAAGGCGGCGAAGCAGTATGCGATCGCGGAGCTCCCCGAGAGCACACCGGGCAAGATCGTGGGGGTCGCGACGCCGGTGGAGCGCCAGCTCGTGTCCCCACTCACCGGGCGACCGTGCGTCTGCTACCAGGTGGTGGTGCAAGAGCAGCGGGGCTCGGGGAAGCACCGGTCGTGGCGGACGGTGATCACCGAGGATGACTCGGTGCCCTTTCAAGTCACCGACGGGACGGGGCGGGCCATCGTCGATCCGACCGGCGCGCAGCTCGCGCTCGACTACGATGGCAACAGTGCGTCGGGGTCGTTCGACAACGCGACGCCGACCGAGGAGGCATTCCTGCAGAAGCACGGGCGCGGGAGCCGGGGCTGGTTGTTGAACAAGACGATCCGGTATCGGGAGGCGATCATCGGCGTCGGCGAGCGGGTCTCGATCCTCGGTGCCGGCGTGCGCGAGCCAGATCCCGACACGATGCCGACGGCCGCCTACCGCGACGGCTCCCCGACGCGGCTCCGCTTGATGAGCTCGCAGCAGTTCAAGCTGCGGATCAGCGACGATCCGGAGACGCTGGGCTCGGCGGGGTGAACAGCGAGAGCTGCGGGCCGCCGACGAGGGCCTGGCCATTGGGCAGTCCGACGAGGGAGAAGGGCGTCGCGATGCCGGGCGCGGCGATCACGGCGACGGGCTCGAAGGTGGGGCCAAAGACCTCGAGGTCCTGATTGGCGTCGCCGCCACCGGCCACGATGATGAAGCGGTCGGTGAAGGTGGCGATGGGGCGGTCGTACGGGTGCGAGAGCACGTCGGCACGCACCGTGACCTGCGCGTCGGTCACGGTGACCACCTCCCGCGTGGTGCCGTCGATGACCGCGAACTGAGCCGCGCCTTCGAAGGGGGTGGCCACGACGGCCGCATTCGGGCGGGGGGTGGGATCGAGGACGACAGCGGCGTTGTCCGCAACCCGGACGATACCGCGCGGGCCCGCGAAGACCGCGACCCGGCCGGAGGGCGTGGCGGTCGACGCGCCGGCGGGGCCGAGCGGTCCGAGGTCGGCGCGAGGGACGAGGGTGTTCGCGACGAGCTCGACAGCGGGGTCGCCGGTGACGAGAAACTCGTTGTTGCCCATGGAGACGGCGACGGCGCCGGCCCGGGCGAACTCGGGGAACTCGCCGATGAGGGTCTGGGCACCGCGCGGGGCGACCGTGGTGTTGAACGTCTGGAGGGTGCCGGTTGGGGTGCCCGTCTCGTCGAGACCGCCGAAGATGTAGACGACGCCGTCGGCGCGGCTGCCGAGCGCGGGCTGCGTGCGGGGGAGGGCGAGGGCGACGCCGGTCAGGTTGGTGTGGTCGTACGCGTTGTAGACCTGGACCGTCGAGCCGCTGGCGAGGATGGCGCCGTAGGGAAGCGGCGCGGCAACCGCGTCGGCGGGGGCGACGTTACTGGGCGCGAGGCCCACGGAGAGTGGCGGGGCGAGGAAGACCACGAGCCTCGCATTGATGCCGGAGACGTTGAACGGCGGGGTAGTGCCGGTGACCGCGAGGTCGCCGGTGTCGAGGAAGCCCTCGACGATCAGCGAGCCGGTCTGGCCGCCGGCGTCGACCTCGAGGGCGAGATCGAAGGCGTCATTCGTGCGAGTGGCCTCGACGACCTGCTCGGGGTTCGTGAGGGTGACGCGGAGCCGCGTGACGGGATCGAGATCGCCCGAGCTCGGGGCGACGGCCAGGGAGACATCGATGATGCCGGTGGTGCCTTCGGGGCACCCGGCGAGGAGGAGGGCGACGAGGGCGCGCTTCATGCGAGCTGGTCCACCTGTTCGCGCGTGACCCCGGTGACGCGGATGGTCTTGCGCCGCGAGGACTCGCCGGCGACGACGGAGACGTCGCGCCTGGGCACGCCGAGAGCCTCGGCGAGGAGCTCGATCACGGCGGCGTTGGCTTCACCGTCGACCGGAGGCGACGTGACCGCGACCTTGATGCGGCCATCGTGGCGCGGCCCGATCTTCGCCCGGGAGGCGCGGGGCTGGACGAGGATCTCGAACGTGACGCCGCCCGTCGGATGCCCGGGCCCGCGCGCACAGGCGTTGCCGCGGGCCAGTCCCACTACTTGCTCCCGCGGCCCAGCTCACGAGCCCGCTTGGTGGCGGTCTCGACGGCGTTGATCAGGGTCGTCCGGAGGCCACCTTCCTCGAGGGTGTGGAGGCCGGCGATGGCAGTGCCGCCCGGGGACGTGACCATGTCCTTCAGCTGGCCAGGATGTTGATCCGTCTCGAGCAGCATCTTCGCCGAGCCCATGACCGTCTGCGCGGCGAGACGCTGCGCGTTGCGGCGCGAAAGGCCGACCTTCACCCCCGCATCGGCGAGGGCCTCGAGGATGAGGAAGATGTACGCGGGGCCGGAGCCGGAGAGGCCGGTGACCGCGTCGAGGTGCGACTCGTCGAGCGTGACGGTGATGCCGACGGCGTCGAAGATGGCGCGCGCCGTGGCGAGGTCGTCCTCGGTGGCGTGCTTGCCCGGGGCGATGGCCGTGGCGCCGGCGCCGACGAGGGCGGGCGTGTTGGGCATGGACCGCACGACGCGCACGGCGCCCGTGGTCGACGCGCCGACCGCAAGCGCCGCTTCGATGGCCTCGGTGCTGACGCCGGCGGCGACGGAGATGACGAGGGCGCCGGGGGCCACGTGGTCCGCGATCTCGCGCATGACCTTGTCGAAGATCTGCGGCTTCGTCGAGAGCACGACGATGCCGGCGCCGCGCGCCACCTGGCGGTTGTCCGTGGTCGTCTCGATGCCGTAGTCCCGGGTGAGCTCGGCGAGGCGCTCGCGACGCGGTGCGGACGCGGTGATGCGCGTGGCGCTCACGTGGCCCCCGCGGACAAGGCCGCGGATCAGCGCCTCGGCCATGTTGCCGGCGCCTATGAACCCGATCGACTGAGCGGCGAGGATCGACAAGGCACTAAGCGTAGCGCAGCCATCCCGCAATGTCGGCGAGCGGCAGCACCTCGTCGATGGCGCCGGCCTCCACCGCCGCCTTCGGCATGCCGTAGATCACGCTGGTGGCCTGGTCCTGGGCGCAGGTCTTTCCCTCGGCCTTCTTGATGGCGAGCGCGCCGGCCGCGCCGTCCTTGCCCATGCCAGTGAGGACCAGGCCGAGCGTGCGGCGGCCATAGACCTTCACCGCCGAGAGCATCGTGACGTCGGCGGCCGGTCGGCAGCCGTTGACGAGGGGGCCATCGGTGAGGACCACCTGGCCGCGGTCGTCGAACTCCAGGTGACGATCGCCGGGCGCGATCAGGACCGTGCCGGGCAGCGGGCGATCACCGACGGCGGCTTCCTTGACGGAGACCGCCGATGCCGCATTGAGGCGCTCGGCGAGAGCGGCCGTGAAGCCGGCGGGCATGTGCTGAACCACCGCGACCGCGCAGCGGAGGTCCGCGGGCAGGGCGGGGATGAGCTCGGAGAGCGCGGCCGGGCCGCCGGTCGACACGGCGATCACGCAGAGCCTCGGCAGACCGCCCGCGAGCGACGTGCGCTGGATGTTGGTCGACGAGGACCGCATCGGCGGCAAGGTCATCGCGGGCCGCGGTCGGGCGACGGCGGCGGCGGTGAGCTTCTGCTTCAGCTCCTCGGCGATGCGCGACAGGTCGACGGAGATCTCGCCCGCCGGCTTGGTCACGAAGTCGACGGCGCCGGCGGCGAGCGCGTCGAAGGTCTCCTTGGCGCCCTGCCGCGTGTGCGCGGAGAACATCACGACCGGCGTCGGGCGCGTGGCCATGATCGCGCGGACCGCCTCCGCGCCGTTCATGCCCGGCATGTTGAAGTCCATGGTGATGACGTCGGGCGCGACCTTCGTGAGCTGCGCGAGCGCTTCGGTGCCGTCCTTGGCTTGCCCCACGATCTCGAACGGCCCGGCCGCAAGGGTCTTGGCGATGGCCGCGCGCATGAACAGCGAGTCGTCGACGACGAGGACGCGGAGCTTCTTCACGAGATACCTCCGGGGAAGTCGGCGGGTGGCTCGATGGCCTCGACGACGAAGGCCGTCACCGGGGTGGCCACGCCCTTCAAGGCGAGCCCTTCCACCTCGCGCACCGTCGCCCGCGCCCCGAGCACCGCCCGCGTGCTGCCACTCACCAGCACCTCGCCGGGAGGACACTTGCTCTCGTACCGGTTGGCCTGGTTCACGGTGTCTCCGATGACGGTGTAGTCACGTCGCACGACCTTGCTGCCGAGGTCCCCGCGGATCACGGGGCCGGTGTTCACCCCGATGCGCATCGAGAGCTTGAGCGCTCGGTCCGTGTTGAAGGTGTGCATCGCGGCCTGCATCTCGAGGGCGGCTCGCGTGGCGCGCACCGGGGCGGGCTCGAGGCTGCGATCCTCGTCGAAGATCGCCATGATCGCGTCGCCGATGAACTTGTCGATGTCGCCGCCGTGCCGCTTCACGATCGGAC
>JALHPV010000379.1 GCA_022842285.1 Kofleriaceae bacterium
CCCGCCTGCCGCCTGGCCAGCTGCCAGCGCACCATGCGGTGCAGGATGTCGGTCCGCGGCTCGAGTCCATAGATGGAGTCCGAGAGGTCGACCGAACCGGCGGCCGAACCGTCGAGCGGCGAGCGTTCGATCACGGGCGGCGGTGGGGGAGCGGTCGCGACGACGGGCTCCACCGGTAGCGGTGGGGACGCGCTGGGAGCGGCGATCGCGGCCGCATCGATGCGGCCCTGCGCCGGCCCCGCCGACCGCGAGAACATGATCCAGAGTGCGGTCCCGAGCGCGACGGTGGCGCCGAGCACCGCGAGTCGACGCCCCGTCCGGCGGCGAGGGAGCGCGGGAGCGGCCGGCACGACCTCCGCGATCGGAGGCGCGACCGTGGGAGGCGCGAGGGGCTGGTCGAGCGTGGCGAGCACCTCGGCGATCGACTGCGGGCGCGCGTCGGGGTCGGGGGCCATCAACCGCCGGACGAGCGCCTCGAGCGCGGGGGGCACCTCGACCCCGGGCGCGCGCTCGGCGATCGCCGGCACCACCCCGCGGGCGTGCCGTTCGATGAGCTCGCGCACCGTCCCGACGACCGGGGGCACACCGGCGAGGACTTCGAACATCGTGACCCCGAGTGCGAACAGGTCGGCCCGGTGATCCACCGGATCGCCACGCACTTGCTCCGGGGCGGCGTACGCCGGCGTGCCGAGCGCGAGTCCGACCGTGGTCACGCGCGGGGCGTCGGAGGCTGGATCGGCCACGATCGCGAGCCCGAAGTCGACGATTCGCGCGACCTCGCCGGCGCTGCTCTCGACCACCATCACGTTGTCGGGCTTGAAGTCCCGATGCACGAAGCCTCGTTCATGCGCATGCGCGAGGCCGGCACACATCTGCCTGAACAGCGGAAGGGCGCGGTCCACGGCCAGCGGTCCCTCGTCGATCAGCGCCGACAGCGGGCGCCCTTCGACCAGCTCCATCGCCAGGTACATGAGGCCGTCCTGCGTGCGACCGAAGTCGACCACCGAGACCACATTCGGGTGATCGAGCCCGCTCGCCGCCTCGGCCTCCTGCGTGAAGCGAAGCCGGGTCGCGAGCGTCGCGGCGAGCTCGCCGAGCATCACCTTCAACGCCACGCGCCGGTGCGAGAGCCGGACATGGCGAGCGCTGTACACCCGCCCCATCCCACCTTCCCCGACGAGGCGTTCGATCTGGTAGTGGGCCACGACGGAACCGATCAGCGGATCCTCGTCGAGATCAGCGATCTCCGCGCCATCGACCGGACACCGGGCGAAGTCGTTCCGATACGGCGCGCCGCAGCGCGTGCACGCGCGGTGACTCACCAGGACGGTCTGCGCCACGCCCGGCATACGGGTCTGCTCCGGGTCGGTTACACGTCCCGCACCTGGGTCATCAGCGCCTCGATACACGTGCCCCAGTGTGGGCGCGGCCATCACCGACGACCGTTCGAATCTTTTCAACGCCCTGTTGCCGCGATTGCAACGAAGGGATCACACGCGGTGGAAGCATGGCGACTATGCTCGTGCCTCGATGGGCTCACGAGTGTGGATAGGCGGCGCGCTGCTCGCCGCTTCGACGATTGGTTGCCTCGACTCCGAGGCGCGCCCCGCTCGCTGGAGCTACATCCACGCGACGATCATCCAGCCCGCCTGCGCGACGGCCGGGTGCCACTCGACATTGACGGCCGCCGCCGGCGTCACGCTCGCGAGCCGCGAGGGTGCGTACACGATTCTCACGGGCCGGATCTGTGGCGAGCCGCCGAGCGCGGTGACGCCACCACGCAACTACGTGACGCCGTACGCGTCGGAGGCTTCGCAGCTCTATTACCAGCTCGTCGGCGAGCGGATCGACGTGATGCCACCCGACAACCCCTTGCCCGCGGGCGAGATCGAGCTCGTCGCTCGCTGGATCGATGACGGTGCCGCATGCGACTGATCCTCGCCACCCTCGTCGTCTTCGCGGTCGCGGCGTGGCTGGCACCGGGGAGCGCGAGCGCCTACCCACAGTTCCAGCTCTCGCTCGGCGCGGAGCGGTGCTCGACCTGTCACATCTCCCCGGGCGGCGGTGGCCTCTTGAACGCGTATGGTCGCGACGAGGCCGGCACGACGATCAGTGATGGCGGCGATGGTCGGCTCCTGCATGGACTCTGGGAGCCGCCCGCGTGGCTCGAGCTCGGCGGGGACGTCCGCGGTGCCATCGCGGGCAAGGCCCGCACGCCGCAGACCGAGGTGCTCGCGTTCCCGATGCAGATGGACGTCTACGCGCGGCTCGGCGGCGAGCGGTTGGCGGCCATGATCACGGTTGGACTGCGAGGGGGCGCGCGCGATCCGCAACCGCCCCTCCTCGAACGACTCGTCTCGCGCGAGCACTACCTGCTCTACCAGCGCGAGAGCGGCAGCTACGTGCGGGCCGGCCGGTTCTTCCCCGTGCTCGGGCTCCGGCTCGCCGACCACACGGCGTACGTGCGGCGCTACCTCGGCGCGAATACTCTCGAGGAGCCCTATGGCATTGCCGGCGGCTACGTCGGCGAGTCGTGGGAAGCCCACCTGTCGGCGTTCGTGCCACGCCCGATCGACTTCCTCGGCGCGGGACTCCAGGAGCGAGGCGCCGCCGCCTACGTCGAGAAGCGGTGGCTCGACGACACGGCCGCGTTCGGGGCCCAGCTGCGTGTCGGCACCGCGTCCACCGGGGCTCGGGTCACGGCCGGAATCGTGGGCAAACGCTGGTTCCCCGACGCCGGGGTGATGCTGCTCGGCGAGCTGAACCTGGTCCGACGCTCGCTCGCGGATGACGCGGGCCCGACGCACTACCAGCTCGCCGCGTATGGCGGAGCCCAGAAGCGAATCGGGACTCGCTGGTGGGCCGGCGCCGCCGTGCAGCGCTGGCAACCCGACCTCCGCCTGGGCACCAGCACCGACGCGGTTCAAGTCGACTTACAGTACTTTCCGCGAGCGCACTTCGAGCTGCATCTGCTCACCCGCCTCGCAGGCGCGGGCGACTTCGAGCGTCCGGGACTGCTCTCCCTCCTGCAGGTCCACTACTACCTATGAAGCTCCTGGTCGTCGCCCTGACCCTGGGCGCATGCGCCCCCGACGTTCCCTCGACGCCCAGCTACCAGGCGGACGTGCAGCCGATCCTCGCGGCCTCGTGCATCCGCTGTCACGGGGTGCCCGCGATCGGAGGCGCACCCGAGAGCTTGCGACTCGATACGTACGCGGACCTCGCCGGGATCGGCGCCGCGTCGTTCCGCGGAAGCATCGTCGCCCGCGTCTCCGACGAAGCGCGGCCGATGCCGCCACGGTTCCCGCTTGGAGATTGGGAGATCGACGTGCTCCAGCGCTGGGTCGACACGGGCGGCGGGCGCGGTGACCCTCGGCCCGACAACCACCCGCCGACCGCGACCCTCGTGACGCGAGACGCCGGTGTTCTCACGATCGACGTGGAAGACGCCGACGGCGATGTCGTCGGTGGAGCCCTCCTCGTGGATGGCGTGGTCGTGGGGCCCGTGGCATCGGGGCGCACCACCGTGACCGCACCGGCGGGCAACATCCTCCGCGTGCAACTCGACGATGGCGCCGCGGTCATCGAACTGGAGCTCCCGTGATGCGTTGGTTGGTCATGCTTGCGCAGGTCCTCGCATTTGGCTGTGTCGAGACGGTGTCGACGGAGCCCCTCGGCGACTACACGACGTGGAAGCGCATCGACGTCCAGGGCAGCGCGCCGGGACACGGCGACACCTACCGGGTCATCTACGTGAACGACATCGCGGCGACCGCGGACTCGTTGTCCCCGACCTACCCTCTCGGCTCGACCATCGTGAAGGAGATCCGCGACAACAACGAGGGAACTCCAGGCGACCTGCAATACATCGCGGTGATGCGGCAGACCCGACTGCCTGATACCGCCCTCGTGGACGAAGGCGGGTGGCTGTTCACGGAGGCCGACTCGGCCGACGAGCCCGAGCACTCCCCCTCGTTCTGCTGGTCGCGTTGCCACGTCGCCGCTCCGTACAACGGCGCCTTCCTCGACTACCGCAAGTAACCCCCGGGACCGGGGGCCTCGTTTCGCCACAGGTGCTCGCGGCGACGGTGCTACCCTAGGCACGTTGCGGGGCACCGTCGCACTTCTGCTCCTGGCTGCCTGCGGACGCGTGGGCTTCGACGACCTCGCGCTGACGGCCGACGCCAGCACCGAGCCCGATGCCGTGGTCGAGGAGCCGTTCCAGCCTTCGGTCGGCAACTGCATCGACGCCGAAGCCGGGCCGTTCGTCGAGGCGGCGCGCGAGCTCGGTGAAGGGTACGGCGTCTTCGTCCGGCCGCCGTACGTCCTCATGGCCGTGATCGGGGAGGGTCTGCGGGCGCTGTCCATGGAGGGCGGCACGTTCCAGCGCACCGGCCAGCTCGCCCTGCCCGGCCAGTTCGCCGAGGCCGTCGTGGGCGACGACCAGGCCCTGTACGCAGGGGTGCCTGGCTACGGGCTCGTTGCCCTGCGGCTCGATGACGATGGCTCGCTCACGGTGCTCGACGAGAACACGACCGACGTGTCCGAAGCGCGGCGCGGCTGGCTCGGCGGCGGACGCATCTACGTGCCGAGCGGCGATCAGGGCCTGCACGCCTTCACCCTCGAGGGCACGCAGCTCGTGGAGGTCGGGACGCCGATCGCCTCGCAGTCATGGGGCCAGGGGGTCTGGGCCACCGGCAATCGCGTGCTGTTCGCCGACAACGCGGTGCTGCGCATGGTCGACTTCGACGGCAGCACGTTCACCGACGTGATGGCGCCCCTCACGGACTACACGAACAACAACCGCATCTGGAGCAACGGCACGATCGCCTTCGTTACCACCGGCGCGGGCATCGTGGCGTACCAGCTCGGCGGCTCATCACTCACCGAGCTCGCCCTGTTTCCGACGGCCAGTGCGGCCCGCGACGTGTGGAGCGACGGCCAGCACATCTTCGTGGCCGCGGAAGGCGACGGCTTCTACGCCTTGTCGTTCGATGGGACCGCGTTCACCCAGCTCGATCATGTGCCGGGCTCGAGCGCGCTCGGCGTGTTCGGCGATGGCACGTACATCTACCTGAACGACCGCGACATCGGCCTACGCGCGATGACCGGCTTCCGCTGCACCCGCACCTAGCGACGGCCTCCGGGGGCCCGCTTCGTCGAGCCACACAAGCGTCGCGCCGGTGGCGCCAACCCCGAGCGCGACGAGATTCACGCCGGGGACGAACAAGCAGCCCGCCACGGCCGCGCCGAGGCCGAGCGTGCGACTACGGCGCTGCGCGAGGTACGCGACCTTCGCGTCGTAACCCAGCCCCTGCCGCGCGAGCACCGCGTCGTAGCAGTCGTAAGCGGACGCCCGCGCCGTGAAGTAGAAGCCGAGCGCGAGCGCGGCGAGCGAACCGAGGACCGGGATGAACCCGAGCGCGAACAGCAGCAGCGCCCCGAGGAGCGCCGTGGCGAGGCGCCGCAGCCCGTGCGCGAGGCCACGCACGAAGTCACGCGCGAAACGACCGACCGCGAACGTTGGCGACGACCGACCGGTCCGGACCGCCTCGACCGCCTCCGACAACATCTCGTTGAACGGACCGGCCACGATTCCGACGACGGCGACGAAGACGAGTAGCACCCCGAAGCCCAGCACGAACAGGACCAAGAGCCACACCAGCGAGCCGACGATGCTCTGCAAGAAGCCGGGTAACTTGCCCACGACCCACGCCACGGCCGGATCGATGAGGTGAAACACCCCGAAGCCGATCGCGACGAGGATCGCGAGAGACACGAGGGCCGGCGCGATGACATAGCCCCAGAGGCGCTTGTGCTCGCCCAGAAAGGCGAAGCCTCGTCCGAGGTCACTGGCGCCACGACCGAGGTCGCTCATGGAGCAGGTCTAGCGCACGTCAGGGTTCGTGGCGGGCGAGCTCGACGATCGCGGCCTTGATGCCGTCCTTCTGGGGGACGCTCGCATGCTCGAGCGCATCGGCGAGACCGATGCCCGGCACGTGAGCACCGGCGAGCAGCTTGGGCGGCGCATGGAGCTCGTAGAACAGCTCCTCGACGATGCGCCGGATCAGGTGTTCGCCGAAGTTCGTGACCTCGGTGTCCTCGTTCACGCAGAGCACGCGGTTCGTCTTGCGAACGCTCTCCACGATCGCATCCCAGTCGTACGGGTGCAGCGAGCGTAGATCGATGATCT
>JALHPV010000380.1 GCA_022842285.1 Kofleriaceae bacterium
CCGATCCGATCCGCGTCCCCCACGCGGTCCCATTCGAGGAGGTTCACCGCGAGTCGGCCGAAGAACGTCGCGCCCCGGAGCGGATGCCCGACCCCGAAGACCCCCACCCCGGTGGCCACCTCGAAGGTGTCGTCGATGGCCCGCACGCTGGTGTGTACGCTCCCATGGTCGACTCCTGCGACGGCCTGAAACCCGAAGCCTGGATCCGGGGACCGCGAATTGCCCACCGGCGTGACCCCACCCATCGTCAGCTCGCCGAGCATCGACGGGGCCGTACAGCCGGTCGCCAGACAGGCAGCAAGGCAAATCCAGGCACCACGGAGCTCGAGCGGCATGCGTCGCGGCGAGATGCAACGAGGGTGCCGCGTGGGCGGTTGTCGGGGAGCGTCTATACCTCGATGCACAAGCGCGACCGTAGCGGGCCAGCGACAGTGAGGCGGCAAGACGACAACACGACACCGACGAGACGGCGGCATGCCCTTGCAAGTCAGAGGGGCGTGGGTAATCTCCCCGACGCTATGGGTTCGACGGGCAAGACGGGCAAGAGGAGTCTCGCGGCGGTGGCATCGACGCTCAGCTTCGACAAGTTCTGGACGTGGCTGTCCGGACACGCGAGCTGCATCGTGCGGGCGGGAACCCCGGAGGCCGTCCTCGTCGACCACGATGACTTCCACTGGACCCTCATCACCGAGGACGAGCACACGTTCGTGGTGCAGCTCGCGCGGGCCAAAGATCTCGTCGGAGAGCTCGTCGTGTTCCCGGCGGAGATCGCGTACGTACAGGTGGAGCCGAGCGAGACGGAGGGCGAGTGGCTGTTCGAGTGCATCTCCGAGTCCGAGAAGGCTCGTGAAGTCGCGTATCATTTCGTGATGGCGCACGAGTACGACGACGGCGAGCACCGTCGCGAAGACAAGTGGACGCACTGACGACTCCATGATCGGCGCCCTCGTCGACGGCCGCTACAAGATCCTGGCGGCGATGGCGTCGGGGTCGATGGGGGCCGTGTACAAGGCCGAGCGCGTCCCGATCGGGAAGCTCGTGGCCGTGAAGTTCTTGCACGCGTCGTTCGCGAACGATGCGGAGTTTCTCGCGCGGTTCGAGCGCGAGACGCGGGTGATGTCGAAGCTCGCGCACCCGAACTGCGTGTCGGTCGTCGACTTCGGTGTGTTCGAGCAGGCCCCGTACATCGTCATGGACTTCGTCGACGGCGTGACGCTGCGGGCGATCCTCGACGACGAGATTCCGGCCGTGCCGCGCGCCCTGAGCATCGCGCGCCAGATCGCGGCCGGCCTCGCGCACGCGCACGCGCAGGGGATCATCCATCGCGACGTGAAGCCCGCGAACATCATGATCAGCGAGGCGATCGGGGCAGGGGAGGTGGTGCGGATCCTCGACTTCGGCCTCGCCCGGCTGCGGGGCCCGGGGGGCGGACGCGATCCGACCCAGGCCAACACGGTCGTCGGAACGCCGAACTACATGGCCCCGGAGCAGACCATCGCGGGCGGGACGCTCGACGCGCGGACCGACATCTATGCCGTCGGTGTCGTGCTCTTCGAGATGCTGACCGGCGAACGGCCCTTCACGGCCGATGACACGCCGTCGATCCTGCAGATGCATCGCAGCGAAGCGATCCCGCGGCTCGCCGATCGTGCGCCAGAGCGGGGGAGCCCTGCCGGCGTGGCCGGTAGGGGGGCGCAGCCCGGGGACGTCGTGAAGTTCCCGAAGGGGCTGCAAGCGCTCATCGATACGGCGATGGCGAAGGACCCCGACGATCGCTATCAGTCGGCGATCGAGCTCGCGACGGCGCTCGAGTCGCTCTCCGTCGAGATCACGACGGGGACCGTGCGCGCCTTGCCGCCGCGCGATGACTCGGAGAGCGACACCGCGGTCGCGCCGACGATGCTCGACATCGGCACCGCTCCCATCAGGAAGAAGGGCGGTCCCAGGGCCTCGAGTCGCCTTGGCATCGCTCTCCTCGGCGTGCTCGTCCTCGGTGGCGGGGCGGCGGTGTATCTCGCCCGGAGCGGGGCCTCGGGGGGCGACCCCGAGCGCGTCGCGGTCGTCGCCGATGCCCCGCGAGCGGTCCCTGTCTCCGTCGACGCGGCGGTCGTTCCGATCGACGCCGTCGAGGCCATGATCCAGCTCGTCGACGCCCCCGAGCTTGGCGATGGCGGGGTCGACGCGGGCAGCGATGGCGGCAGCGCTGGCGGGACCGAGCCCATCGAGATCGAGATGGAGCCCGATCCCCTGACGGCGGAAGATCTCGCGCCCGTCGATCCCACGGCGGTCGCCGCCACGGACGAGGCGGAGGATGCCCCGACCGAGGCCCCGGTCGACGAGCCGGCGGCCGCGCCGGTGCTCGCGACGTCGGTCCACGACGCCGTGGTTCTCATCAAGAAGGGCGAGAAGGACCTCGCCCTCCAGAGCCTCCGCGCGCTCTGGAAGAAGCAGCCGAACAGCGGCTACATCCCGTTCTTGCTCGGGAATCTCTACTTCGATAAGCGCTGGTGGTCGGTCTCGATGGACCACTACCGGACCGCGATCGCGAAGAACGCCGGGTACAAGAAAAACCAGGTGCTCCAGCGGAACATCATCCGGATGCTCGGGAGCTCCAAGACGATGACCCGCGCGGAGGTCTTCCTGCGCCGGACCGTGGGGAAAGCGGCCCTGCCGGCCCTCCAGCGGGCCGCAAAGTCCGATGCCAACGCCACGGTCAAGAAGCGTGCGGCCGCCGTCGCCAAGCAGCTCCGGTAGGCGCCGTGCCAGGACGCTTGACTAAATTTTGGTGATCCGTAAAGTCCGCCCTCCGTTACGTACGCCCAGGATCTAGATGCCCACTATCAACCAGCTCGTCCGCAAGGGTCGCGAGAAGCTCGCCACGAAGAGCGCCTCTCCTGCCCTGAAGCAGTGCCCGCAGAAGCGTGGCGTCTGCACCCGCGTCTACACCACGACCCCGAAGAAGCCGAACTCGGCGCTTCGTAAGGTCGCGCGTGTCCGTCTGACGAATCAGATGGAAGTGACGTCGTACATCCCGGGCGAGGGGCACAACCTGCAGGAGCACTCGGTTGTCCTCATCCGTGGCGGCCGTGTGAAGGACCTCCCGGGCGTCCGCTACCACATCATCCGCGGCACGCTCGACACCACCGGTGTCCAGAACCGCAAGCAGAGCCGGTCCAAGTACGGCGCCAAGCGCCCGAAGTAAGAGGAACGTATGCCGCGTAAAGGTGAAGTATCGAAGCGCCAGGTCCTCCCGGACCCGAAGTACACCGACGCCCCCGGTGACATGCGCCGCCGCCTGACGAAGTTCGTCAACGTGGTGATGCGCGATGGCAAGAAGGCCGTCGCCGAAGGCATCGTCTACAAGGCGTTCGACATGGTTGCAGAGCGCGCCAAGGACGACCCGTTGAAGGTGTGGGACCGCGCCCTCTCGAACGTGCGCCCGCGCGTCGAGGTGAAGAGCCGCCGCGTCGGTGGTTCGACGTACCAGGTGCCGGTCGATGTCCGCCCGGACCGCTCGCTCGCGCTCGGTATGCGCTGGCTCGTCGAGTACGCTCGCGCCCGCAACGAGAAGACGATGATGGATCGCCTCGCGAACGAGATCGTCGACGCCGCGGCCAACCGTGGCAACGCGGTCAAGAAGCGCGAAGACGTCCACAAGATGGCCGACGCCAACAAGGCGTTCGCGCACTACCGCTGGTAGATCGGTCGATACGCTAACGAACCCCTGAGGGTTTGGAAGGTGGGGCCACGGCCCCAAACCACCGGACTCCCAAGAATGGCAACGCCACGCATTCATCCGCGCTCGGTCCGTCTGGACCGGACCCGAAACATCGGGATCATGGCGCACGTCGACGCCGGTAAGACGACGACGACGGAACGCATCCTGTTCTACGCCGGCGCCACCACGCGCCTGGGCGAGGTCGACCACGGCTCCTCCGTGACCGACTGGATGGAGCAGGAGCAGGAGCGCGGCATCTCGATCACCGCCGCCGCCACGACCTTTGCGTGGCCGCCGGGCGACAACGCCCACCAGGTGAACCTGATCGATACCCCGGGCCACGTCGACTTCACGATGGAGGTCGAGCGCTCGCTGCGGGTACTCGATGGCGCCATCGCGGTGTTCTCCGCCGTCGAGGGCGTCGAATCGCAGAGCGAGACGGTGTGGCGTCAGGCCGACCGCTACCGCATCCCGCGCCTCGCCTTCATCAACAAGCTCGACCGCGAAGGCGCCGATCCGGTCAGCGTCGTCGAGCAGATGAAGGCGCGCCTCGGTGCGCATCCGATCGTCATCCAGCTCCCCGTGGGCCTGGGCCCCGACTTCGAGAGCGTCATCGACCTCGTCGAGCTGCGCGCGCGGACCTGGGATGACGAGAGCTTCGGCGCCACGTTCACCGATGGTCCGGTGCCCGCGGAGTACGCCGCGGCCGCCGCCACGGCGCGCGACGCGATGATCGAGCAGATCGCCGAGCTCGACGACGAGCTGATGGCGGCGTGGGTCGGGGGCCGCGAGCTGTCTGCGGACGCGATCCGCGCGGCCATCCGCCGCATCTCGCTCGCCAATCGGGGCGTCCCAACGCTCGTTGGCGCCGCGTTCCACAACAAGGGCATCCACGACCTGCTCGATGCCGTCGTCGCGTACCTGCCGTCGCCGACGGACATGGGCGGCACGGTCCGGGGGCGCGACCCGCAGGATCCGACCGCCGCGCCGACGCTCATCCGCGCGATCGCCGACGACGAGCCGCTCGCCGCGCTCGCGTTCAAGGTCCAGTCCGACGGGGCAGGGCACCAGTTCACGTTCATCCGCGTCTACACCGGCTGCCTCCGCAGCGGCGACGCAGTCCTGAACGCCACCCGCGGCAACCTCGAGCAGATCGGGCGCCTCGTGCGCATGTTCGCGAACCACTTCGAGGACGTCCCCCAGATCGAGGCCGGCATGATCGGTGCGGTACTCGAGGGGCGCGCGAGCGCGTCCCGAAGCGCTGCCGAAGGGCAGCGCGGTTCGCTCGAGGGGCGCGCGAGCGCGGCCCGAAGCGCTGCCGAAGGGCAGCGCGGTTCGATCGAGAGTAGCCGCGCGCCGCGCACGTCCCACATCGCCACCGGCGACACCCTGTGCGACCCGCGCAGCCCGATCCTCCTCGATGCGGTCGCCGTCCCGGCGGCCGTGATGGGCGTCGTGATCGAGCCCGAGACCGACGAGGATGCCGCCCGGCTCCCCGCCGCCCTCGAGCGCCTCGCGATCGAGGACCCGTCCTTCCGCGTTCGGGTCGACGCCGAGAGCGGTCAGCTCGTCATCGCCGGCATGGGCGAGCTGCACCTCGAAATCATCGTGGAGCGCCTGCGCCGCGAGCTCGGCATCAAGTGCCGCATCGGCCAGCCGCAGGTCGCCTACCGCGAGACCGTCACCCACCGCGCCGAGGGCGAGAACCGGTTCTCCCGGTCTCTGGGCCCCCGCGGCGAGTTCGGTCACGTCCGCCTGGTCGTCGAGCCGACGGACCGCGGGGGCGGGTACGTCTACGAGAACCGCGCACCCGCCACCGAGATCCCGGGCGAGCACGCTCCCGCGGTCGAGGCCGGCGTCACCGAGGCCGTCGAGCGTGGCGTCTTGGCTGGCCACCCCCTGACCGACCTGCGGGTCCAGGTCGTCGGCGGCAGCTACCACCCTGTTGATTCAAACAATTACGCCTTCAAGGTGGCCGGATCGAAGGCGCTCGTCGCGGCGGCTACGGGAGCTTCCCCCACCGTCCTCGAGCCCGTCATGTCCCTCGAGGTCACGACTCCGGACGAGTACGTCGGGGATGTCCTTGGAGATTTGCACGCACGACGAGGAAAAGTCGCTGGAATCTCCGCGCGCACTGGTGTACAGACCCTCGCCTGTTTCGTCCCCATGGCCTCCATGTTCGGCTACTCGACTGACCTCCGGTCCCGAACCAAAGGCCGCGCAACGTACGCGATGGAATTCGATCACTACGCGGAAGCACCGCAGCAAGTCCGCGATTCGCTGATGTCCCGAAGGAGCCAAGCCCGTGTCTAAAGAGAAATTCGTCCGCAACAAGCCCCACGTCAACATCGGCACGATCGGTCACGTCGACCACGGCAAGACCACGTTGACGGCTGCGATCACGAAGGTCCAGTCGACGAAGGGCTTCGCGAAGTTCACGGCGTTCGATCAGATCGACAAGGC
>JALHPV010000381.1 GCA_022842285.1 Kofleriaceae bacterium
GGCCGTCGATGACGAGGATGCCCGCCGACGAGAAGCCCGACGTCGCCATGACCGCATGCGCGTGACCCAGGTGGTGCGGGATGGAGAGGTAGCGCGCGGGCGGACCACCGGGAGGCTCGCGCAGGGCGGCCGGGGCCAGAACCGGGCTCGAGAACTCGCACGCGACCAGCATGTCGAGATCGCGCAGCTTGATGCCGGCATGAGCGAGGCAATACGCGACCGCGAGGCTCGTCTGGTAGTGGTCGAGGCGGGTGCGCTTGAGACCGGCCACGCGCTCCTCCTGGATCGCGACGACCAGCGAGTCGCCGCGCAGGAGGCACGCCGCGCCGTTGTGGGAGTAGCTGACTCCCATGACCCAGGGCTCTCGGTTCACGCGCCGTCAACAGTACACTCCTCGTCATGGTGCTCACGTGGGCCTGCGATCAGTTCGTCGTGTTCGATGACGTGCTGTCGGAGGCGGACTTCGCCGCCCTCTGGACCTATGTCCAGCGCCTCGCCTACACGCCCGTGAACCTGGGCGCGCCGCAGTCGCCGTGGCTGCTCACCGACGGTCAGCCGCTCCAGGCGGCGGCGACACTCGCCGTGGTGGATCCACTCGCCGAGGGCATGGACTCCCGCACGGCCCGGCATCCGACGGGCGCGCCCATCGACGCGTTCATCGGCCGTGTCCTCGGGGCCAGCGAGGAGCTCGCGCGCTGGACCGGCGAAGCCATCGCCGAATGGGCGGTGATGACGGCGGTGCCGTGGATCTATCCGCCGGGGAGTGGCCTCTCGTGGCACACGGACGGCGGGATGTACTCCGCTGCCTACGCCTACTACGTGCATCCGCGCTGGGATCCGCACTGGGGTGGCGAGCTCGTGCTCGCCCACGAATCGACGCGCCAGCAGCGCGACCTCGAGCTGGATCCTCGCGACGGTCAGCCGATCGCGCCGGCGGACCGCTTCGATCGGTCACGCCTCGCCGCGCGGATCGCCGAGCCTGGGTTCGGGCACTACGTGACGCCGCGTCCCAATCGCCTCGTCGTGATGGCGGGTGGCCACGCGCACAAGATCGCGCGCGTCGACGCCACGGCCGGTGGTCACGTGCGGGCAAGCATCGCCGGATTCTTCATCCGCTCGCGCTCGATCGAGCTCGTGGCGCGCAGCTCCTCCAGCACGAAGTGATCGGGCGCGGGCGCAGGCCCGTTCGCCGCGCGCGGCTGCTCCACGCTCCGGCCATCGCACAGCACGCGCACGCCGGCGCCGTCGACGATCCACGCGACCGCCGTCGGCCGGTCGACCTCGAACCAGGCGCCCGGGGCAGTGAGCGCGAAGCCGGGACGCTCGACCACGAGGTCACTCGTGCCCGCCCGCCGCGTGGCGATGACGGTGACGACGTCCCCGGCCACCGGCTCCCCGGCGGAGACCTCGCCTGGCAGCGGCGCGATGTCGGGCGCGATCCGGACCTGGAAGTAGCCCCACGCGTCGAGCGCAGGTCCGCCCTCGAGCTGCGCCGCGATGCGGTAGCTGACGGGGGTCGGCGCCGCGAAGGCAGGGAGGGCGAGGACCAGGGGAAGGACGCCGGTCGCGAGAGGGCGCGTCGTCCAGGGCCCATGCAACTCGCACTGCCATGCCACCGTCCCGCTCGCGATCCGGGCGCCGGCCGGCCACGTGCAGTGCAAGGCGATGCTCTCTCCCGGACGCGGGACCGGCGGCTCGACGCGGACGCGCAGCTCCGCGATGTTCGGCGGCGATGCGGGCGTCCAGCCAAGGGCCCGCTTGTCGGCGCCGGCGAGCCAGCTATCGCGGAGCTCGCCGCGGTACTGCGCGTGGCTCATGACCGAGCCGTCGGCGGCCTCGGGGTGCGGCAACCCGATCGCGTGTCCGATGCCCTCGTGATAAACGACGCAGTCGCTGCCGCGGTAGGGGACGC
Source organism: Kofleriaceae bacterium (assembly GCA_022842285.1). Lineage (GTDB taxonomy): Bacteria > Myxococcota_A > Polyangia > Haliangiales > Haliangiaceae > JABFXX01. Next base: position 1,913 of record JALHPV010000381.1, read on the forward strand.
GCCAGCCGTCCGCGCTGACGAGCGCGAGCCCGACGCCGCGCGCAGGGACGTAGGTCGCGCATGACCCACCCGACGGCGAGCCCGGGACATGGTGATGACCCGCGATGATGCCGTCGAAGATGGGGCCCGCGTCGGTCGCGCGTACGCGCCAGAAGTCGTCGAGCTCGCGCCAGTTGATGTCGGAGAGGACGATCAGGATCGGGAAGCCCACCCGCGTCCGCGCGAAGGCGAGCGTGCGCTCGACCTCACCGATCGTCTGCATGAACGTGAACGTCGGATCGCCGAGGCGCAGCTCCTCGGCGGCGAGGGCGGAGCGCACCGGCTCTGCGGCCACGGTGGTTCGCAGCTCGGACTGGCCGGTCAGCTCCCGGGTGTGAAACGCGACGAGGCGGCGCGCGTAGAACGCCACGCGATCTCGCCAGTCGGCGAGCGGCGAGCGATCGCGCGGCACGAAGTAGGCGAGCGTGGCCTCGATGACATCGAGCGCCCAGCCATCTCGCGTCGTGACTGCCACGGCGCAATCGTAGCGCGCGTCGCGATAGGCTTCCCGCATGCGCGCCATCTCGCTGCTCGCGGTTGCTATCTCGCTCGGGCTCGGGTGCCGCGAGAGCTCCAAGCCGGCGGCGCCTCCGAGCCCGACCCCGGCTCCCGCCCCGATCGCGACGCCGGCCAAGGTCGCCGTCCGCGTCGATCGACGGGTCGAGCTACTGGCGGTCATCGAGCGCCTCGCCGGCGCGCGTGAGTACGCCACGACCCGGGGCACGCCGTACCTCGACGCAGTGGAGCGCTACTTCGCTCCCTACGCCGAGCATGCCGCCGTGGTGGCGGCGCGGTCGCTGCGGGCCGCCCACGGCATCGGCTACGACGCCCCGATGAGCTTCGCCATCCACCTCGACGACGCGTACCAGCTGCGTCCCGCCGCCGAGCGCACCACCCTCGACGCGCGCTGGGCCAAGGCGGATCCAGAGGCATTCGCGACCGCGGTGCGCGCGTTCGCAGCCGACACGAAGTTCGATGCCTTCTTCGCCGAGCATGCCGCCTACTTCCGCACGCTCGAGACCACCTTGCGCGGCCTCCTCGACCGCGAGCAGGTCGTGCCGTACTTCGAGAAGCTGTTCGGTCCCACCACCGCGGCGATGCTCGTGGTGCCGTCCCCGATCGCGGGGCAGCGCAACTTCGGCCCGCGCACGCCCGACACGTACGTGCAGATCCTCGGCGTGACCGGGCCCGGCGGTGAGCTCGTCGTGACGAACCTCCTGCGCGCGCTCCTCGTGCACGAGCTCGGTCATGCCTACGTGAACCCGCTCTTCACCGCCCACCAGGCCGAGCTCGAGCCAACCGCGACCCGACTCTACGGTGGCGTGGCGGACGCGATGCGCGCGCAAGCCTACGCGGATCCGATGACGGTGGCCCACGAGTCGGGCGTCCGCGCCATCACCTACAACTACCTCCTCGAGTTGCACGGTGCGGCCGCCGCGGGGGCGACGCTGCGCAAGGATCGCGGCGAGTCATTCGCGTGGACGACCAGCCTCGCCGAGGTGATGCAGCCCGGCCCCGAGCTCCTCGCGAAGCGCATGCCCGCGATCCTCGAGCGGTTCACCGCGATCGCAGCCGAGTACGAGCATGGCGTGCCCGCGCCGGGCTTCCTCGGACCGGTCGATGCCGTGCACTCGCCCACCAGCGTCTGGGTCATCGCGCCCACGCCGGCCATCGACCAGTACGCGCGCGCGGTGCACGCCAAACTCCGCAAGGCGAACACGATCGTGGCGGCGGACGGCGAGGCGCCGAGTGGCGTCGATCTCGTGGCGTTCGGCACGCCGGGCGACAATCCGGTGATCTCCGAGGTCGTGAAGCGTGCGGGCTTCGTCATCGAGCCGGGCCGCATCGCGGTCGGTACGAAGGAGTTCACCGGCGAGGGACTCGTGCTGATCGCATGCTGGCCGCGCGCCGGAGACGCCACGCACGGGGTCGCGATCTACACGGGCGCGCGTCCCGCGGACGTCGTCGGGATCAGCGGCGTGCGCCATGGCGATACGGACTGGCTCGTTGCGCGGAAGACCGATCGCAACACGGCCGTGCTGGGGGCCGGCGACTTCGCTCACGTCGCCGCGGGCGACTGGAAGCTACCCTAGGTAGCTTGGCTAGCGACTCCAGGGGCGCTGCGAGAGCAGCTCGCTCAGGTCCTGCGACTTGATCTGGTGCCCGTCCAGGCGGCCGAGGTTCGCGGCGAGCTCCGGTGGCAGCATGGCACGGAGGGCAGCGAGGGTCCGGTCGCCGAACCACCGGCGGCGCAGCGTGGTGAGGATGTCCTCGGCGAGCGAGGGGGCCAGCGTGTCCGCCGCGACCTGGGCGGCAAGGTAGGCGCGGATGTGCACCAGCGGCTCGCTGAACGCGCGGTACGGCGGCTCGGCCTCGTGCAGTAGCGTGACCTCGTCGTCGCGAAACGCCGGATCGTCGACGTAGGTCTGGAACACGCGACCAAAGCCGCGCATCCCGAGGGAACGCAACTCGGCGGCGCGGATCGCGCCCATCGACGAGAGCCCCCACACCTCCCAGCCTGCCGCGATCGCATCGCGGAGCTCGGCGTGCCCTACAGCAAGATGGCGCAGGTGAAAGTAGCCGTCGGCGATCACGAGTAGCCCGGGCTCGCGATCCCTGAGCAGGTCGACGTCGCCGCGCCGGATCGGCGCTCGCAGCTCGAAGTCGTCGATGGGCAGCGGCAACCCGAGCTCGCGCCCGCGGTGGAGCGTCGGGCCGACGAACAGCAACCTAGCGGGCGGCATGGCGCGCCTTCGCAGCCGCAAGCCGTCGACCCATGCGGCCCGGCATGCCGACACTGCACTCGAGGTCTGGCACCACCACGCGCACGACGTGGATGCCGAGGTCGGGCGGCGCGAGCTCCGCGACGAGCACGTCCACGAGGTCTTGTCCGGCGAGGCGATCAATGAGGTCTGCTGTCGCGGTGGCGATGTCGCGGCCCGCCCCGACCGTGGGAATGCTCGCGAAGTCGATCGCGGGGCCCGTGCCTAGCGACGCGAAGAACTGGCGAAACGGCGCCGGCTTCACGTCGGTGTTCTGGTCTGCGGTGCGATGCAGGGTCAGGTCGTCGCGGCCGCCGTGGATGTCCGACAGCCGCGACTGGAACGCTTCGCACACGGCGCGCGTGACCGCGATCGTGGCGTCGGGGTGCAAGCCGTCACCGCGGTACGCGTGGTCGGGCTCGGTGCGATCGACGATGCCGGCCACGAAGTAGGGGAGGGCGAACACGTTCAGCGCACGGCGCACGTGGAGATCGAAGCCGAGCGCGTCGATCCGCGTCACAATCGCGCGCAGCGGTGCCGGCAGCGTGGTGTTCGCCACGCGCTGGGTGTCGCGCTTCATGCTGAATGTCATCGACGTGACGTCGCGCTCGAGCACCTCGCAGAGACCATGCAGCACCGCCTCGGCGCGCGTATTGCCGGAACAGAGACCGTTGCCCTCGGAGCCGAAGATGCCCGTACCCTCGCCGGGCAGTACCGGGAACAGCACGCGCTCCGCCGGAACCCACCAGGTCTCGTCGCTGCGGAGGTTCGTCATCGGCACGGCGAGCACGGGCGTGTCGGCCGTGATGGCGCGCTGGGGGAGGAACGACAGCCACGGTTCGCCTGTCCGGCTTCCCAGCTCCCGCGCGGGAACGAGCTGACGCTGCAGCACCGCACGCTGCGGCTCCGCCCATGCGAGCTCGATCGCTTCCATGTATGCACCGACCTCGGCCTCGAGCGGAGTCATGCCCTTGCCCGCGCTGACGCAGAGCGACCCGGGAGTCGCCGAGGGTCGGATGCTCGCGTAGACCGGGACGCCGAGTCGATCGAGAGCTGTCGTCTCGGTCACGCGCGTGATGCCAACCGTGGGCGCGATCGCCCGCGCGATGGCGAGGGTGGCTTCGAGGCTGCGGGTCCGCAGGCTCGAGGTGGGCGCACTGCCCATGATGGGAGCGTCTCTCACTCGGCGGTCACGAGCATCTCACGGGCGCCTGCCCTCGATCGGGGATAGTCTCTCCGCCATGAGCCGAGCCCACGCCGCCGAAGGAGTAGTCGGGCTTCACCGATGAAGCGAACGGCAGCCGCCATCGTGGCCAGTTGCGTTCTCGGTTTCGGTTGCCGTGACGCCGCCGTGGTACCAGAAGACGTGTCCGATCCCGCTTCGCTGCGCGCCGACGTCCTTGCCGCCGTTCCGCCGCTCGCTGGTCGCTCGGAGTACGCCGTCG
>JALHPV010000382.1 GCA_022842285.1 Kofleriaceae bacterium
ACCCCAAGGTCGGCGCCGCCCTCGCGCTCCGGGGGCGCCTCGAGGCCGCATCCGGGGCGCTCGCCGCCGCGAGGATCACGCTCGACCGCGCCCGCGCGATCGTGGGCGACGACGAGGAAGAGGTCGCGAAGGGCCTCGCGCTGCTCGAGGGCCGCTAACGAGGCTGATCGACCGCCTCCTCACCCCCGAGCACGAGTACGAGCACGAGCACAAGCACGATTCGCCGCCGCTACCTGACCAGCATTGGGACTAGGGCCGGATCGTCCAGGTCGTCGGCGGCACCCAGTGCTCGTGCGAGCCACTCTCGATCTTCGAGGCGGCCCCGTGCAGCGTGCCCGCCAGCGTCGGAATCGCCCGGTACGTGGCGGTGAACACCTGGCCCGGGGCCAGGGCATTCACGAACAGCTCGACACGACCGTCGGCCGTCTCGAACCGCGCGATGACGCCGTCGGCGACGAGCTTCTGGAGGCTCGGCGTATCGACCTGGACGCCCGCCGGCAACGCCTGGGTGAGGTGCAGCTCCATGCCCTGCGGTGCGATGGCGGTGACGGCGATGTCGATGGGCTTGCCGACCTGACCGGCGAGCTTCATCGGGAGCTGCAGCTCGAGGCCGCCCGCCACCGGCTGCTGCGACCACGGCACGAACCCCTCGACCTGCAGAGAGAACCCGAGCCCCGCGATCGGCGGGGACGAGGACACCTGATAGTCGTGGAGCCCCGCCACGCCCGGCGCCAAGGACGCGAGCACGAGCACGTCGCGCAGCTTTGCGCGATCAAAGGTGCCCTCGATCACGACCGCGCCGTCCTTCACGAGGGTGATGTCGATCGTGTCCGGAAGTGGCTGATCGAACAAGCGGGTGACCGCCTGCATCGCTGCCATGTTCGCGCGACCATCGCCCCAGCCGCTGTACAGCGAGTAGCCGGAGAGCAACGTGGCGCCGAGGTCAGCGAGCAGCGCGGCCGACTTCGGATCTTCTTCGAGCGCGAGCACGGCGATGGCGGTGGCCTCGATGCGTGACGGCGTCTGACCATCGGCCCGCACGATGTCTGGATCGACCTTCAGGTACTTCGTGCCGTCACCACCGTCGACACAGGCGGCCCGCACGCGCTCGCGGAGGGTCTCGGCCAGCGCACCTTCGACCGCGCCCGTGGAGAGCATGAGCGCGGCGGTGTACCCGTCGGTGACCTGGTCCGCGTTGCGCGCGAAGGCACTGCCCGCCCGCAGGCTCACGCCCTGCGCGCGCTGCTGCTGCTCCGGCGTCGCCATCGCGGCTCGCACCGCGTTCGTCGATTCGGCGGTGGCCACGAGGACGCGTTGGAGAGTCCAGCCGGCGCCACCGGCGAACGTGCCATCGGGCCGCTGTGCTCGCGCGAGGGTGTCGGCGGCGCGCTCGCCCAGCCGTGACAGCATCGGGTTCTGGGGATGCGCGAGAGCGGCGGCCGCGATGAGCGTGGCCTGCTCCGTGTCGAGCGTGCGCGCCGCCCGCACGATGCGTTGCCCGGCGATGATCGTCAGGTCGCGCAGCGCGGCCGTATCGGGCTTGTCGCCGAGGGCCGTGACCAGCGCGGGCGCGCGGCCGGCGAGCATGAGCGCGTACGCGTCCTCGGCCAGTCCCTGGCGCGCGGTCGAGACGCCGAGCTCGGCGCGCACGAGCGCGAGCGCCCCGGGGAACACGACGAGCCGCACGCGATCGGTGGCCGGATCCGACCCGGTCGGACCTTCGATCGCGAGGGAACGCGTGGACGCGAGCGTGCCGCTGCGCGTGACCTCGACCGGCTGACCGGCGGGCCGCACCTCGATCGTCCGCACGACCGAGTCTGCACCCGCGAGGCCCGATGTCAGCTCGATCACGCCGGGCTTCGTCGCCTTCAGCGTCGCGTATTCGACGAGGCTGCCCTGCGCCGGTGCCGTACGCGAGCCGCTCCCCCCCGAGAGCACGGCGTTCGTCGCGCGCGTGGCGAGCTGGCTCGTGACCGCGGCATCGGTGGTGTTCACGACCTGGATCGGCAGCCGCACTTCGTCGCCGATGACGAGCGTCGGCGGCACGATCGGATCGACATACACCGGCAGCGTCCCCAGGAAGCTCGTCACCGCCCCGCCCTGCGCGCCGCTGCGCGAGTGCGCGAGGGCGAGCACGCGCCACGTCGTGAGCCGGTCGGGGACCTTCACGCTCACCTGGGCCATGCCGGTCGCATCGGTGACGACGAGCGGCTCGAACAGGAAGGTCTCCGGGAACCATGCGCGCGTCGGAGCCGACTCCGCCCCGGCGGTCGTCCCTGGAGCACCATTGGCATCGATGGGCTGGCTGACGGCCAAGTCGGCGACGCCGCCCATCACGCTGGCGGGAGCCGCGGGAGCCGCCCGCATCTTGTACTGGCCCTGCGCGCGCCCGTCGTCCTTGCGCCCCATCTTGCCTTCCTCGAGCGCCATGGCGCTGCCGGCGGAGCGGGCCTGGTCACGTTCGAGCTCATCCGTCACCGCGGACGATTTCTCCGTGGCCTCCATGGCTCGGTCTTCGACCTGTTCGACCGTCGAGCCATCGTCTCGGGCCTTGCAGGCCGCGAGGGCGAGTACGAGGGCGAGCTGTCCGGTCCGCTTCATGGCTTCTCCTTCTGCACCCAGTCGATCCAGTTATCGGTGTCCTCCGGCAGGCGCGTGCCGATCACCACGACGAAGCGCGGGTCGGTGAGCGCGAGCAGGTCCTCGGGGAGAAGCCGCAGCGTCAGCTTCCGTCCGTAGGCGTCGGTCACCGGCTCCTGGCGCGCCTCGACGGCCCGCAGGGCCTCGCCCCACAGCCGCGCCATCGTCGCGGGACGCATCAACTCCTCCTTCGGCGCGCTCGCCTCCCACCTGCGCGTCTGCGCATGGAGCTCGGCGAGCACGCGATAGAAGTTGTCGGTGAGCTCGACAAGTGGGTCGAACGTCGTCGACGCGCGGCCACTCGCGACCGCGTCGAGCGCGGGCGGCGGGGGGATGGCGCTCACGCGCAGCACCGTCGCGGCCGCGGCGTTTACGCCCCGGATCCGCCCGAGCGCGAGCGCCTGCCCATCCAGCACGCCAAAGGCCGGATCGGAGGTCTCGACCTTCGGCGCCAGCCGCGCCATCGCGTCCGCACCCGGTAGGGTCGCGATCTGCCCGAGGCTCTCGTCGACGCCGAAGAGGCCCACCGCGGCCTGCGCGCCCTGCCCGCCGATCGCGGTCCGGATCGCGAGATCCGCTGTCTGGCCCGGGGCGTAGCGCTCGAGCTTGGGCGTCACCGAGACCGCGAGGTCCGCATCGGTCTTCACGTAGACCAGCGCGCGCACGCCACCGCCCACGACCTCGCACCAGCCCGTCGCATCGGCGGCGATGGCGAACTTCGCCGTGTTGTCGGACTCGAGCTTCTGCTTCGCCTTGCTCTTCAGACAGACGAGCTCGAGCTCCTTGGGCAGCGTGCCGCGAAACTCCGGTCCGCGAATGAGCTGGGCCGTCACCGTCTCGCCGATGCGCGGCAGGATCGGCGTCACGCGCATCCGCAGGGCCGGCACCGTGCCCGGATGCACGCGCAGCTTCGCGCTCTGGGGCCCGGCCGGGTCATCGGCGGTGACCACCAGCTCGTAGCCGAGCATCGTCGTCGCCTGCGGGCGGCTCGCTTCCTCGCTCGCGGGCAGCCCCACCGAGAACTGCGCGACGCCCATGTAGCTCGCGTCCGACGGTTCCGCGAGGGTGATCCGCTTGCCCGCGAGCCGTGAGGTCAGACAGGGCAGCGCGGCCGTCGCCGTGCCCTCGGGATCCGCGATCCAGCCGTCGAACGAGACCACACTCGCGCCGGCCTTCACGCTCCACAGGAGCCGGCGGGGCAGCGTGCCCTCACCCGTCGCCGTACGCGGCAGGCAGTCACGGGCGCCCTTGGCGAGCGATCGAAGCCCCTCCTCGACCGCCTCGGGCGCACCGGTCACACCATTCGCGCTGACATCCACCGTCGGCAGGTCGGGGTTCTCGACGTTGAAGGGAATGGCGTACATGCGGTCGCCACCGGCCGGCAGGCGCTGCCGCCGCACGGCATCGGCGAGGCACGTCTCGAGGTCGGACGAGCCCGCCGCCACCGACACGATGCTGCCCCCCGACGTGACCCGCACTCCGATGGTGACCGCCTGGAGCGACTCGTCACCCTCGAAGTAGCGCGCGCACGGCTCGAGCGCCGGCAGCCAGCGGTCCATTGCCACCTGGTCCGCGAGCGAGGCGCCTTCGTCACGAACCAGCTCCTCGGGCTCGCCGCGTGACACGGCGGCCCGTTTGGGCGGTGGCCGGTATGGCAGCGCGGGGATGACCACGTTCACGGGCGCGCCCGGGTCGATCTGCAACGTGGCGACGCCGTCCTCGTCGAGCATCGCCTCCACCCCCGGCTCCTTCGGCTGCCACGCGCGCTTGACCGTGATCTTGGTGTTCGCGAGCACGCGCCCATCCGGGGTGGTGGCGCGAACGAACAGGCGGTTATTGAAGCCCTCGACGAGACCGCCGGCGAGCTCCGTGACCGCGGAGACCTGGATGCCCTCTTCGGAGAGCAGCACCGCCGCGGCGGACTCGACACGGTCCCCGGCGGCGTCGATGGCGCCGATGCGCGCCACGAGCGTCGCGCGCCCGACGAGGTCGGCGGGGATCGTGGGCAGCTTCAGCTCGAAGCGACCGGCCGCCGAGGTCACGGCCTGCGTCGGCAGCACCGTCTCGAGCCAGTTCGTGGGGAGCGGCCACTCCCCCTCGTAGCCCCAGGTCACCTCGATCCGCGCGTTCGCGACCGGGGCCCCGGAGCTGTAGAGGACCGAGCCGCGGATGAGGGGAGTCTGGCCCACGCGATAGAAGGCCTGCTCGGCGGTCGCATCGACGCGGAAGCGCGGCAACGTGAAGGGCTCGACCTCGAACGGCACCTCGTCGCGATCACCGCCCGACTCCCACGCCACCTTCCACGTCCCCTGCGTGGCCTGCGCGTCGAGCGGGAACGAGCCGGCGACGACGCCCCACTCGCCCGCGTTCGCCTGCTCTTCGAGCATGACATCACCGTTCGGGTCGATGACCCGCCACTTGCCGGGGCGTCCGTCGAGCGGCGCGAGGTCGCGGGCTCGCAGCACGACCGCGCGGAACTTCACCTGATTGCCGGGCTCGTACAGCGGGCGATCGGTCAGCACGTGAATGCGCCCCGGCGTGTAGAGGGCGAGCGGCACGTCCACGCTGCCCGCCTCGATCTTCGTCCGGTAGGTCGCACGCAGCTTGTAGTCGCCATCGGGGACGTCTGGCAGCGTCACCTGTGCGGTCTGGTCGGCCTCCCACCTCGCGACGGGAAGCGGGGTCACGACGTTCTTCGCATCGACAAGCGCGAGCTGGACCGAGTCGAAGCGGCGGATGGGCTGCGTCTGCACGTCGTCGGAGCGGCGGGTCGTGTAGTGAGCGAGGCCCCAGACGCGCACCCGCCCGCCGTCCTTGTCGCCGCGACGCAGCCCGGTGGCTTCGACGGTCACGGTCTGGCGGACCTTGCCCTCGGGGCAGGTAAATGCTTCGAGCCCATAGCGTTCGCGCGCGGACGCACACCCGTCATCGCCGCGCAGATACATCGCCAACCCGACCGCCGCCGCCGAGCCCACGCCCAGCAGGATCAAGACGCGTTTCATGAGGCCCCCACAGTCACGGTACAGGCATGGAGACGCACGAGGTGCTTCCAGGGTTCCTTCTCGTTTGCGATCGCGCACCCGCGTGCGCTCCGAGCGCAGTGTTTAACTCAAGAGTTTCGTATAGATATGCGGGGAGGAGTCGCCACATGGAGTAGCGTACACCTCAGGCGATCCGCCGTTCGTCGCATCAACCGCCCGAGATGACGTGCGGGAGCGCGTGGCCCGCTCGCTGCACGAGACGACGACCATGAAGAACCTCCGCCCCCTCGCTCTCCTCTTCCTGTTTGCGGCGGGTTGTGTGGTCGGTGATGCGCCGCCCGATCCGTCGAACCCAGGGACGGGCAAGGGCGACGATCCGGGGACGGGTGACAGCGCGTGTGCCGCCGACGCGGAGAGCTTCGAGTGCTTCTGCGAGCAGAACCCGACCGAGCAGGAGTGCGCGCAGGATCCGAATCAGCCGACGGGGATGGCCTGCCAGCAGGACCCGCAGAGCTTCGAGTGCTTCTGCGAGC
>JALHPV010000383.1 GCA_022842285.1 Kofleriaceae bacterium
CGATCATCGCCGTCTCGTCGGCGGCGAAGGCGCTCGAGATGACCTTCAGGGCGACGAGCTCCCCGAGCACCTCATCGTCGGCGAGATACACCGCGCCCATGCCGCCCTTCCCGAGCAGACGCTGCACCCGGTAGCGCTGCGCGAGCACCTGTCCCGGCTCGAGCGACGTGGTGAGGGGGCTCGGCTTGGGCGTGGAGACCATCGCGGTCGCGGTGCGATCGAGTCCTGCGAGAGCGCGGGGCGCGGCGCCGTCGGCGGGCGATGCGGTGGGGTCGACCGGGCCGCCTCCACCTCCACCTTCGGGTACGGCGGGCAGCGCCTGCTGCACACGCGACTGGTCGATGAGCTTCGCGACCTTCTGGTTCAGCTCGTAGTCGACGCTGCACACGATCGACTCGAGGTTCTCGACGCGCTCGCGCAGGAGGCGGTTCTCTTCGAGCAGCTTCTGGCTCCCCGCTCCGCCCTCCTTCGCCTCCAGCTCGAGGCGCCGCTCCTTCAGCTTCACCTGGCCGCGGATGTAGACGATCGCCGGGGCCATCCCCAGCGACATGATGATCGCGGCCAGCCCGACGATGTCAGCCATAGGCCTCGATCGGCGGGCACGCGCACACCAGATTGCGATCGCCGTACGCGTTGTCGACCCGCGACACCGTCGGCCAGTACTTGTGGATGCGCAGCCACGGCGCCGGGAACGCCGCCTGCTCGCGCGTGTACGGGTGATTCCACTCCGTGCCCGTGACCTCGGCGGCGGTGTGCGGCGCGTTCTTCAGCGGGTTGTTCGCCTTGTCGATGGCACCGGTCTCGACGGCCTCGATCTCGGCGCGAATGGCGAGCATCGCCTCGCAGAACCGGTCGAGCTCCGCTTTGCTCTCGCTCTCGGTCGGCTCGATCATGAGCGTGCCCGGGACCGGGAACGACATGGTCGGCGCGTGGAAGCCATAGTCCATGAGGCGCTTCGCGATGTCCTCGGCCTCGATGCCCGCCGTCTTCTTGAAGCCGCGGCAGTCGAGGATGAGCTCGTGCGCGACCCGACCGTTCTGACCGGTGTAGAGCACCGGATAGGCCTTGCCGAGGCGATGCGCGATGTAGTTCGCGCCGAGGATCGCCACCTGCGTCGCGCGCTTCAGGCCCGCCTCGCCCATCATCGCGATGTACGCGAACGAGATGGGCAGAATCGACGCGGAGCCATACGGCGCCGCCGAGACTGGCCCGACGGGCTGGGTGCCCGGCAAGGCGAGCGGATGGCCCGAGACGAACGGCGCGAGATGCGCCGCGACGCCGATCGGGCCCATGCCCGGACCGCCGCCGCCGTGCGGGATGCAGAACGTCTTGTGGAGGTTCAGGTGGCAGACATCGGCGCCGATGTCGCCGGGGCGGGTGAGCCCGACCTGCGCGTTCATGTTCGCGCCGTCCATGTACACCTGGCCGCCGTGGCGGTGGACGATCTGACAGACCTCCTGGATGCCGTCCTCGAAGACGCCGTGCGTCGACGGGTACGTGACCATCAGGGCGCCGAGCTTCTGCGCGTGCTGCTCGGCCTTCTTCGCGAGGTCGGCGCGATCGATCGTGCCGTCCGGGTTCGAGGCGACGACGACGACCTGCATGCCGGCCAGCACGGCCGAGGCCGGGTTGGTGCCGTGTGCGCTCTGCGGGATGAGGCACACCGTGCGCCCGGCATCGTTGCGGCTCAGGTGGTACCCGCGAATCGCGAGGAGGCCGGCGTACTCCCCTTGCGCGCCGGAGTTCGGCTGCAAGGACACGGCGGCAAAGCCCGTGATCTCGGCGAGCCACGCCTCGAGCTGATCGAACAGGGCGCGGTAGCCACCCCACTGCTCGGCGGGGGCGAACGGGTGGATGCGACCGAACTCGGGCCACGTGACGGGGAGCATCTCCGTCGTGGCGTTCAGCTTCATCGTGCACGAGCCGAGCGGAATCATCGACGTGGTGAGCGACAGGTCCTTCGCCTGCAGGCGGTTGAGGTAGCGCAACAGCTCGTGCTCGGCGTGGTAGCGCGAGAACGTCGGGTGCGTGAGGAACGGCGACGTGCGCGCCAGATCGAGCGCCGGGAGCTCGGTGCCCTGGATGAGCTCCGTGACATCGAACGGCAGCTCGCCGCCATCGCGCGGAGCCGCCGGCGAGGCGGCGTAGAACGCCTCGAGCAGGTCGTGCACGTCGGCCTGCGAGGTCGTCTCGTCACAGGAGATGCCGACGCCATCCGCGTAGCGGCGCAGGTTCAAGCCGCGATCGAGCGCGCGCGCGAGGACGGCCGCCTGCTGATGCGCATCGAGGTCGACGCGGAGCGTGTCGAAGTGCTGACCGCCCCGCACCTGATAACCGAGGCGGCGCAACCCGGCCGCGACGACGGCAGTGAAGCCCCGCACGCGCGTGGCGATCTTCACGAGGCCTTCGCTGCCGTGATAGACGGCGTACATCGAGGCCATCACCGCGAGGAGCACCTGCGCCGTGCAGATGTTCGAGAGGGCCTTCTCGCGGCGAATGTGCTGCTCGCGCGTCTGCAGCGCGAGGCGATAGGCGACCTTGCCCTTGGCGTCCTTCGAGACGCCGATGATGCGCCCCGGCAGCGTCCGCTTGAACTCGTCCTTGCACGCCATGAACGCGGCGTGTGGGCCGCCAAAGCCCATCGGCACGCCGAACCGCTGCGCGCTGCCGATCGCGATGTCGGCCCCGAGCTCGCCCGGGGGCGTGAGCAGGGTGAGCGCGAGGAGGTCCGTCGCCATGACGACCGTCGCGCCGACGTCGTGCACCGCCTTCGCGATCGCGCGGTGATCGTCCACGCGGCCATCCGTCGTCGGGTACGAGAGCAAGACGCCGGCGACGGCCGGACCGAGGGCGGCCTGGATCTCGGCCACCGTGCCGACCTTCACCTTCACGCCGAGCGGTTCGGCCCGCGTGGACACCACCGCGATCGTCTGCGGATGGGTCTCGGCCTGGATCCAGAAGTCCATCCGCTTGCGCCCCGTCGCCTCGACGCTCATCACCATGGCCTCGGCGGCGGCGGTGCCTTCATCGAGCAGCGAGGCGTTCGACATGGGCAGCCCGGTGAGGTCTGCCACCATCGTCTGGAAGTTCACCAGCGCCTCGAGCCGGCCCTGCGAAATCTCGGCCTGGTACGGCGTGTACTGCGTGTACCACCCCGGGTTCTCGAGCACGTTGCGCAGGATCACCGGCGGCGTGATGGTGTCGTAGTAGCCCTGCCCGATGAACGACCGTAGTACGTGATTGTCGGCGGCGAGGTTCTTCAGCTCCTCAAGGAGCTCGTGTTCACCGAGGGGTTCGCCGAGCCGGAGCGGCTGCTTCAGCCGGATGCCAGCGGGGACGGTGGCGTCCGCGAGTTGTTCGAGCGACTTGTAGCCGAGCGCGGCGAGCATCTCGGTGATCTCGGACTCGCTGGGCGCGATGTGGCGGCGTGCGAACGTGTCGGAAGGAGCCAGGAGGTCGGGCTGCACGCTCGCACCCTACTACGCTTTGAAGATCGTCAAATACCGCTCGGGAAAATCCGCCAGCTCCATCACGCCGCGACATTCCGTACATTGCATTCGCGGGGCCTGCATGGCCGCCAGCGCCGGTCCGTGCTGCATGACATCGATGAGCGGTGTGGCCTCCGCGCCGCACGCATTACAGACGTACGCGGCGTGAAACGAGGCGATGCGGACGCTTTGGGCGAATTCGCGGACCACGTTCATGTGGGCCATCAGGACGTCAGCGACCCGGACGAGTGTGATCACTCCCCGATCGCGCAGGATGCGGATGAGGCGGATCCACTCGCGCATACCGACCGAGTTCACGAAGGTGAGCCCGCTCGTGTCGAGCACCACGTGGCCCGGCGGAATCACGGTCCCGACGTCCCCGAGATTCGCGGCCTCGTCGAGCCGCCCCACGAAGTAAATGACCGGCCCCGCCGGCCCCATGGTGGGGTCTACGTGCACGTCGAGCCGTCCAAACCGATACGAGCTCGTCACGGGTCCCCCGCCGCAACGGCGTCGGACCCGCCGATCGCCTCGCGCTGCGCTCGGCTATACAGAGTGTTCGTTTCGCTCACGGGTCCCCCGCCGCAACGGCGTCGGACCCGCCGATCGCCTCGCGCTGCGCTCGGCTATACAGAGTGTTCGCTTCGCTCACGGGTCCCCCGCCGCAACGGCGTCGGACCCGCCGATCGCCTCGCGCTGCGCTCGGCTATACAGAGTGTTCGCTTCGCTCACGGGTCCCCCGCCTCCTGCGGCACCGCCGCCGTCGTCACGAACGCATGGAAGGAAGCCGCGCGGCCGAGGTCGGTCGGCTTGAACCGCACGTCCAGGAGCGCGACCACCTCGGTATCTCTGCCCGGCGCCGTGGCCACCACGAACTGATTGCAGCACGCATACGCGAGTGGCAAGCCCATACCGCCCTCGGCCCCGCCGGAGGGAGGGGTGGCGCCCGCGACCAGCCGACGGCCAACGGTCGCCGGATCGAGGGAGCCCCAGCGGTCTCGCACCTCGATGGCGAGGTAGCGCGCGTCCGTGGCCCAGCGCACCGAGATCTGATCGCGGCCCGTGAGTGGACGGCCCTGGTCACGGGGCTCCCCGCGCCGGAAGTGCGTGCCGTCAGCGTCGACGGGAGCCGCATAGAGGGCATTGGCAATGAGCTCGTCGGCGATGACGCTGACCATCGAGCCCACACGATCGGGTAGGCCGACCGCGACCACGTCCTTGGCGAGGGCATCGACCGCCGCCTCGCGGTCGCGTGCGTCGGCGAGCTGATAGCGCCGCACTTCGGCCCCCCACGCCATGTACTTCTCCAGGCCGAAGGCATCGTCGCGCACGAGCTTCTGCACGGTGGCGAGGAGCTCCTCGGCCAGGATCGGCATGCCGTGGGCGATGACATGGGTCCAGCCCGCCGTCAGGAGGCTCGTGATGACCTCGGGATCCGCCGGCCCGAGCCCCTCCCCGGGGACGGCGATCCACGCCTTGGCGGGACGTTGCACCAGCTCCGGGCAGGCCTGGGCGATGGCGAGATCCACGATGACGACGGTGTTCGAATCGACGATGGTGGTCAGCGCGTCCGCATTGGCGACCACCACGACGGGGCACAGCGTGGCGCCGACCAGCCGCTGCAGGGCGCGCTGGGCCTTGCGCTCGGGATGCACCACCACCAACGTTCCCCGCTGCACGGGGACCAGTGTATCAGTACATGACGCCGAGCGTTGCGGCGCCACCGACGGAGCGATCCGCTGCGCCGCCGATGTCTTTCGTCGTCGGATCCATGTCGCGGTTGTTGGTCAGCATGCCGCCGGTGCCGACGAACGTGTAGCCGAACTGGACGAACTCGCCGGTGAGGCGAATGGCGACGCGCTTGGTGAGGACGATGTCGAGACCGCCGAAGGCTTCGAAGCCGATGATCTTGGCCTTGCCGTACGAGGCCGCGGTCTGGATCGGTCCGGCATCCAAGACCAACTTGCCATCACCGCCGGCGATGAGCGCGACCTGCTTCACGAGCGGTAGGCGCAGCGACAGCATCGGCGCGACGTAGCGGTAGTCGGTGTCCGGCAGGTCGAGCGCACGCGGGTCCATGAGCGGCGAGCGGTCCGGGATGAACGACCGCGCCGCGTAGTCGACACCGAGGGTCAGCGAGGCTGACGTCGGCTTCTTGCCGAACACGATGCGGAAGCGCGCACCGACAGACCAGTGCTGCTGCTTCGTCGGCACCTTGATGCCCGGTTCGGTCGTCGTGCCGAGATTCAGGACGAGGGTGCGATCGAACTCGGCCGCGAGCCCCAGGCCCGCGCCCGCGCTCTTCGGGTTGCTGAAGGCGAGCGGATAGAGCTCGAGCTCGACGCGCGCCCCCGGAACGACGGCGTTGCTGTACGGCCGCGGAGCCTCGGGGAAGTTGCGCGAGGTGAAGCGCAGCGAGCGATTGGCCGCCGACGCCCCGATGTCGATGCGCACGGCCGCTCGGTTCGGCTGGTGGAGCGACGTGTCCTCGAGAGGGGATTCGACCTCCTCGTCGTCGTCCTCTTCCTCTTCCTCCTCCTCCTCCTCGTCGCCGCCCTTCTTTTTCTTCTTCTTTTTTTTCTTCTTGGAGGACTCCTCCTCCTCTTCCTCTTCGTCTTCCTCGTCCT
>JALHPV010000384.1 GCA_022842285.1 Kofleriaceae bacterium
CCCGCGACGCCGGCCAGCGGATCGAGGCGCTCCGCCGCAACCGGGACTGGCGCCTCGAGTACCAACGAGTGCGGCAGCTCTGGCTGGCGGGCTTCGACGTCGAGTTCCCCTACGGCACCTACTGGCTCCGGCGGTATGCCGGCGTCGCGGTGAGACCGCCGCCGGTTCACTGACGCGTCACCACGACGAGTCCGTCGAGCACCGGCACGGAGCCGGTCGTTGCGTATGCGGGGCATCCGGCATGCGCCGTCGCGGCGTGGCTGGCTGATGCTGCTGCGTCGGCGTGAAGCTTCCCCGCTCCCGGGCGAATGCGCACTCGACACCGCGATGGGCCGCGACGTTGTCGGCATCTTGAAGATCAACTCCGGTCGGGTTCCACCCGGAGCTTAGCGCGCGCCCCGCACCAGCAGGGGGGGACCTGCATGCGCTGCGTGAGCAGGTCGCATGGCGAGTCTTTGTTCTGGGGCGTTTGGTAGACAGGTTGGTGACGGGAGACATGTAGAGACGTCGAGACTGCGTTCAGCGCGTCGCTGGCGGGATCGCCGCATGACACGCCGCGCAGCTGGTGAGCAGCCGACCATAGATCGCCGCGCGCTCGTTCCAACTCGTCGCCTTGCGGCCCTCCGCACCGAGGGCGTGAACGTCCGTGGCGAGCTTGGTGATCTCGGGTGTCGCCGAGGCGCTGGTGAAGATCGAGTCCTGCCCGAGCGGCGTCTCCGCAAGCTCAGCGACCCCGTCGTTCCAACGGGTCTCTGATGGACCGATCAAGCCGTCCCACATCTGCTCGGCAGCCCACTGGTGGCGTTGCATGTGCGGTCGAAATCCCGACGCAGGGACGCGGCGGTCAACGGTGGGGAACACTGGCGTCACCGCGTTCGCGGCATGGCAGCGCCCGCACTCGACCGCGAGCTCCGCGCTCGCGGTGGTGGCGACTTCGAGCGACGGCGCGTCGGCGACCTTGGTTGCGAGCGCGCGCAGCTGGTCGACGTGCATGATCCAGCTTGCCAGCGCAGAATCGGACTCGTGCTTGGCGAGGAAGCTCGCGTTCCACTTGGCGAGCTTGAGGTTGCCGACGATCAGCGCGTCGCGGATGATGATGACGGTTGTGAAGTGATCCTTCATCAGCTCGCGGGACGGCGGTGATGAACGTGGCGCCACGTCGTCGTCGCCCGGCGCGACTGCCGTCGATGGCGACGACGCGGCCGAACCCGCCGGCGCCTGCTTTCTGGTGGGAATCGGCTCGCTTTTGCTGCAGCCAGCAACGACGAACACAAGGACAAGATAGAGCGTCGATCGCATGGGAACCTCGTGGTTTGCCAAGCGCAACATGCGTGCCGGTCATCGCAGGGCGAATCGCGCACCAATTGCAGACGCGCACCTGCGCCGCGCACCGCCGGACCTCTGGATCTGGTGTGTGAGGTCGCAGAGGCGTCAGCGACAAGTCCGGCGCACTCCTGGACCTTGCCCAGCTGAATGAATCCCGGCGAGCGTGACCATGAGCGCATCGCCGAACAGAGCGCGAGATACGCATGGTGGTGCGACTACCACAGCCGTGTGCCGCCAAGGTCTGCGCAACATTGCCGGTTGACCATCACGGCGAGCGCCACTGGCAGAGCGCGCGCACCGGCCGTGCGCCGACACTGCGTAGATCAGAGCGAACTGCCCGAAGTCGCGCGATAGGAGCTCATCACCGACCTTAGGGTTCGAATGCGCGCCCTGGGACGCCGCGACCATGACGCCGCGACCAGTTGCTTGGAGGCGAAGCGCTGCGCGCGCGATCGCAGCCCTCTGCTCAGCGTCGCCGACCGCCATATCGGTCGGACTGCTCGGGGCGCGAACTGGCGTCGGCGGTGAGGGATGCCACGTGCACGTAGCTCCCGCTCGGAATCTATACGTTCAGGCTCGGTGGTTCGCCTCGCGCACTGCCTTGAGTTCGAGCTGTTCGAGCGCCGCACTTTCGGCCTGCTCGCCCTCGCGTTCGGCTTGCTTGAGCTCCTTCAGCGAGCTCACCTGCTCGTCATGGTCCCAGCGCCGCATCGTCCGGAGCAGTTTGAAGACCATGAAGTAAAGCAGAGCGAGGAAGACTGCGGACGCGATGAGGCCGGCGGCGCCGAAGGCGGACTTGAGCATGAGTACCGCGACCAGCGTCAGGAGGATCGCGGGCACGACAAGGAGCCCGAGTGCAGCGGCCATGGTGTTCCTGTGGTGCATTCCAAGTGCCAGGCCGGAGGCTAGACTGGCGGCCCAGCGCGAACATGCACTCGACGCCGCGATGCGCCGCGATGGCCTCGCCATTCCAAACAACAACTCCGGTCGGTTCAGGCGTCAGCGACTCCGCAGGCGGATGAAGCCCCACGGGTCGAATGCGGGTGGGGTCTTGGCGTCGAGGCGCAGGGCGTTCTCGCCGATGAGGGCCTCGTAGCCGTTGGCGGTGACCATCACCGTGTACGTACCGGGGACGGGGACGGGCTGCTTGAGCTGCACGTCGCCCTGGGTGTTGGAGCGGCCCCAGGAGAGGACCTGGTCGTCGAGGCGATTGACGTCGACATCTCCCGCGGCCACGCCGGGGCGCAGCACCATCACGAGGGCATCGCGGATGGGGGCATCGCTGGCCGCATCGATGACGCGCGAGGCGATCCGCACGCCTTCGGTCGGGGCCTCGATCGCGTTCGGCTGGAGGTCGAAGTCGTTGCGGCCTTCCAGGGGCGTCCAGCCGGCGGCGGCGATGGCGAGGGCCTGACTCGCTGTCGAGAGGGAGCGCACGATGCCGACCTGCGAGGTCTCCATCACGCCCGTGCCCGCCTGGGAGACGCGGATGCGATACGCGGAGGCGATGCCTACCAGCCGACCGTAGTCATCGACGACGGGCCCGCCGCTGTTGCCGTGGGTGATGGAGGCATCCGTCTTGATGAACTCCTTGCCGGCGGCGCCATCGCGGCCGGTGAAGCCTTCGACCTCGCCCTGGTTGAGCTCGAGGCCACCACCACCGACGTCGGGATAGCCGAGCACCCACAGGCGGTGCCCGATCTTCACGTCGTCGGCGCGCGCCTCGGGGAGGGTGGGCCAGATGCTGCCCGCGCTCGTCGGGAGGTAGGTGCGGCCATCGAGATCGAGGTCGCACTTGATGAGGGCTAGATCGAGGTCGCGCGAAAGCTTGCCGCGCGAGGGGCGACCGGCGCACTGGAGCTGCGGTGCGAGGTCCGGCTCGCTGAAGCGGCCGATGACGAACGCATCGTGCAGGCGGCCATCCTTGTCGTGGATGACGTGATAGTTCGTGAGGATCGACCCATCGGCACCGACGACCACGCCCGAGCCACCCCCGCGGGCGCGCAGGCGGCCGTCGACGAGGTCGGCCACGACGACCATGACCGTCGAGTTGAAGGCCTGGGCCACAGCGGTCGGGTACGAGCGCTGCGTGAGCGTGCGCGTCTGGGGGACCAGCGGGAGCCCGGTCTGAGACGGGACGCGCAGCGAGGGGCCCACCACGGATTCGAGCCGCTCGATCTCGTCGTCGGAGCCGAAGAGGGTGACGACGTAGATCTGGTCGCGATCGATCGTCGCGTACTCGACGGCATCGTCGACGCGAGGCTCGTCGCCCTTGGCGGGACTGTGTGCGTAGCGGTATGCGGTGCGCAGCCAGTCGTGCCCACTGATGGTCTCGACCGAGCTCGCCCGGAGCGTGTAGAGCTCGCCCCAGCGGGACCTGCGATCGAGCTCGAGCCCCGTCACGATGTTGCTCCACGTGGGCTTCTTGTCGACGAGGACCTCGAGCCGGACGCGGGCGTTCTGCGCCCACGCAAGCGCGACGTTGTACGCCGACGTCGGAGCCGGCGGTCGGCCCGTGGGGTCGCGAATGATGCGCGGCGGCTCGAGCGGAATGGCCTCCGGCTTGAGGAAGCCCTGCGTGTGATCGAACTCGAGGCCTCGCTCGCTGAAGTGCTTCACGGGCGGCGTGATCATTCGCTCGTGCATGCGGCCCGCGAACACGATCAGGATGAACCCGACGACCAGCACGACGATGTCGTGGCGCTGGTAGTGAACGCGCAGCTCCGCGAGGTCGGTACGCGCTCGTTGCCGGAGCCGCTGGATGGCAGCCGAGGCCAGCTCGACGGGGTCGAGCTCTTCGTCGTCGTCGGCCCCGGCGTCGCGCCCCTGGCTCTGCGCGCGGGGCATCGGCATCGGCGGCGGCACCGCGCGCATCTGCGCCGAGGGCCGCTCGGGCGCGCTCTGCGATGCGGCTTGTTCCTCGGCCTGCGCCGCCACATCGTCGGCGAGGGCGCGCAGGATCTTGTCGCGCTGGAGGCGCGCGGTGACGACCGGATCGCTGGAGGTCGTCGGCGGCGGCTCCTCGCTGATCGGAGCCTCGCCCGCAGCGCGCCGGGCCCGGGCGGCCTCGATGGCGGCTCCGGCGGCGGCGGCGGCCACGATGGCGGCCCCGGCGGAGGTATCGAAGCTGGATCCGACGATCTGCTCGGCGATGCGCGCCGCCTCGAAGGCCGCGGCCGCGGGATCGATCGATGACGGAGGTGGGGCCTCGACGGCCGCGCGCCGCCCGTCGGCGTCGCTGCTGGCGGTGGTCCCGCCCTCGACCGCGGGTGCTGCCGCGGCCGCGCCCGAGATGTCGTCGGGCGTGGGCAACATGGCGGCCTCGGGATCCCCGTAGGCCCACTGGTCGGGTGGCGACCACGGCTCCCAGTCGGTGCCGGCCGCGAGATCGATCGCGGCGTCGGACTCCTGGGCATCCTCGTCGAGAACGTCGTGCTCGGGCTCGTCCTTCGGCGGGTCTGTCTTCTCGTCGGTCACGCGCCACCGCCCCGCCGGAACGGCGACGAAGCGAGCAGGCGCTGCGAGAGGAACAGGATCACGCCGAACACGAACGACGCGTAGACGAACGCCCACAGGAGCGGGCGCCACGTGTGCAGCTGCCAGTCCGAGCCCTCGACGAAGTCGGCGACGAGATAGAAGAAGCCGTTCAGCGCGGCCGCCGCGATGAGGCCCAGCATGAGGAGGAGCCCGCGCAGCGGCGCATTGCGCCGCGAGAACTTCGCGCGTCCCATCACGTAGCCGAGCGCACCCGCGAAGGAGGCGTGGGCGAGGGTCGTGACGACGATCTTCGCGGCGGCCTGGGCGATGTGCACCGTCGAGCCCCGGTCAGTCAGCCACTGGTAGTTGGTCCACACGGCGAAGCCCGTGCCGCACGCCATCATGTAGACGATGCCGTCCATGGGCTCGTCGAACTCGCGCGACAGGTACACGGTGTAGCGGACGGCCGCGTACTTGCACATCTCCTGCGTGAGCCCCACGACGAGCACCAGGTAGACGACCTGGGCGAGCCCGGTCGGCGACCCGTAGAGCGCGGGGACGGGCGCCGCCTGCTCCTGCACGAACGACGCGATGGGGCCGGCCACCAGGGCCCCCAGCACGAACACGCCTGCGATCAGCTGCTTGGGCTCGGGCTCATGCCGATCCAGCAGGTAGAAGAACCCCAGCCAGAGGACGGCCGGTACCCCGGCCATGGCCGCCGCGAGCAGCGGCCCGAGGTGCACTGCGCGGTCCAACCCCGCCACGAGCGAGAGCAGCCACGTCAACAGGACGAAGCTGACCAGGCCCGCCAGGAGTAAGAACTTGGTTCCGACGAGCAGCCGGGCTCGGCGGAGCGACCACCGCTGCTTGCGCATCTCCTAAATTCTACGCTGCACCAGGTTGGCGCGCGCGTTCGCAAGCTCTTACTATCCCGGCCACACCGCATGCCTGGAAAAAAAGCTGGGACAGACGCGCAGTTGCTGACCATGCACGAGCTGGCGGTCTACCTGCACCTCGACGAGCCGACCGTCTCCCGGCTGGTGATGGCGGGCAAAATCCCCTCCATCCAGATCGATCGGCAGTGGCGCTTCAAGCCATCGCAGATCGACGCCTGGATCGAGGAACAGCTCGTCGGCGAGGAGGAATCCTTCGAGGATGTCCCCGACGGCATGAAGCTGCCGCTCGAGGATCTACTCCCCGACCAGGCGATCATCCCGAACCTGCGGGCGCGCACACCGGTCGGTGTGATCGAAGAGCTCGCGGCCCGCGCGTTCACCAA
>JALHPV010000385.1 GCA_022842285.1 Kofleriaceae bacterium
GTCGGGCGGTCGGCGGTCGTGGGACCGCGGGTGCCGGGCCGCATCCTCGTCGCGCGCGCCGCGATGGCCGCCGCGGATGCCGGCGCCCTGGGCGTGCGCGATGTCGTGATCGTCGAACGCGCGCTGGCCCTCGTGGTCGGCCGATCGCGGATCGGGCTGGCCGCCCGGCCCGGCGCAGTAGTGGCCACGGTCGCGAGCGAGTATGTTCGCGCCGCCATGGCGATCGCCGATGACGCGCGGATGGAGCTGACCGTCGAGCTGGGACAGGCCGAGCTCTCGCTGCGTGAGCTGGCCGACCTCGCCGTGGGGTCCGTCGTGCCGCTCGGTCGTCCGCTGGGTGGTCCCTACGAGCTGCGCGTCGCCGGCCGACGCATAGGTACCGGCGAGTTGATCGACATCGAAGGTGAGCTCGGCGTCCGCGTGCTCACGCTGGATTCGAAGGAGTAGTTTGCGATGCCCGTCTACGAATACGTATGTAACGCCTGCGGCAAGGAGTTCGAGTACCAGCAGCGCATGGCCGATCCAGACAAGACGGTCTGCGAGGCCTGCGGCAAGGAAACGCTCGAGCGGATCATCTCCCGCACCGCCTTCCAGCTGAAGGGCGGCGGTTGGTACAAGGACCTCTATTCCTCGTCGAAGCCCGACGCCTCGACGAAGACCGACGCGCCGAAGTCGAGTGACAGCGCGGCGCCCGCGACCCCGGCGGCGGCGACCCCGGCGGTGACGCCCGCAGCGAGCGGCTCGTCGTCGGGCGGTTCGTCGTCAGGCGGCTCGACCTCCGGCGGCTCGACCTCCGGCGGCGGATCGGCGGCCACGTGACCACCGTCATCGACGGCAAGGCCGCAGCTGCCGTCCTGCGCGGCGAGGTCGCCGTGGCTGCGCTCGCCCTCCGCGAGCAGTCCATCGTTCCCACGCTGGCCGTTGTTCTCGTCGGCGACGACCCGGCCTCGGCCGTGTACGTGAAGAGCAAGGCAAAGGCCGCTCGCGAGTCGAACGTCGACGTTCGCGACCACAAGCTGCCTGCCACCACCACGCAGGCCGAGCTCATGGCCCTCGTCGCCCAGCTCAACGCCGACCCGGTCGTCGATGGCATCCTCGTCCAGCTGCCCCTCCCGGCGCACCTCGACAGCGACGCGGTCATCCGCTCCCTCGACCCCGCCAAGGACGTCGACGGCCTGACCCCCATCTCCCTCGGGTACCTCGCGCAGGGCCGCCCGACGTTCGTCCCGTGCACCCCGAAGGGCTGCATGCGCCTCCTTCGCGATGTCGGCGCCGACCTCGCCGGGGCACGCGCCGTCGTCCTCGGGCGGAGCGTGCTCGTCGGCAAGCCCATCGCGCTTCTCCTCGCGAACGCCAACGCGACCGTCACCATGTGCCACAGCAAGACGAAGGACCTGCCCGGCGAAGTGCGTCGTGCCGACATCGTCGTGGCCGCCGTGGGCCGTCCCGAGATGGTGCAGGGCGACTGGATCAAGGACGGCGCCGTCGTGATCGACGTCGGAATCAACCGCCTCGCCACCGGCAAGCTCGTCGGCGACGTCGCCTACGCCGCGGCCGCCGAGCGCGCTCGCGCCATCACGCCCGTCCCCGGCGGCGTCGGTCCGATGACCATCGCCTGCCTGCTCGAGAACACCGTCGAAGCCGCTCGCGCCCGCAAGCGTTAGAAATCAAGTCGGACATGATTTCTGCGCATCAGGTGCAGAAACCAAGTCGGACGTGATTTACGAGCCGCGGACCGCGGTGGGCTTCGCGAGGGCCCGCACGAGGGCGACCTGCAGCTCGTCGAACGGCGGCGGGTTGGAGACGAGCTCGTCGGCGCCGGCGGCGCGGGCGGCCTCGCGGAGCTTCACGTTCGCGGTGAGCGCGATGACGGGGACGCGCGGGTGCTGCGCGGCGGCGGCGCGAATCGTCGAGAGGCCGCCTTCGGGGTCGATGTCGAGGTCGACGACGAGGAGGTCGTGCTCGGTGCTGAGGACCTCGGTGGCGACGCGCGCGGTGTCGGCCTGGTTCACGTCCGCGGTGGAGATGATCGATCGAATCGACCGGGCGAGGGCAGAGCGGTCGTGCTTGTCGGTGGCAAGCACGAGCACGTGAATGTTGCGGAAGGTGCCGACGAGCTTGTCGATGAGCGAGCCGAGGAGCGGCGTGACATCGGAGAACTCGACGCCAAAGCCGGGAGCCCCTTCGGTGCTCTCGGGGCCCCGCCGCCAGGCGACGACGCCATTCAGGCTCACTGCACCCGCGCCGGGGATCACCAGATCCACCGTGATGGGACTGCCCGACGGGACGTCGGTGTCGGTCTCGATGAAGAGGCCGCCACGGGACAGGTTCACCGAGTACGCCACGAGGAAGGACGACGCAGTGCGGAACTCGATCGCAACTCCGTACGGCATCCGCTCGTGCTCTCGTCCCTCCAAGCTAGCCCAGTATCAGCGATCTGGCGCCCGAACGGCGATGTGCGACCTACAGCAATCGATCGAGCAGTCGATCGAGATGATCGAGGCTCAGGTACTTGATCTCGATGCGTCCTGCCTTGCCGGGGGCATCCTCGGAGATCGTGACCGGGCCGCCCAGCGACCGGGTCAGACGCTCCTCGAGGTCGCGCACACTGGCCGACTTCTGCGGTGCGACCTTCGGAGGCGTCGCACCCTTGTCGGAGCCACCCGTCCGGACGCGCTTCACGAGCGCCTCCGTGGCGCGGACGGACATGCCCTTCTCGACCACCTCGCGGGCGGTCCGCTCGAGCTTCACCGCGTCGTCGATGCCGAGGAGCGCGCGGGCATGGCCCATCTGTAGCTGGTCATCCTCGAGGAGCTGACGGGCACCGGGAGGCAGCTTCAGGAGACGAATCGCATTCGCGACGGTGCTGCGATCTTTGCCGACGCGGGTGGCGACCGCGTCTTGGGTCAGCCCGTACTCCTCGACCAGTCGCTGATAGGCCGCGGCCTCTTCCAGGGCCCCGAGGTCGGCGCGCTGGAGGTTCTCGACGAGCGCACGCTCGAAGGCGATGCGACCATCGACCTCCTGCACGACGACCGGTACCTCGTGGAGTCCGGCCCGTTGCGCGGCCCGCCATCGCCGCTCACCGGCGATGAGGTAGTAGCCGCCGCCCGGCTTCGGGCGAACGACGAGGGGCGTGATGATGCCGTGCACGCCGATCGAGGCCGCGAGCTCGGCGAGCGCGCCTTCCTCGAAGCGATGCCGCGGCTGCTCCGGGCTCGGGTACACGTCCTCGATGCCGACGGTGAAGTGCGTGCGACGAGGCGCGTCGCTCGGGACCGCGGGGGCCGGGGCCGGGGCGGGGCTCCCCGCGGAGGCCGGTGGTCCACCGGGTAGCAGCGCCGAGAGGCCGCGCCCGAGTCCGCGTTTCTTCGGATCAGACATTCGCGCCAGCAGACTGCGCCGTCGCCATGCGGCCCAGGTATTCGTCGGCCACGGCGAGGTAGCTCTTCGTGCCCGGCGCCTTGAAGTCGTAGAGGAGACACGGCTTGCCGTGGCTCGGCGCTTCGGAGAGCCGCACGTTGCGCGGCACGGTCTCGGTGAAGACCTTGTCGCCGAAGAACTGCGCGACCTCGCTCTTCACCTGATTGGCGACGGAGAGCCGCGCATCGAACATCGTGAACAGGACGCCGTCGATGGTCAGGTGCGGGTTGTACGCCGCCTTGATCTTCTCGATGGTGCTGGTCAGCGCCGAGAGGCCCTCGAGCGCGAAGTACTCGGCCTGCATCGGCACGACCACGCCATCGGCCGCGACGAGCGCGTTCAGCGTCAACATACCGAGTGACGGCGGGCAGTCGATGACGACGTACTCGTAGTCCGCGACGATCGGGGCCAGGGCATCCGCGAGCACGCGCTCGCGCCGCTCTGCCGAGATGAGCTCGATCTCCGCGCCCACGAGGTCCGTCGTGGCCGGCGCCACGAACAGCGTGGACACGTCGGTGGGTTGGATGACCTCGGCCATCGTGCATTCACCAACGAGCGCGTCGTAGATCGACTTCTCGACGCGGTCGCGCGGCCAGCCGACGCCCGACGAGGCGTTCCCTTGCGGGTCGAAATCTACGAGCAGGACGCGATGCCCGCGCGAGGCGACGCTCGCCGCGAGGTTGATCGCGGTGGTGGTCTTTCCGACGCCGCCCTTCTGATTGGCGACCGCAACGATGCGGGTCATGACAGGGCGAGTAGCACGCAGCTATGACGAAAACTTGGTCCGGATTCACTCTCTCACGTACAAAGTGAGCAGATGTAGGACATGTGGGTCATGTCCTCGCCGAAGGAGATTTATGTCCGGTATTCCGCGTGTTTATTCGTCGTTTGCCGAGTTCGAGCGTGATGAGCTCCGCCGCCTGGACTCCCTCCACACGTCTGTTGACGACATGGTGGAAGAGCGGTTCTCCGAGGACCTCGACTTCGCCCCCTCCGACGCGCCCCGCAAGCGCGGCCGTCCCCGCAAGAACCCGGGCTAGCGGGCGGGGCTACTCCGAGTAGCCCATCTGGAAGCCCCAGGCCTGGCCGCGCTCGTCGACGACGACGAGCACGTTGCTCGACCACTCACCGGTGCGCGCGAAGTAGAACCGCTTCTTGATGCTCCGCTTACGGAGCGCGGTCGCGATCGGAGCGAACGCGGGGTCCCCCTCGGGGCCTTCCTCGGCGGCCGCGAAGTCACGGATCGCCGTGTAGCCGGTCGATTCGAGCGACAGGCCCTTCAGCGGGAACGCCGCGCGCAGGTTCGCGAAGATCTGGTTGCCGTCGAGCGCGCCGGGCGCAAACGTGACCGGGTTCAGGTACGCGCGGTCGAGGGTCGTCTCGTCGCGGACCTCGTCCCACTGGCGGCGGATCGTGGCGAGCGAGATGCCGGTCGGGTTCTGCTCGCGCTCCATCGCGAGCTCGGTCTGTACGCGCACGAGCGTCGAGTAGAAGAGCAGGTCGACCTTCCCGACCGCCACGTAGCCTGCGCCGTCGACGGCATCCTCGATCCGCTCCGCCGCGAAGCCAGCGATCCCGCCGATGACGTCCTCGAGCGGCAGCGACAGCTCGTCGGCGTTGATGAGCACTCCCTCCACGATCTCTGCGAGGTCGCTCCAGTCGTCACACGGTCCGACCGTGTTCCCGTCGCCGGCGAGGTTGATGAACTCCTGCGCGGCGCCGGCGGTCACGACGTCCGTGTCGTCGATCTCCGTGCGATACGCCGCCCAGCACGTCTCGAGCTTCGCGGAGAACTCGAGGCTGAACGCGTCGGTCAGCTCGGCCGCCGTCGTACGGTCCAGGCGTACGATGCCGCCAGGGGCGTCGGCCTTCCCGTCCGCGGCCGCGGCCTCCTGATCCAGGTCGAAGAGCTCGGCATCGGCAGGATCGGCACAACCGATCGCTCCGACCGCCGCGATGGAAAGGGCAATAGCCAGGGTGCGCATGATGCTCGGCGCATCAGCAATCGGCGTGCTCGGCCCCGCCTCAATGTCATCGCAGACCTATGGGGACCGCGATCCCGACCACCCGGCTGGCCTGGCAACCCGTCCGGCCGCAACGACCCAGCGCCCCCCATTGGCGCCGCTGTCCTGCGACGAGCCTGTCACGCAGGGCGTTCAGTCGCCGTCGCTCGATCCCGTGTCGTCACCGCAGTCACCCGAGCTCGCGTCGCTGTCGAACGAGCCCGTCGCGTGGCTCGCGTGGCAGTCCTCGTGGGTAAGGTCGCCCGCATCGTCGGCGGGAGGCCCTGCGGGGTCGTACGCAGAGCTCTCTCCATGCGGGTGATGCATGTGGTCGAGGTCCGCACTCCCGGCATCGTCGATGGGGTTGGCCCCCTGGTATGCGTACCCGTGCAGGAGCCCACCTGCGAAGCGGTGGTGGGGCCGGCGCAGCCGAGGAATCTCGGACCATGTCACGTCGATGGTATGGCAGTGCTCGCAGGCCGCACGGGTCTCGCTCAGGCCCTCCGCGCGGGACGTGGCCGCCCGCACCGTCACGTGGCGCTGCCGGGCGGCGAGGGCGTGGCACCGTCGACATGGCGCGAACAATCCGGGTACTGGCTGACGCGCCAGATCCGTCGCCCGGCACGCGGGGCACGCGCGCAACGTGAACCGCG
>JALHPV010000386.1 GCA_022842285.1 Kofleriaceae bacterium
TGCGGACGCCGCGCGCGCCTTGTCCTCGATGGCCTGGGCCTTCGCCATCCGCTTGTCGAGCGCCGCGAGCTGCTCCTTGGCTTCCTTGCTCGTCTTGTCGGCCTCGGTGCGCGCCGCGATCGCCTGCTTGCGATCCGTCTCGGCCTGCGCGCGCGCGACCTCGGCGGCCTTGCGCGCCGCCTCGGCCTGCTTCTTGTCCTCGGCGGCCGCCTGACGGAGCTGCTGCGCCTCCGACTTCGCGGCCTCGGCCTCGGCCTTCGCGGCCGTCACTTCGTCATCCTGGCGAGCGGCGTACGTGCGGGCAGTCTCGGCCTCGCGACGCGCACGATCCGCCTCCTGCTTCGCCTCGTTCGCAAGGGCCAGCTGCTTGGCGGCCGCGTCCTGCGCCGCCTTCGCCTCGGCCTTCGCCTTCTCGGCGTCCTGCTTGGCCTTCGCCGCCTCGGACTTGGTGCGCTCGAGATCGAGGCGCGCCCGCTCCGCTTCCTTCGCGGCCTGCTGACGCGCGGTCTCCGCTTCCTTGGCCGCGGCCTGCTTCGCGGCGGTCGCTTCCTTCTGGGCCGCCAGGCGGGCCGCATTGGCTTCCTGCGCGGCCGCCTGCTTCGCCGCCTCGGCGTCCTTCAGGGCCTTTGCCTTCGCGGCCTGCGCCTCGGCGAGGCTCTTCGCGGCTGCATCGGCTTCCTTGGCCGCTGTCGCCTTGGCCGCCTCCGCCTCCGCGCGCGTCCGCGCGGCCGCGTCCGCTTCCTTCGCGGCCTGCGCCTTGGCCGCCTCCGCCTCCGCGCGCGACTTCACGAGGTCTTGCTTCGCCTGCTTCGCCTCGGTGCGCGCCTTCGCGGCCTCGGCCTCGGCCTTCGCGAGCGACTGCTCCGCCGCCACCCGCTTCCGATCGGCGTCGGTCTGCGCGGCCTGGGCCGCCTGCTTCGCCTTCGTGGCGTCGGCCCGCGCCTGCTCGGCGGCTGCCTTCGCCTGGGCCAGCTCCTGCGAGGAGCTACCTTCCTTGTTCTTCGCCGCCTTCTCGGCCGCCTCGGCGCGCGCGAGCGACTCGGCCGCCTGCTTGCGCAGCCGCTCCGCCTCCGCCTTCGCCTTGGTCGCCTCGGCCTGCGCCGCCGCGAGCTGCTCGGGGCTCGCGGTCTCGGGCGCGGCATCGCGCGCGGTCACGAGGATGAGCACCTCGTTTCCCGACGTCTTCACGTCGTACTGACCCGGCCGCGCGAGCGAGACGATCACGCGCACCAGCTGGCCGCCGTCGTCGAGCTGTTGCGCGGCGATGGAGCTCACGGCCCAGGTGTTCGCCGTCAGCGTGGTCGCACCCTCGTGGCCACGCAGCGCCTCGGCGAGGCGAGCCCGGGGCACGTCGATGACGACCCGACTCGGTTTCTCGAGCTTGTAGACGGTGAAGGTCGGCGTCTGCGCGCCGCGCACGTGGACACGGGTCGTGCCCGCGTCTTCGTCGAACGTGACCGCTTTGATCTCGTTCTTGTCGTCGGCATGAGCCGAAGACATCCAGCACATCGTCGAAGCGACGACTGCTGTTACCGCCAGCCATTGAGTGGGTCGGATCATGTGCACTCCTCGAGCGAAAAAATTTTCGCCCGGTATGTGCGCAGAACCAAATTTTCTACTGAGATGGCGGAGCGGGAATCGCGGACGTCGGGTCGGGACCAACCGTCGGAGCGGCCGAATTCGGCCCCACGGTCGGCGGCGGAGCGATCACCGGACCCGAATTCGACGGGTTCTGGCGCTCGGCGTCACGCTGCTGCTGCATGTTGAGCGCGACCGTATCCGTGTAGAGCGTCTTGGAGAGCTCGGTCGGCTCGCGCTGGTTCGGATTCGTGGGATCGGGCGAGACCTGGAACGTGACGAAGTTCGCCCCGATCTCCTTCACGAACGCCTTCTCGCGACCGACGCAGTCGCCCTTGTGGACGATGTACCCGTAGTTCGTGTTGTCGAGCAGCAGCACCTTGCGCTGGGTGCCCTGCGCGACGATGCCGACGAGCGTCAGGTCCTGCACGCTGTACGACGCGGCCTGGAATTGCTTCTGCTGCGTGCACTGCGGCGCCTGGATCTTCGCGGCCGCGCTATCCGTCTCCGGCGCGAGGCCGGGCTGCACGACGACAAAGGACTGGAACGGATCGCGATTCTCGAGCCCGGTGGCCGTCGGCAAGAAGTCGCGCGCGGCGAAGGTGTGGCGAATCCCCTCGCGCTCCGGACACGGACCGCAGAAGTTGCCGTTGCCGGCCTCCAGGCAGTACTCGCCCTTGTCGCAGGTCGGCACCTTCGGGTTGCACGACTTCGTCGACGGCGGCGTCGGGCACGACACGCGATCCTCGACGTGCGGCATGGGCGTCAGGAGCTTGTTGTCCTTCTTCCCCGGCTTCGCGGCCGCGGCAGCCCCGGCGGGCTTTGCGGGCTTCTTGGCCGGCGCGGCGCCTTCGTCCTCACCACAGCCGACGAGTACGAGACCAGCGAGCACGATCATCTGCGTGGACTTCACAGACCACCTCCGAGCCGGGCCGAGCCCGTGCCCTTTTCGATGGACTCCTCGACCCTCGCCTTGGCGCCCGCAGGCGTGGTCGGGCTCGGCATCGCGGGCGCCGCCGGTGCCGCGGGAGCGGCCGGGGCGGCGGGCTTGGTAGCAGGCGCGGGCGCCGCCTTGCCCTTGGCGTCGGGCTTGGTCGACTTGGCGGCCGGATCCACCACCTTGTCCTCCTGACGGAAGGTGACGGCGACGAACTTCGCGGTCAGGAAGATCTCGCGATTACGAACTTCGGGCTTCGACAGCGCGAGGTTCTCGATCGACACGATGCGCTCTTGCTGGACGGCCTGACCGGTGCCGGCCGCGTTCGAGATCACGACATCCTGCTGCACGAGGGACGCGAAGAAGCGCTTGAGCTGGAGGAACGTGCCGGAGATCTGGATGTCGACCGGAACCTTCACGAAGGTCTCGACCGGCTCCTCGGACTTCTTCTGCCACTTCAGGATCTCGACGCCGGACTCGCGCACCTTGCGCTCGAGCGTCTCGAAGAAGGCGGGCACTTCCGCCTCGGTCGGCAACGCCTTCTGATTGTTCTGCAGCCGCTCTTCGATATCCGCCATCTCCGTCCGCAGCAGGGCGTACGCCTTGATGTCGTCCTCGTTCTTCTTCTTCGCGGCCACGTTCGCCTTGACCTGGTTGCGATTCGCTTCCACGTCCTCGACGAGAGGCGTGTAGAGGAAGCGCCAGTACAAGAAGCCGAGCACGACGCCGATCACCGCGAACACGAGCACCTTGCGGCTCGTGGGCATCCGCGCGAAGTCGGCCATGACGCCGGTAGTCGCCGCCATTTCAGTAGACCAGCTTTCCGGTGATGGTGAAGCGGTAGTAGTTGAGACCGCTCGCCTGGTCGACGACGCGCTCGCCGCCGGCCGGAGTGACCTCGGTGAAGTAGACCGATGCCGCGAGCCGCTTCGAGAGCTGCGTGACGTCGGACTCCGATTGCGCTCCGCCCTCGAGCCTGAAGACACCCATCGTATCGGTGAAGCCGGACAGCCACACGTGGGTCGGATCCCAGTCGTGCTGGAACCGCTTGTTCGGGTCGCTGCCCGTGCCCGTGCCGATGCGACGCGACATGTCCTGCGTCATCGTCGGCCAGTGATTCATCGTCAGGATCTCTCCGAGCTCGTGAAGGATGTGCGCGGGGACGATCTTCGCCTGCATGAGGCGCGTGATCGATTCGCTCCGCTCGATCGCATCCGTCTTCGCCGCGAGGAGCTTGTCGTAGCCCTCGAGATCCTTCTTCTGCCGCGCGATGTCCGCGCGCAGATCATCGTTCTGCTCCTTCAGCGTCGCGAGCTCGCTGCGAAGCGGCTGGTCGGCGAGGAGGAAGGTCGCGGCACCGAGCGCGACGAGCGCGGCGACGCCGACGAACATCTGCTTCGACGACGAATCCGACGGTGCGGATCGAGCCTTCGCGCGCTTCTGAGGGAGGAGGTTGATCTTGATCATGTCACTTGTCTCCTCCGGCGCGCATCGCGAGCCCGACGCCGATCAAGGCCTCGGGGGCGTGCGCGGCGAGGTAGGCACGATCGAGGCTGGGATCGATCTCGACGCGGCGCCAGGCGTCCGCGACCTCGAGCGGGAGCCGCGAGCGGCGTTCGATCGCGCGATGCAGCGACGTGACCTTCGAGCTGCCGCCGGCGAGCACGATGCGCGTCACGTTCGCATCCGCGGTCGTGGCGAGGAAGAAGTCGAGCGAGCGCTGGAACTCGCCGGCCATCACCTCGGACACGCCGTCCATCACGCGGAGCACGTCCTGGGGCACGACGCCGTCCTCGGTCGCGCTCCCACCGATCTTGTACGCCTCGGCTTCATCCGCCTGGATGCCGAGCTGCTTCTGGATCTCCTCGGTGAACGCGTTGCCACCGATCGTCACGTCACGCGTGAACAGCGACACGCCGCTGCGCACGATGTTGATGTTCGAGATCGCCGCCCCGATGTTGATCAGCACGACGGTCTCGCGCGGATCGAGCGGATAGTTCGCCTCGAAGCCGTTCTGGCTCGCGAACGCGGCGACATCCACGACCTGCGGCACGAGCCCCGCATCGCGCACCACCTGGATGTAGTCGGCGACCACTTCCTTCTTCGCCGCGACGAGCAGGAGCTCGGTCTGCCCCGACGCGCTCGCCGGATTCGTCACGTGATAGTCGATCTCGACGTCATCACGACCGAACGGGATGTGGTGCTCCGCCTCGGCGCGAATGTTCGCGGCCAGCGTGTCCGGCGTCATCTGCGGCACCGCGATCTTCTTGATGATGACGGAGTGACCCGCGATCGCGATCGCGACGTCCTTCTGCTTCAGTCGCAGGCGCGACCAGAGCTGACGGATCGATTCTGCGACGGCAGACTGATCCATGATCGTCCCGTCGACGATCGTCTGGGGCACGAGGGGCTGCATGCCGAACGCTTGAAGCGCCCAGCTGTTCCCCTTCTTTCGGAGCTGCACCGCCTTGACGCTGCTGCTGCCGATATCGAGCCCGATGCACTGCTTGGCCATTTGCCCTCGGCAATAATGGTAGGACGCATCCGCGCGATCTCCAAAAAACGACGCGCACAGGGCCTTACATAAGCAAAGCTCGCAGGCAGGTGGCCGCGTATACTGGAGCCGTGTCGACGCCCGTCAGCCCCCCGGCTCCGCCGGCGAAGAAGACGCTCGCCGACTGGCTGGCGATGCCGGAAGAGGACCGCTACGAGCTCATCGATGGCGAGCTGATCCAGAAGGCGGCCCCCTCACACGAACACGGCCGGTCGCAAAGCAGGGTCTCCGGCACGGTCGGAATGGCCTACGACCGGAAGCCTGGCGGACCTTCGGGCCCCGGGGGATGGTGGATCGGCACGGAGATCGACATCGCGCTCGAAGGACGCGGGTATCGTCCTGACCTCGCCGGCTGGCGTCGCGACCGCATCGAACGGCTCCCGAAGGGGCGCCCGGTCAGCATCCGCCCAGACTGGATCTGCGAGGTCGTGAGCGACTCCAACCGGAACGTCGATACGGTCAAGAAGCTCCGTAACTTTCATGCGGCCGGTGTTCCTCACTACTGGTTACTGGACGAGCCAGCGCGGTCCCTGACCGTGTACCGCCACTCCGCCGACGGTTACGTCACGGTGCTCGTCGCTGAAGCCGGGCAGATCGTCCGCGCCGAGCCGTTCGAGGCGATCGAGCTGAACGTCTCCGAGCTGCTCGGCGACGACGTCTGATCGCTACGAGATCCCGTACTCCTTCATCTTGTAGAGGAGCGCGCGGTGGCTGATCTCGAGCAGCTTCGCCGCATTGGTCCGATTTCCGGACGTCGCGACCAGCGCCTTCTTGATGAGGTCCTGCTCGAGGTCACGCGTCGCCTTCTTGATCGACAGGCCGTCGTCGGCGCTGGCCACGTCCTCGGGCTGCTCGGGCGGGAGCTTGGTGAGCGTCGCGAGAAACGCCCGATCGATCGGCCCCTCGGCGAGGACCAGGG
>JALHPV010000387.1 GCA_022842285.1 Kofleriaceae bacterium
CGGCCATGCCGTGAACCTCGACCTCGCCGCGCTCGCGCACCTCGGCGTCGAGAACTGGCCGCACCTCCCGCCGCCCTCGCAGCTCCGCCCCGATCTCCCCATCGAGCTCGATCGCATCCTGCTCGGCGCCATGAGCTTCGATCGCGAGAAGCGCCCTCCGAACTGTGCCGCCCTCGAGTCGGCGGTCGAGGACGTCATGAAGCGCTACGGGCTGACGTGCACTGACAAGGATATCGGCCGCTGGGTCGATGCCGAGATCCGGATCGTGGCGCCGGAGTTCCAGACCGTGAGCACCGGCGTCAGCGCCCCGACGGCGGGCTGAGCGCAACCGCGGCAGCACGGGCCCGGCCTGGGGCGGACGAGAAAGGTCGTCGGCGGGCTCGCTAGAACCGGAGGGTGGCGGAGGCCCCGTTCGGGGTGGGCGCGATGATCACCGGCGGCGGCGTCTCATCCTTGGTCAGCACGTACCAGAGGGCAGCTCCGCCCGCGAGGCCGATGCCCGCGCCGAACGAGACCCACGAGAGGACCTGGTAGCGCCGGCCCTCGTCGCGCAGGTCGGCCAGCTCCTGCGCGGTCCCGGCGTCATACGCAGGCGGCAGGCCGCCGGCGCCGATATAGAGATCGTCCACATCCGACTCGACCGCCTCGGCGGAGTAGGCGAGGACGGCCCCGAGCGTGACCGCAGCGATCGCGCCGCCGACCATGAGCCACGGGCCCGCGTACCGGTTGGAGAGGGCAGGCTTGGTCTCGGGAGTCGGGGCGTCCACGGGGGTCGGCAGGGCGGGGGCCGGGGCGGGCGTCTCGACGGGATCCGCCACCGGCTCCACCGGCGTTGCCGGCGTGCAGAAGGCGATCCGCTCGTCAGTGAGCTTCACGTGCTCGGCGTCCGGCCGCCCCTCTTTCAGGTAGCGCTGGTAGTAGACGATCGCCGTCTCGCATTTGCCGGCACCCTCGTAGGCGCGTCCTAGCTTGTAGAGAAGGACCGGGTCGCGGGTGAGGTCGTAGACCGCCCCGAAATCGCGCAGGGCATCCTCGTACCGGGCCTCGTCGAGGGCCGTCTGGGCCGCGACGTAGAGGACCCGGGCCCGCTCGACTTCGTCGGCAGGCTGCGCGTGAGCGCCCGTCGCTGCCGCCAGCACGAGCGCGAGCCCCAGAACCGTCGCTCGCATGACTGCTCCGTAGTATACCGCCCGCCGGTACCCGCTCATGGCGAAGATCGATCAAGTGCGCAATCTCGGTGTGGTCGCCCATATCGACGCCGGTAAGACCACGGTATCTGAGCGTTTCCTGTTCCACAGTGGAAAGATCCACAAGGTCGGCGAGGTCCACGACGGTGAGACCGAGATGGACTGGATGGAGCAGGAGCGCGAGCGCGGCATCACCATCACGGCCGCGGCCACCACGTTCGAGTGGAAGAAGCACGAGATCCACCTCATCGACACGCCGGGTCACGTCGACTTCACGATCGAGGTCGAGCGTTCGCTGCGCGTCCTCGACGGCGCCGTCGTCGTGTTCTGCGGCGTCGCCGGCGTGCAGCCGCAGTCCGAGACCGTCTGGCACCAGGCCGACAAGTTCAAGGTTCCGCGCCTCGCCTTCATCAACAAGCTCGACCGCGTCGGGGCGTCGTTTCAGAACGCCGTCGCCGATATCAAGGAGCGCCTCGGCGCCAACGCGGTTCCGGTCCAGCTGCCCATCGGTACCGAGGACGCGTTCGACGGCGTCATCGATCTCGTCCGCATGAAGGCGCTCATGTTCAGCGGAGAGGTCACGGAAGCGCCCGAGGTCACGGAGATCCCGGCTGACCTCCAGGGCGCGGCCGCCGAGGCGCGCGACCAGATGATCCAGTCTCTCGCCGATCTCGATGACGCGATCGCGACGAAGTACCTCGAGGGGCAGGAGCTCACCGCGGCCGAGCTCGACGCGACGATTCGCAAGGCGACGATCGCGGTGAAGATGATCCCGGTGCTCGCGGGGACCGCGCTCCGCAACAAGGGTATCCACCCGCTCCTCGACGCGGTCATCGCATATCTCCCGTCGCCGGCCGACGTGCCGCCGGTGAGCGGGGTCCTCCCGAGCAATCCCGAGACCCAGCTCACCCGCACGCCCAAGAACAACGAACCGCTCGCCGCCCTCGCGTTCAAGATCGCGATGGACGAGGGCCGCAAGGTCGTCTTCCTCCGCATCTTCAGCGGAACGCTGGAAGCCGGGGCAGAGATCCTGAATGTCCGCACGGGCAAGAAGGAGAAGGTCGCGCGCTTGTTCCGGGTCCATGCCGCCAAGCGCGAGCGGCTCGAGAAGGCCGTCGCCGGCGAGATCGTCGCCGCCGCTGGTCTGAAGGATGCGACCACGGGTGACACGCTCTGCGATCCGAAGGCGCCGATCCTCCTCGAGCGCATCGATACGTACGAGCCCGTCATCTCGCAGGCGATCGAGGCCGACAACTCGGCCGCCAAGGAGAAGCTCGACTTCGCGCTGAACAAGATGGCCGAGGAAGATCCGACGTTCCGCTACCACGAGGACGCCGACACCGGTCAGACGCTCATCCGCGGCATGGGCGAGCTTCACCTCGAGATCATCGTGGACCGCATGAAGCGCGAGTACGGCGTGCTGGCCCGGGCCGGCAAGCCGCAGGTGGTCTATCGCGAGACCGTCCTCGGCGAGGGCGAGGGCCATGCGGTGTTCGAGCGCGATCTGAAGGAGCAGTCGATCTACGGCGAGGCGACGTGCATCGTCCGCAGCCGTCCGCGCGGCTCGGGCATGGACTTCAAGCGCAAGCTGCCCGCGTCGGCGGCGCTGCTGCCCGAGCCGATCGTCGCCGCCGCCATGCAGGGCCTCCGCGATGCAGCGTCATCCGGTCCCGATGGCTATCCGCTCGAGGACGTCGAGGTCACGCTCACCAACATCGTGCTCAAGGAAGGCGCGAACGGCGAGATCGGGGCTCGCGCGGCGGCCGCCGAAGCGTTCCGCCGCGGCGTGCAGAACGCGACCCCGTCGCGTCTCGAGCCCATCATGGCCGTCGAGGTCACCGTCGATGACGAGTTCATGGGCGGCGTGATCGGCGATCTGAACCAGCGGCGCGGTCAGGTCCAGGACGTCGGCGCGCGGGGCGCCAAGAAGCTCGTCTCCGCCCTCGTCCCGCTCCGCAACATGTTCGGCTACTCGACGCGGGTCCGCAGCCTCACCGAAGGCCGCGCGACGTTCTCGATGCAGCCGCACTCGTACGACACGCTCCAGGGCTAGGGCGCCGTCGCACCAAGGCACTCGGTCACGGCATCGAGGCCAACCTGGAGGCGGCAGGATAGCCGCGCCGTGAGGCTCTCGCAGGTCGCTCCATCGTTCAACGGGAAGGGCTTCAGCACCACTGGCAGGACCGCCCCTTCGACGGGGAGATTCGGGATCTGGATCCGCGCGACGAGCGGCAGCGGAATCTCGTTGGAGAGCAAGCCCTCATACGAGCCCTTGACCTTGACCTCGACCAGACATGTCGTCGCGGCAGGGTCAGGCACCTTCGTCGACACCGTCACGACGCGGCCACCGCCACCGTCCCCGTCGACTGACTCCAGGAACTGCACCGGCGTGCCCGCCGGGACGAGCGCCACGTCGACGCCCGAGCACCCGCGCATGAGGAGCGGCACATCGACGGCCCCATTGTCGCAGATCTCGATGGCGCTCTGTGCCTGATCCACGATCACGGGGACGTCGCAGACGATCTGCGCGCCGTCGCGGGTGTCAGCGATGCACGTGAACTTGGAGTCGGACATGCATCGCAAGCACGTGCGCTGGGGCGCGCAGAACAGTGTGGGCTGGCACGGATCCCCGGCGCAGCCGTCCGCGCCGCCGATCATGCAGATGTTGTCGCCCGCGAGGCCAGGTACGGGCTCGACGGTGAGGCACGTCGCGTCCTCGAGCTGCGGGGTCGAGACGTTGGTCTCGTGCGAGAACTCGTCGCAGTCGTCGGCGCCGGCCCCATCGCAGTCGGGGTTGGGGCGCGGGACGATGACCGTGGAGTCGGCCGGATCCTCGCGCACGTACGCCGCGCAGGTGGCGCCGGTCGCCGTCGATTCCCAGACCTTCGCGTGCGGACCGACGGCGGGCTCCTCCTCGAGCTCGATCACGAGCTGCCGCGGCCCCGTCACGTCGATGTCGGTGAGGAGCATCGAACCCGAGACCTCGCGATAGGGCGCGTCGGGCGAGCGGGCAAGGAGGCCCACGGCGAGCACGACCGCGAACGCCGAATCGACCTCGCTCGGCTGGAAGCGGAACCAGGCGGATCCCGTCCGGTCCACTTGCGCGGTCTCGCTCGCGCCGTCCTGCTGATAGATCGAGCCGTCGAGCTCGTAGTTCGCGAGCGGCGGCCGGATCGCCGAGCAGTCCCCGCACGGATCGGTCGCGAGGAAGAGCGCGACCTCCGAGGTCCCGACCGGGGCGCGGACTTCGATCACGATGCCGCT
This sequence comes from Kofleriaceae bacterium, assembly GCA_022842285.1. Taxonomy (GTDB): domain Bacteria; phylum Myxococcota_A; class Polyangia; order Haliangiales; family Haliangiaceae; genus JABFXX01. Next base: position 4,452 of record JALHPV010000387.1, read on the forward strand.
CTCGCACCCGGCGAGCGCAGCGAGCAGCAGCGCCGCTCTCATGGCGTCACGAGCCGGCACGTGGGTTCCTGCTGCTCGCAGCCGGGCTCGAAGGCGATGTCGACCGGAATCACGTGCGCGGGGGCTACCAGATCGCCGGTCGACCAGAACAAGAGCTGTCCGCCCTCGGGGGTGATCTGCTGGCCGTCGACGACCACGGGCGACCACAGCACCTTCACGCAATCCAGCGCTCCGCCGTCGATGCGCTCGAGGGTCACCGACGCCCAGGCCGGATCCGTGTACGTGAGAGCGAAGCCGTCGAAGGGGCGCATGGGGGCGGCGATGCCGAACTCGGACGGACAGAACCCGGGGAACCCAACGCGAGTGATGCGCGGGTGCCGCGCGCCGAGCGTGCCAGGCAGACAGCTCCTGTCGTTACCCTCGGGCTCGTAATAGAAGCTACATTCGATCTTCGGGGTCCCGTCGAGGATCACGGGGGCGATGCAGTCGTACAGCTCGGGATCGCCATCGCAGCTCGCGCACACGTCCGGGTCCAGCTCGTACATGCCGGGGAGGCAGGTGTTGCTCGCGGTGGGATCCATCATGGTCTCGCTGCAGGCGGTGGAACCGACAGAGCACCGCCCCGGCTCGGACGAGAGACATGGGGTCCCGATCGGGCGGTCGACGAGAAACGCGAGGGGATCGCACTCCTGTCCCCGCATCCCATCGCAGTCCGCGTCGCCCTCGGTGACGATGAAGAACGCGTCGATGCCCTCCCGCACGCCGATGCAGCGTCCGTTGCCCCAGCGCTTCAGGGCAAGCTTGCCGCTGGGCTCGTCGGTCGGGCTCTGCCAATCGACGACCTCGTCGAGCTCGACGATCACCTTGCGTGAGCTATCCAGATCGATCTGCGTCAGACTGGCCGCTTTCACGGCAGAGGCACCGTTGTAGCCAACCACCACCACGCGCTGGAGCGCGAACTTCGGGTCGAGGCCAAAGCGAAACCACGCCGAGCCGTTCTCGACGCGGACCCTCCAGACCTCGCCCTCGTCCTGCTCGCGAATGAAGATCGGGCCCATGACCTTGCCGTCGAAGCCCTCGGGCTGGAGGCCGTCCCGGCAGTTGGCGCCGGGGTTCATCGCGCCACCGGTGTCCTGGGAATCACATCCGCGCCGGACGACGAACAGCTCGACATCGGTCAGGTCGTCGGCGACCACCTCGATGTAAACGCCGTCCTCCGCGCAGCCGACGGCTGCGAGCATGGCCACGGTCGCGCCCAGCATCCTCATCTCCGGCCAGGATACCGCGGGGCGCGACGCAGCCGCGATGCGCTCGATCACGGACCGCGCGAAACGACGACTACACGTAGGCGGCTCACGCTGGTGTAGCGCGACCCCAGACCCGCGCGATCACTGGTCGACCACCAGACACGTGGGGGGCTCCTCGCAGTTCTTCGAGAAGTGCAGCTCCATCGGCATGATCTGGTTCCGCCCGTCGATGGCGTCGCGGGCCCAGAACAGCAACGTCTCGAAGGTGGGCTCGATGA
>JALHPV010000388.1 GCA_022842285.1 Kofleriaceae bacterium
ACCCGACATCGGGGGCGGGCCGCCACCCTCACCACGCCACTCGCGGTTCCGGCCACCGCGGCCACGCCGCCGCCGCCGCCGCCGCTTGCGCATGGGCTGGCCGTCAGGACCCAGGACGACCGGGCCGCCAGGCTGACCACCGGCATGGTCACCCGCCGGGGCGAAGACCTCGACCGGCGCGTCGTGCTCGCCCGGAGGCGGACCCGCTCCGAGCTGGGGCTGGGGCGGTCCCCCGTTGGCGAACCCCTCACCGTTCCGCTTGCGCCGCCGCCGCCGCCGCTTGCGGCGCTCGAGGGGCTGGCCATCGGGACCGAGCTCGGGCGGACGATTCGGGAACGGCTGTCCGGCGTTCGGACCACCGCCGTTGGGGCGCGGGCCGCGGTTGTCGGGGCGCGGGCCACGATCGAACCGCTGCCCCCCGCCGCCACCGCCGCGACCATCGAAGTTCCGCTGCGGGCGCTCCCAGCGCGTGCCACGGCCGCGCTTGTTGGGGCGCCGTCCAGCGCCGGCATCGTTCGGATTTGCCGACGCCACGGGCGCGGTGGCCATGCGCATCGGACCGCGCACGTATTCGATGACGGGACCGCCGCCTCCTCGGCGCGTCACCACCTCGGGGCCGGCGGTCGAAAGCACGGGACTCGTGAACGCGTTCTTCGGCGGCAGCATCGCGCGACGCTTCCGCCGGCGACGGCGCCGACGCCGGCGGGCTTCCGCCGCCGCGGCCGAGCCGGAGGGGTCGTCCGTCTTCGAAGGACGCACCTTCGGCGCCTTGGGCTGCTTCTTGCGAGCGAGGACCGTGATCTCGCCGGGACCGTCGACGCCTTCTTCGGCTAGCTCGGCCGCCGTCTTGTCGATGATCTCGTCGTCGTCATCATCGTCATCGTCGTCGTCGTCATCCTCGTCGTCATCGTCGAGGTCGTCGTCATCATCGTCGAGGTCGTCATCGTCCTCGTCGTCATCATCATCGTCGTCCTCGTCGTCGACGAGCTCGCCGTCCTCGCCCTCGAGATCGTCATCATCGTCGTCATCGTCCTCGTCGTCGCCCTCGGCAGGCGCTTCGACCTGCTCCTCGGGCTTCGGTCGCTTCATCACGGCCGGCGCGGCCCCAGCCGCGGGCGGCGAGATCGAGGGCGTCGAGGGCGCCGGTGACGGCGTGGGAGCCGGGGCGGGCGCGGCGCCACCGGCAGAGCGGCGCAGGACGGTGGGAGCCTTGGGCGCCGGCGGCGCCTCGGCCGCCGCGGGCAGGGAGGGCGCAGGCGAATCGATCCCACCACGCTGCCCTCCGGCAGCGTTGCCGTCGAGCGTCCGCTCGCCGTCGATTCGCACCACGCGCGCCTTGATCTCCTTGCGCGGCTTCGGGGCTTCGACCGCTTCGTCGTCGAGCTGGCGCGAGATCAGCGCCCCGATCCGCGTGGCTTCGGTCGAGGCCGCGAGCGCGGCTTCGCGCGACCGCAAGCAGTTGTCGCAGCGTCCGCACTTCGGCGGCTCTGGCTCGCCGAGGTACTGGAGGATGACCTGGTTGCGACACCCCGGCGCCTTCACGAACGCGAGCAGCGAGTCGAGCCGCTGGCGGTCGGCGATGCGGCGCGCTTCGTACTGCCGCGCCCGCTCCATGAGCTCCTCGGGCTCGGGCGGCGGATCGGCGACGAAGTAGAGGCCGGCTTCGTTCTCGGTGATGAACTTCTCGTCCTTCAGCAGCGAGAGCACGGTGCGCGTGCGTTGCTGGCCGACACCCGAGGAGAGCGCAATGTTCGCGACCGTCGGCGGCGAGTCTTCCGCGAGGTGATTCCCCTTGGCGTGAAGATCGGTGAACGCCTCGAGGGCGCCGAACACCATCTTGACCTGACGCTTCGTCGGGTACGTGCCGCTGAGGAAGTACTCCTGGATGGCGACGTCGTCCGGGGAGAACAGGAGCACGCACCGCGCGGCCTTGCCGTCACGACCACCACGTCCGGCTTCCTGGGCATACGCCTCGAGCGACCCCGGCACGTGATAGTGGAGGACGTTGCGGATGTTCGGCTTGTCGACGCCAAGTCCGAACGCATTCGTCGCGATCATCACGATCTCCGACGACGCCATGAACGCGTTCTGGCTCTCGTCGCGATCCTTCTTCGTCATGCGCCCGTGGTACTTGCCGACGGGGATGCCGTGGCGCGTGAGCGCCTCGTACAGCTCTTCGACCTTCTTGACGGTCGCGCAGTAGACGATGCCCGGTCGCGGCAGCTTCTTCAGCAGCGTGACCAGCGTCTTCATCTTCTCGTCTTCGTCGGAGAAGGTGATGACTTCGTAGTGGAGGTTCGGGCGGTCGAACGTCGTCGTGACGATCGTCGCGCCCTCGATCCCGAGCTGGAACAGGATGTCGTCGCGGACGTGCGGGGGCGCGGTGGCCGTGGTCGCGAGGACCGGCGGACGACCGACATCGTCGAGCGCCTTGCGGAGCGAGAGGTACGCGGGCCGGAAGTCGTGGCCCCATTGCGAGACGCAGTGGGCCTCGTCGACGACGAACCGCGACACGCCGGTGCCACCACACGCCTCCCGCAGGAACGTGCGGAAGTCGGGATCCGCCATACGCTCGGGCGTCGTGAGAAGCAGCTTGCCGCCCGGCTGCAGGATGAGCGCGTCGACCTCGCGGCGCTGCTTCACGGTCAGGGTCGAGTCGATGCGAACGGCCGTGACGCCCTTCGCGACCATCTTGTCGATCTGATCCTTGATGAGGGCGATCAGCGGGCTGACGACAACGGTGACGCCTTCGAGCACGAGCGACGGCAGCTGATACAGCAGCGACTTGCCACTGCCGGTCGGCATGACGGCGAGCAGGTCCTCGCCTTCGAGTAGGTGGGTGAACGCCTCGGTCTGACCCGGGCGGAAGGTCTTGATGCCGAGCGTCTGCTGGCCAACGCCGAGCAGCGCACCGACCTTCTTGGGGAGGTCCTTGCCCTCGGGAGGAATCGGACCGTCGAGGGTGTAAGCGGGACCGGGGCGCGCGGGGGCCACCGGGGCGGCCTTGGCGGCCTTCTTCGACACAGGTGTTTCGGCCTTCTCTGACTTCGCAGGTTTCTCGGACGGCTCCGTCCGTGCGGGCTTGTCTGGCGGTGGCGGCTTGGCCGCCTTCTCGGGCGGTGGGGGCTTCGGCGCGCGCGAGGGCGCCTTGGCCTTGGGCGCGGCTTTCGTAGCCTTCGCCGGCTTTTCGGCCGCCTTCTTCGGAGCCGCTTTCTTCGCGCCAGAGCGCGGACGTTTTGCAGTCGACATCAGGTCGCCACACCCGCCAGGAGCGGTCCCTCAGATGAGAGGACACGCTCCGCGTACACCAATCATCAGCATACGGCTCGTCGAGGTGCAAGGCCCTACGCCACCGATCCCCCACGAAACCCGTGATATGACGGCCCTCGATGGGGTCGCACCGCCCGGTGGTCGAAGCGGAGAATCGGCTCGAGCGCTTCAACGCCGACCGCGAACGCCTCCTGTCGGAGGTGGAACGACGCGTGGTCGCACGCAAGGTCGACGAGGCCAAGCGCGGCGGCGACGCCTCACTCGAGTACGTCCTGAACGACGTCGCCTTCAACGAATCGAAGCGTCTCGAAGGCAAGCCCGGCGCCGAGCGCTGGCGGGACCTCTCGCGGCGCCTCCTCGGGATGACCGATGGCGACAAGCGCGAGGAGCTGCGGTCTCTCGTCAAGTACTACGGGCGCGACGTGGTCGGCTCCTTCGATCCACGCGTCTACAAGATGATCACGGGCATTGGCCCGGCGTTGCTCGGGTTCGTCTTCAACCCGATGACCTCCGTGAAGGAGGGCCTCGCCACGCTCCGCAACCTCGATGCCCGCATCCATGCCGACGGCGAGCTCGACGTCGTCCGCGCCTGCGCCGAGCGCGGGACGCTCATCTTCACGCCCACGCACTCGTCGAACATGGACTCGCCGGCCATTGGCCTGGCGCTCCTCCGCGCGGGCCTCCCGCCGGCGACCTACGGTGCGGGCAAGAACCTCTTCTCGAACCCGTTCATCTCGTTCTTCATGCGGAACCTCGGCGCCTACCGCGTCGATCGCCGCCTTCGCTTCGAGCTCTACAAGGACGTGCTGAAGGAGTACTCGACCGTCCTTCTCGAGCACGGCTACCACTCGCTGTTCTTCCCCGGTGGCACCCGCTGTCGATCGAACATCATCGAGAAGCAGCTGAAGCTCGGCCTCCTCGGGACCACGGTCACCGCCTACCGGAACAGCGTCCGCGAGGGCGCGCCGAACAAGCGCCTCTACATCGTCCCCGCGACGATCAACTACCGGCTCGTGCTCGAGGCGGAGACGCTCATCGACGACTACCTCGCCGAGACGGGCAAGAATCGCTACATCATCACCGACGACGAGTTCTCGCGCGTCGGTCGCATGCTCGAGTTCTTCCGCAAGATCCTCGCGCACGAAGGCTCCGTGATCGTCCGCTTTGGCCGGCCCCTCGATCCGTTCGGCAACGAGATCACCGACGATGGCGAGTCGATCGATCGGGCCGGGCGCCCGGTCGACCCGGCGAGCTTTCTCCGGGGCGCCGACGGCGAGGTGACCGACGACGATCAGCGCGACGCCGAGTACACGCGGGCCCTCGGGCGCCGCCTCGCCGCCGCGTACCCGACGCTCACTGTCTTCCACTCGACGCACCTCGCGGCCCGCGTCCTCTACGACGCCATCGCGAAGCAGGCCGGCACGCGTGACGTGTACCGCCTGATGCGCGCCCCCGCCGGGCACCTCGAGGTGTCGTTCGACGCTGCCGTCGCCGCGATGGTGGCCCTCCGCGCCCGCCTCGCCGAGACGCCGCGCTGGGGCGCCGAACATCCGCTCCACGCGGATCAGTCTGCGGCCGACAAGCTCGAGGACGCGGTGAAGGGCCTCTCGACCTATCACACCCGTCCGATCGTCGAGCGCAGCGGCAGCCTCTTGCTCGTGAAGGACGTGAAGCTCCTGCACTACTACATGAACCGCACGGCGCACATTCCCGCCGAGGCCGTCCCGTGAGCGAGCGCGCCAACACGGTCGGCATCGTCGGCGCCGGCACCTTCGGCACCGCCCTCGGTGCGGTCCTCGCGAAGGCCGGCCGCCGCGTGATCATCTGGTCGCGCGACCTCGACGTCGTCGAGTCGATCCAGACGAAGCGCACGAGCCCGCGCCTCCCCGCGGCCCCGCTGGGCGATTCGCTCGACGCGACGGGCGATCCGCGCCGCCTCGCGGCCGAGGCTCGCTTCATCGTCATGGCCGTCGGCTCGCAGGACGTCCGGCATCGCTCGCGCGAGCTCGGCGACGTCCTCGATGGCTCGCACATCGTGGTGCACGCGGTCGGGGCGCTCGCCGCACCGAACAACTCCCGCGTCTCCGAAGCCATGCTCGAAGGCCTGCCGACCTTGAAGGTCGGCTGTCTCGCCGGCCCCTCGCTCCCCGCGGACCTCGTCGAGGGCCAGTTCTGCTCGATGGTGGCCGCGTCGGCCTTCGCAGAAGTGGTCGCCGAGGCGCGCCGGCTCCTGAACGTCCCACCCGCTCTTCGCCTCTACGGCTCCAAGGACCTCGCTGGCGTCGAGCTGGCCTCGGCTCTTGCCGGGGCCTACACCGTCGCCCTCGGTCTCTGCGACGGCCTCGGCATGGGCCCGGGGCCGCGCGCCGTGCTCCTCACGCGGGCGGTCGCGGAGGCCTCGCGCCTCGGCGTCGCCGCGGGGGCCGAAGCCCGGACCTTCTCGGGCCTCGCCGGACTCGGCAACCTCCTCGTGCGCGCCACCGGCGATCGCTCCGCCGACTACGTCCTCGGCAAGCGCCTCGCCGCCGGCATCGTCAGCGCCGACAACATCAAGACCGAAGGCGCCCGCGCGGCGTCGGCGGGGCTCGCCCTCGCGAGCTCGCTGAAGATCCGCATGCCGGTCCTCCAGGGCCTCGCCGCTGTCCTCGCTGGCAAGCTCGAGCCCCGTGAGGTCGCGCAGCTCATCGGCGAGCACGCTGCGTC
>JALHPV010000389.1 GCA_022842285.1 Kofleriaceae bacterium
CGCTCCGAGATGCTCTTCTCGAGCGCCTCGATCGTCACGGCCGCGTTGTCGATGTTCAGCACGCACGCGCCCTCGCACGGCGCGGGGCAGACCCGGCCGGTGACGTCGGGGAACTCGTTCGTCACCTCGAGCAGCTTGTGGGCGTCGCGCCAGCGACCGGCGAAGACGGCATCGGCGAAGTCGGGGATGGGGTTGCCGAGCGGGCAGCCCTGCGTGCAGAACGGCACGCCGCAGTCCATGCAGCGCCCGGCCTGTACGGTGGCGTCGTCGCCGACGACCTCGACCTCCTTCCAGTCGAGCACGCGCAGCGCGACGGGCCGGCGATGCGGCTCGGCGCGGTCCCACTCGAGAAAGCCGGTGGGCTTGCCCATCACGGACCTCCCACGGCAAGGGCCAGCGGGCGGCGCGCGGCGAGCGCACGCTTGTAGTCGGTCGGGATGACCCGGACGAACTGCCCGAGCGCGGCCGGCCAGTCGGCGAGGAGGCTCTGAGCGCGCACGCTCCCCGTCCACGTCACGTGGGCCTCGACGAGCGCCTTGACCGTCGCCACCTCGTGCGGGTCGCGCAGGTCGCGCACGCTCTCCAGCTCGACGAGCTCGCGGTTGCAGCGGGCGGCGAGGGCGGCCGCCGGATCCCAGATGTAGGCGACGCCGCCGCTCATCCCCGCAGCGAAGTTGCGGCCGACCGGGCCCAGCACGACGACAGTGCCGCCGGTCATGTACTCGCAGCCGTGGTCGCCGACGCCCTCGACGACCGCGCGGGCTCCCGAGTTGCGCACCGCGAAGCGCTCGCCGCCGAGCCCCGCCGCGTAGAGCTCCCCGCCGGTCGCGCCGTACAGCGCCACGTTGCCGATGATGACGTTGGCATCGGCGGCGTAGGTCGCGGTCGCGGGAGGCCGGACCGCGATGCGCCCCCCGGCCATGCCCTTGCCGATGTAGTCGTTGGCCTCTCCGGAGAGCTCGAGCGTCACGCCCGGCGCGAGGAACGCGCCGAAGCTCTGACCGGCCGTGCCGCGGTATCGCACCGTGACGCTGCCCTCGGGCAACCCCCGCTCGCCGTGGCGTCGTGCGATCTCGCCCGAGAGGAGCGTGCCGGCCGCGCGGTCGCGGTTGCTGATGGTGCGCTCGAGGGTCACCGGCGTGGAGGCGAGCGCCGCGATCAGGTCGCGATCACAGTGCGTCGTCAGGTCGAACGGCTCCGCGGCCACGAAGCGGCGTGGTGTGTCGGCGGGCGCGACGGGTGGAGCGACGATGGCGGAGAGATCGAGGGCGCGCAGCTTCGGCTTCGCGGCGAGCGCCCGCGTGCGGACCTTGAGTCGATCGACGCGCCCGATGACGGCGTCGAGGGAGGTCACGCCGAGGTGCGCGAGGTGGCGCCGCACGCCCTCGGCGACGAACGTGAAGTAGGCGACGACGTCCTCGGGTTTGCCCGTGAACTTGGCGCGCAGGGCCGGATCCTGCGTGGCGATGCCCACCGAGCAGGTGTTGAGGTGGCACTTGCGCAGCATCACGCAGCCGCTCGCGACGAGCGACGCCGTGGCCATGCCGAACTCCTCCGCGCCGAGGAGCGCGGCCACGATCACGTCGCGCGAGGTGCGGAGTCCGCCGTCGACCTGCACGCGCACGCGGCCGCGCAGGCGATTCTCGACGAGCACTTGCTGCGCCTCGGCGAGGCCGAGCTCCCACGGGAGCCCCGCGCGCTTCACGCTCGAGAGGGCCGCCGCGCCCGTGCCGCCCTCGTAGCCGCTGACGACGACGCAGCCCGCATGGGCCTTCGCCACGCCCGCGGCCACCGCGCCGATGCCGACCTCGCTGACGAGCTTCACGCTCACGCGTGCGGTCGGGTTCACGGTCTGGAGATCGAAGACGAGCTGGGCGAGGTCCTCGATCGAGTAGATGTCGTGGTGCGGTGGCGGCGAGATGAGCATCACGCCCGGCGTCGAGTTGCGCACCGCCGCGATGCGCTCGTCGACCTTCTGGCCGGGGAGCTGACCGCCCTCGCCGGGCTTCGCGCCCTGGGCGATCTTGATCTGGAGATCCTCGGCGTTGACGAGGTAGTGCGGCGTGACGCCAAAGCGGCCCGAGGCGATCTGCTTGATCGCGCTCCGTCGCAGATCGCCGTTCGCGTCCGCGGTGAACCGATGCGGCTCCTCGCCGCCTTCGCCGCTGTTCGACTTGCCGCCGAGGCGGTTCATCGCGATGGCGAGCGTCTCGTGCGCCTCGGCGCTGATCGAGCCGAACGACATCGCGCCTGTCACGAAGCGCTGCACGATCGCGGATACCGGCTCGACGGAGTCCAGATCTACCGCCGGTCCCGGTTCGAGATCGAGGAGGCTGCGCAGGGTGACCGTGGCCGCGCTCTCGTCGTCGCAGAGGCGCTCGAACTCGGCGAACGCGTTCGCGTCCTGGCGCCGTACGGAATCTTGCAGCGCTGCGATCGCCTGCGGAGACCACTTGTGCACCTCGCCCGTGCGCCGCCAGCGGTAGTAGCCGCCCACGGGCAGGAGCTCGTCGGTCACGTCGTACCCGCGCGCGTGCCGCTGCACGGCCTCGTCGCCGAGCTCGTCGAGCCCGACGCCGCCGAGCTTGGTGGTCGTGCCGGTGAAGTGCGTGTCGACGAGATCGCGATCGAGGCCCACCGCCTCGAAGCACTGGGCGCCGCGGTAGCTCTGGACCGTCGCGATGCCGACCTTCGACATCACCTTGAGGAGGCCCTCCTCGTACGCGTGGATGAGGTTCGCGCGCCGCGCCGGCGTGCCGACGGTGTCGAGCGCCAGGTACGGGTTCACGGCCGCCGCGCCGTAGCCGATCAACAGGGCGACGTCGTGGACCTCGCGGACCTCGCCCGTCTCGACGATGAGACCCGCGCGCATCCGGATGCCCTCGCGCACGAGGTGCTGCTGCACCGCCGACAAGGCGAGGAGCGCTGGGACGGCGACATGCCCTGCATCGACGCCGCGGTCCGAGAGGATCAGCACGTCATGGCCATCATCGATGGCGCGCACCGCCGCTCGACACAGCGCGGCCAGCGCCCGCTCGAGCCAGCCCGCACCGTCGGTGATCGGCCACACGAGGGACAGGGTCTCGGGATCGAACATGCCGTCCTGCGTGCCGCGGATGCGCGCGAGGTCGACGTTGTCGATGATCGGTCCACGCAGGCGGAGTTGATGGCACTGCTCGGGCGTCTCGTCGAACGTGTTGCCGTCAGGGCCGACGCTCGTCTCGAGCGACATCACGAGCGCTTCGCGAATCGGATCGATGGGCGGGTTCGTGACCTGCGCGAACAGCTGATGGAAGTATGCGAACACCGACGGCGCGCGCTCCGAGAGCACCGCCAGCGGCGTGTCCGTTCCCATCGAGCCCACGGGCTCCTTGCCCGTCTTCGCCATCGGCTCGAGCACGAGCTCGACATCTTCGTCCGTGTACCCGAAGGCCCGCTGCAGCACGCGCAGCTCCGGTCCCGCGATCACGGGCGCCGTCGCCGGCTCCAGCTCCTCCATCTCGTACGTGTTCTGGGCCAGCCACGCCCGATACGGGAAGCGCGCCGTCACGTCGCGCTTGATGTCGGCGTCGGCGACGATCTTGCCCTCGTCGGTGTCGACCACGAACATCGTCCCCGGGGTGAGTCGCCCGTGCTGCCGCACGCGCTCCGGCGGCACGTCGGCCACGCCTGTCTCCGACGCGAGGATCACGCGGTCATCGGTCGTCACCGTCCAGCGCGCCGGCCGCAGACCATTGCGATCGAGCGTCGCGCCGACGAGCTTGCCGTCCGAGAACACGATCGCTGCCGGTCCGTCCCACGGCTCCACGAGCGACGACGCGTACTGATAGAAGCTGTCCCGGTCCTCGCCGGTCACCGCCTCCGGAATCATCATCATCATCGCGTGGGGCAGGGACCGCCCGCCGAGGGCGAGCAGCTCGAGCATGTTGTCGAACTGCGCCGAGTCGCTCTTGCCGGGAACGATGATGGGGAACAGCCGGTCGAGCCCGCCCGAGAACTTCGCGCTCTGGAGCTGGCTCTTGCGCGCCTGCATCCAGTTCACGTTGCCGCGCAGCGTGTTGATCTCGCCGTTGTGCGCGATGTAGCGGAACGGCTGGGCGAGGTCCCAGGTCGGGAACGTGTTCGTCGAGAATCGCGAGTGCACCACCGCGATCGCGCTCGTGAGCCGCGGGTCCTGGAGGTCCGTGAAGAACAGCGGCAGCTGCGTCGGTAGGAGCAGGCCCTTGTAGACGATGGTCTCCGTCGACAGCGAGGCCACGTGGAAGAACCCCGCGGGGTCCGCCTTGCGATCGCGGATCCGGTTCTCGGCGAGCTTTCTGATCACGAACAGCGTGCGCTCGTACGCCGATGGCGGCACACGCTTCATGCGGATGAAGACCTGCCGGAACACCGGCATCACCTCGCGTGCGACCGCACCACACTGACTGCGATCGATCGGCACGTCGCGCCACCCGATCACCTCCTGGCCCTCGTCGCGGATCGCCTTCTCGAGGGTGCCCTCACACGCGGCCTGGAGCACGCGGTCCGGCGGCAGGAACACGTTGCCCACCGCGAACCGTCGCCGCGCAGGCAGCTTGAAGCCGAGCCGCTCGCCCTCGGCGCGCAAGAAGGCCTCGGGCAGCTGCAGCTGGATCCCCGCGCCGTCGCCCGTCAGCGGATCGGCCCCGGTGGCGGCACGATGGGATAGGCGCGCGAGGATGCCGAGTCCCTCGTCGACGATGGACCGCGACTTCTGTCCCTTGATATGCGCGACGAAACCAACCCCGCACATGACGCACTCAGTCTAACGCGCCGCGTCGGCACGCGACACAGCCCATTGGTACATTGCCGGTCGATGCGGATCTGCACCTCGGCGCGCGCGGACGCGCGGCTCCGCCTCGCGCGGGCGTGGCTGGCGGCGTTCGCGCCCGGCACCGAGGTCGTCATCCTCGCGTCCTCCCTCGATGCTGCCGCCGACCTCGTGCGCGGCATACCCGGTAGCACCTTCGGGTTTCATCGCTTCACGCTCGGGAGCTTCGCGGCCGTGCTCGCCAAGCAGGAGCTGGCGGTTCGCGACCTGGTCAGCGCGGGCCCGGTGGCGATCGAGGCCCTGTGTGCCCGCGTCGCCCAGGACCTCGCGGCCAAGGGGCATCTCGGTCGGTACGCCGAGGCCGCCGACATGCCCGGCTTTCCGCGCGCCCTGGCCCGTACGCTCGGCGAGCTGCGTGGTGCGACGACGGGGACGCCGGCGTCCGCGGTGCCGCTCTCCAACGAGCTCGCGCGTGCGCTCGCGGCGTTCGAGACGGCGCTCGCCGCCGCCTCGCTCGCGGATCGCGCGCGCGTGTTCCAGCTCGCGACCGATGTCGCCCGCGACACGCACGGTCGTCATCCGCTGCTCGATCATCCCATCCTGCTCCTCGACGCGCCGGTCGAGTCGCGCGTCGAGGCCGGCTTCATCGCCGCCCTCACGGCCCGGGCGTCCGAGGTGCTCGTGACGCTCCCCGCGGGCGACGAGCAGTCGCTCGGGCAGCTCCGGGCGCACGGCCCGACGATCGAGGTGGTGACGACGGCCGCGACCGACTCCCTCGGGCGCGTCCAGCAGCGGCTGTTCACGTCGATGCTCGAGCCGCACGCGCTCGACGACACCGTGCACATCTTCTCGGCGCCCGGTGAGAGTCGCGAGTGCGTCGAGGTCGCGCGCCGGATCCTGCGTGCGGCGGAGCAGGGCGTGCCCTTCGATCGCATGGCGATCCTCCTGCGGTCGCCCGAGTCGTACCGCGTGCACCTCGGCGAGGCCCTCGCGCGGGCGGGCGTGCCGAGCTACTTCGCACGCGGCACGCGCACGCCCGATCCCGCCGGCCGCGCCTTCCTCGCCCTCCTCGCATGCACGACGGAGCGGTTCTCCGCGCGCCGCTTCGCGGAGTACGCGTCACTGGGCGAGGTCCCGCTCGCCAATACCACCGGGGCGCCGCCACCGGCCACGGACCGCT
>JALHPV010000390.1 GCA_022842285.1 Kofleriaceae bacterium
CGCAGCGGGGCCAGATGTACGTCATGCGCGCGATCGGCGTGGGCGTGGCCGCGGCTGCGTTGTCGAGCAGCGCGAGCTGGCGCTCGGCGACGGCCTTCGCGTCGTCCGCACGGCCGACGGCGATCAGCGTCTCGCGCAGCGTCGCGAGCGCATCGCTGCGATCGTCGACGGAGAGCGGCGCCTGCGCGTCGTCGACGAGGGCCGTCCACCGCGTGATGGCCCGATCGCGGAGAGCCTTGGCGCGCGCGGCCTTCGCCGGATCCTGGTCGCCGCCGTCGGCGAGCGACGCTTCCACGCAGTCCATCGCGACGTAGTTGAAGTCCGAGGCGCTCGCCGACGAGCCGGTCTCGTTCATGCTCGTCTCGGCGAGGGCAAGGCAGCCCTCGATGTCGTTCAGCTTGCGCTTGGCGGACATGAGCGACACGAGCGCGTCGGGGCGGCGCGGCCAGGTGGGGGGGGCGGCGGCGAGCGCGGCTGTCAGCTCCTTGTCGGCTGTCGCGTGATCCTTCGCGGCGGCGGCGCGCTCGGCGGCGAGGAGGTGCGCGTCGGCTCCGGCGGGGCCGCCCTTGTGCGCGGCCGCACCGGCATCGAGGAAGGCGTGGAACTGATCGGTGCTCGCGGAGCCGACGAAGCGGGCGAGGACGGCCTCGTCGGGGCTGATGACGTAGAACGTCGGCCAGGCGGCGAGGGGGAACTTGCCGACGGGCGCCTCGTTCTCGGGCCGGTCGGTGTCGAGGGCGGCGAAGACGAAGGCCTGGTTCTTGGCCGCGAAGGACGGCTCCAGGAAGACCGTCGACTGCATCGAGAGACAGGTGTGGCACCAGGGAGCCCACAGGTCGAGGACGACGGGGACCTGGCGCGACTTCGCGCAGGCGAGCGCGGCGGCGTAGTCATCCTCGATCCAGGTGATGGGACCCTTCTGTATGCCCTTGGCGCAGGCGGGGTCGGCCTTCGCCCCGGGCGCGGGCTCGCGGACCGGCTCGCCCGGGGCGTGGTCGCGGGTGTCCGAACCCTTCCCGCAGGCGGCGATCACGAGGGCGAGCGCGGCTTTGCGGAGCATCGACTCCTGATAGCACGTCTTGTATGGTCCGCCGCCATGGCGTCCGCCCCCGACGTTGCTGCTGAATCGACGCTCGAGCGCATCATTGGCGAGCGCCGCGAGAAGGCCGGTGCCCTGCGCACGGCGGGCAGCGATCCGTATCGCAATGACCTCGGTCCGGGCATCTCGCTCGCGGCCGTCCGCGAGAAGTACGCGCCCACGAAGCCCACCGAGGCGCCGGCCAAGGACGCCGGGATCACGCCCATCGACGGCGAGACGCTGCGCGTGGCCGGTCGCGTGATGGTGAAGCGCGGCATGGGCAAGACCCTGTTCGCGCCCATTCGCGACACCACCGGCGACCTCCAGCTCTATCTGAACGTCGAGACGCTCGACAAGCATGACTTCGAGCAGGTCCTCCCGCTCCTCGATGCGGGCGACATCGTCGCGGCGGAGGGGGCGGCGTTCTGGACCAAGCGCGGCGAGCTCTCGATCCTCGTCTCGCGGCTGTGGATCGTGACGAAGAGCCTGCGCCCGTTGCCCGACAAGTGGCACGGCCTCAGCGATGTCGAGGCGCGCTATCGCCAGCGCTACGTCGACCTCGCCGTCTCGCCCGAGGTGCGCGAGGTGTTCCGCAAGCGCTCGCGGATCGTGAGCGGCATCCGCACGTTCCTCGACGAGCGTAACTTCCTCGAGGTCGAGACCCCGATGATGCACCCGATCATCGGGGGCGCGGCGGCGCGGCCGTTCGCCACGCACCACAACGCGCTCGACATGAAGCTCTTCATGCGCATCGCGCCGGAGCTCTACTTGAAGCGCCTCGTCGTGGGCGGCTTCGAGCGCGTCTACGAGATCAATCGGAACTTCCGCAACGAGGGGCTGTCGCGCCGTCACAACCCCGAGTTCACGATGCTCGAGTTCTATCAGGCGTACGCGACGTACACCGACCTCATGGACCTCACCGAGGCCATGATCTCGAAGCTCGCGATCGACATCAACGGCTCCTCGAAGGTGACGTGGGATGGCGTCGAGATCGATCTCGCGCCGGGCTGGCAGCGCCTCACCGTCAAGGACGCGGTGAAGACGCTCGGCAACGTTCCCGAGGCCGACGAGGTCTTCACCAACCCGCTCACCGCCGCGCGCATCGCCAAGCAGCACGGGGTGCCGGCCGCCGACATCGCGCGCGTCCTCGTCGCGGCGATCGAGAACGGGAATGCCGAGCACGAGCAGGTCAGTAAGGGGATGAAGGGCGGCGACTACGGCCCGGTCGAGAGCATCGTGAATCGCATGGCGACGGGACAGGGCCGCGTGACGGCCGGGCACATCGGCTACCTGCTGTTCGAGCACGTCGCCGAGGACAAGCTCGTGCAGCCCACGTTCCTGACGCAGTTCCCGCTCGCCGTGTCACCGCTCGCGCGGAAGAACGATGCGGACCCCGCGTTCTGTGATCGCTTCGAGCTGTTCGTGAACGGCAAGGAGATCGCGAACGGGTTCTCGGAGCTGAACGATCCAGACGACCAGCGCGCTCGCTTCCTCGCCCAGGTGCAGGCCAAGGCGGCCGGCGCCGACGAGACGATGGATTACGACGAGGACTACTGCCGGGCCCTCGAGGTCGGCATGCCGCCCGCAGCCGGCGAGGGCATCGGGATCGATCGCCTCGCGATGCTGCTGACCGGGCAGTCCTCGATCCGCGATGTCATCCTGTTCCCGTTGATGCGGCCGGAGACCTGATTGCAACCGCCCATGTTCGAGCCCCCCCGTCGGCGCGGCAGCGTGATCGCGCTGATCGTCGGGGTGCTGCTGCTCGGCGTCGCGTTCGCGGTGCCGCGGATCGACGCGCTGAGCTCGATCAAGGGTGTCGGTCACGGAAGCGTGGCGGTCGCGGGCAACCTCGGGATCCTCCTCGCGGTGCGCGCGCTCAAGCGCCTCTGGCCGGGCGAGGGGCGCATCGGGGTGGGCATCGCGCTCCTCGTCGCCGGGCTCGCGGGCCTCGTCTCGATCATCGGCACGAGCGTCGCGTCGAGCGACTCGATCGTCCTGCTCCACGCGCTCGTGATCACGTGCGGCGTGCTGTACCTGGCGGTCGCGGCCGGCGAGCGCGCGAAGCCCGCGGATCTGACCGTGACCGCCGGCTGCCTCGCCGCGGGTGCGGGCATCGTGCTGCTGCTGTCCGGCGTGCCGCGCCTGACGGCGTTCGGGACGCGGGTCGGCATGCTCGAGCACGGCCTGAGGATCGCCCTGACCGTGCTCGCGCTCGCGCTCTTTGTCGAAGGCGTCACGCGCCTCCTCGAGCGCCCGCGCAACTCGCTCGCGGACGCCCCGGGGGTGATCCTCGCGCCGGCCGCCACCCGGCGCCGGATCCTCGTTCACCTCGCCATCGGCGGGCTGCTGATCGCGGTCGGCATCGCGATCACGGTCGCGACCTCTCGCGCCGCCAGCGCAGGCACGTACGTGATCATGTACGGCCCGATCGTCGCCGGCCTCGGCACGATCGCGCGCGGGCTCCTCGGCGGCTTCAAGACGTTCGTGGCGTGGCGCTACCTGCTCGTCTTCAAGCGCAAGGTCAGCCGGCGCGCGGCCGTCGCGTTCCTCCTCGGCGCCGTCTTCGCGATCCTCGCGCTCATTCGCCATGCCTTCACCGGCAGCGGCCCCGCGACGGCCGCGATCCTCGTCGGCAGCGAGACGTTCCTGCTCGTCTCGATCGGCTGGGGGGTGCTCCGCCACTCGAAGCCGGCCTTCGTCTTCTACGTGATCGGCTTCCTCATCGGCACAGCGTGCTTGATCCTGACGCAGCTCCTCGCTCCGGCGAAGCCCGTCAGCCCGTTCGACCCCGCGACGGCGCAGACCATGGTGCTGCAGGCCGTGAACATCATCGCCATCGTCGGCTTCGCGCTGATGGGGCTCGCCGTCTACCTCGGCCTCCTGCGCTCGCTGTTCACCTTCTTCACCGTCATCCCGATCGTCGGCGTCTGGGTCGGCACGGCCGCGCTCGTCATGGTGCTCGCCGTCATGAGCGGCTTCGAGACGGACCTGCGCGACAAGATCCTCGGCTCCAACGCGCACATCCAGGTGACGAAGGAGAACGGCGACTTCGTCGACTGGGAAGCCGCGAAGCAGAAGATCGACGCGCTGCCCGGGGTGGTCGCGTCGACGCCCTACGGCACGAGCGAGGTGGTCATCGCCGCGAACAACAACGGCATGAACGTCATCATCAAGGGCATCGATCCGACCACCGTCGGTGACGTGACGAACTTGATCAGCAACCTCGAGGATCCCGACGCCGTGCGCCGCCTCGAGCCGCTGGTCCCCGATCCCGTCGAGGCGACACCGGTGCCCGAGCCGACGCCGACACCTACCCCCGACGAGGATGTGGTCGATCCGCCGCCCGACGACATGCCTGACTTCGGCGATCCGGTCGACCTCTCGACCTCGGATGCCGGCTCCGCCGCGAAGACGCTGCCGCCCGTCCCGCCGCGTCCCGTCCGCCTCGACATGGACGAGGAGATGAGGAAGTTCGGAGGCGACGCGCGCCGCATCACGGGCGGCCGCGACCTCGCGACGGACGAGGACGACACCGACTACATCGGCGTCGACGACTTCTCCACGCGCGGGGCGCGCACCCAGGCGCTCCCCGGCATCCTCGTGGGGCGCGAGCTCGTGAAGCAGACGCACCTCTACGTCGGCGAGGAAGTGCGCATCGTGTCCCCCATCTCGGATGCCTCGAACCCCGACGCGACCGGCACGCCGATTCCCTACAACCGCGACTACCGCGTGGCCGGCATCTTCTTCACCGGCATGTACGAGTACGACCTGAAGTACGTGTACGTGACGCTCGACTCGCTGCAGTCGTTCCTCGATCGCGGTGACGCCGTCGATGGCATCGAGGTTCGCATCGCCGATGCCGATGACACCGATCGCTACGTGCCGGCCGAGGGCCGCGAGGGCCTCATCCGCGATGCGCTCGGTCCCGAGTACAAGGTCGTGGACTGGCGCGAATTGAACCGCAGCCTGTTCTCCGCGCTGAAGCTCGAGAAGATCGCGATGTTCGTGGTGCTCGGCATCGTGATCCTCGTCGCGTCGTTCTCGATCGTCGGCAACCTGATCATGGTCGTCGTCGAGAAGCAGCGCGAGATCGCGCTCCTCAAGACCCTCGGCGCGACCGACATGACCATCACGCAGCTCTTCGCCGTGCAGGGCCTGATCATCGGCGTGATCGGCACCGTCCTCGGGATCGCCTTTGGCCTCGTGGGGTGCTGGGCGGGCAAGAAGTTCGGCCTGCCGCTGAACCCGGACGTCTACTACATCGACAAGCTGCCCATCCATGTCGACCCGACGTCGGTCGTCGCGGCCGCCATCGCCGGCGTGGTGATCTCGATCGCGGCCACCCTGTACCCCGCGCTCCTGGCGTCGCGGGTCCGTCCCGCCGCCGGCATGCGGCACTGAGCTGCGGCGCACCGCGCATGTACGGAGGCGGCACGAACCAGGGCAGGGGTGTCGCTGGCCATTCACAGCGGGCGCGGCTGGCCGTCGTGAAACTGCGCACTTGGGGATGGCACGCGGTGTGCTCTAATTCGTGAATACGATGAAGCGCTCGGCTCTCACGGCCCTGGCACTCCTGGCAGCGACCACCACCGCCAATGCTGGCGGTTACGTAGGCCTGGGGATCGGTCCCAGCCCCGGCATCTCCGACGCCTACGAGCCCCACTCCGATCCACAGGGCCGGAGCCTCCGCCTCCACGGCGGCTACCGCTTCGGCAACCTCGCCATCGAGGGCGCACTGGGTGGCGTCGGGACCGCGACCGCCCATGGGGATGACCGGCTCTACTCGGCGTGGCTCGCGGGCAAGCTCAGCCTGCCACTCAGCAGTGGCTTCGAGTTCTTCGGCCGCGCCGGCGTCCATCACGTGTGGACATCCCTCCTGGACCC
>JALHPV010000391.1 GCA_022842285.1 Kofleriaceae bacterium
CGGCGCCCGACCCGCAGCACCATGTGCTCGGAAGCGGCGATCGCTCGAACCATGTGCGAACGAGCGCTACTCGGGCCTGATCACCTTCTGAGATGGCGCCGACTTGCGTACGCGCGCGGTGGCGCGCAACGAAACCCATCTCCGCCTTCGTCAGTCTGCAGCTTCACGGGCGGCGGACAGATGGCGTCATCGGACAGCCTGCAGCTGCAGATTGGATTTGGAGGCACCGCCTCCACCCTGTGGGCGAATGCTCGAACGGGGAGAACCGCCCCGGGATCTCCGGAGACTCGTTGAGGTCAGGCAGCCATCGGCTGTCTCTGGCGTGGCAGTACGCCGCTTCGAACTCGCCGGGTGGCATGTACCCGAGGGATTCGAGGAGACGGCGGTTGTTGAACCAGTCGACCCAGACGAGCGTCGCGTACTCGACGTCGTCGGCGCTCCGCTATGGGCCGCTGCGGTAGATCACTTCAGTTTTGCACAGGCCGTTGATGGTCTCAGCGAGGGCGTTGTCGTACGAGTCGCCGACGCTGCCGACCGACCGCTCAAGCGCGAGCCGGTACTCGCGCTCCGTGTTCGGGCTCATACCCAGCACTCGCGCCACCTCGCGCGCACCTGTCCCCATCCGATGAAGTCGCACTAGTTCAGGGAGTCGATCGATGTCGCCCCCTAATGCTCATGACGACGCTCCTCACATGGAGTGTCGGTTGCCCCTGACCTACGGCCGGGCTTCGACGAGGGCGATCAGTTTGGCCGCCCCCCAACGCGATCAGTTTGGCAGCCCCCGACATCCCCGTCGCGCGATCGGCCCCATCGGGACGATCAGTTCGGCCGCCCCCAGCGCGATCAGTTTGGCCGGGGCCCTGCGCGATCACGCTGGCTGCCTCCACCGTGATCACTTAGTTAGCCCGCCCCGTTACACCGCCGAGGTCCCACGCTAGCTGATCACGCGCGCGCTCGCCGCGCCGTCGCCGCTAGCCCACGTCGCGACCGACAAGTTCTGCGATCGCTTACCGCTCCACCGCCAGGAGGATCGCTTCGCCCGGGTCGGCGCACGGACCCACCGCGGCACGATGAGTCGCTGACTGGAGAGCGGCTAAGTCGAACGTCTGGGGGGCACAAGCATGCGTTCGATCGGCCTGCCTCTGAATCTTCGAGCGGGATAACGGATTCGAACCGTCGACCTTCAGCTTGGGAAGCTGACACTCTACCGCTGAGTTAATCCCGCAGAGTTACGTGACCTTACCGGATCCGCCCGGCGGGTCAAGCGGATCCACGTGCGGAAGTCGTCCGGGACGTGCCCCTCCCGTCGGTTGGCCTTCGCGCGAACCTGGCTCGCGCAGCGTCGCGCCTCGCGGCGTGCCTCAGCGCGATCCTGGTTGGTGATGCCGTGCTCGCGCTCCCGGTCGGCGATACCGCATCATGGGCGCCGAGCAGCGAGCGAGCGACGGACGCTCGCGAGCGCTTCGTCTCCGTCAACGAGTGCCCCGCCACAGAGATTTTTGATCGGTTGAAGCCTGGGCAGTTCGTCCTCAGAAGCAAGTAGCTCGATCGACCGAGCCTGGCGCAGCATCCGGCGGATCAGCCCAAGTCGCTTGATCTGCACGATCGTCTCAGGCGCCCCCCGGGACGATCATGCAGGAGAAACGACCTTCTGCTGAAACGAGGCTCCAAGCTGCCGAGGCTACTGCTTCCAGTTGCTTTTCGCGGCCAAGCTCAGCAAGGCCCGACGAACCGGCCGCAACCATCGAGAATTACAACAGAGCCTGACCTGCGATTGACTAAAGTTACCAACTTGACGGATCATGCAATCGATCGACTTTCTGCATTGCGCAAACTATCGCGATTGTCACGCCAGCCATGCGAGGCCCTTTTACACATGGTACGCGGATCTCCGATGCGGAGGTCGGGCACGCTGTGGGGCGCTTGCTAACCGAGTGGTTCGGCGAAGATTTCCAGCTGGAGACAGGCGCCCGTGGTGGGGCGGTGGACCTGCTGGCGAGGGTCGGTTCGACGCGGTTGGTGATGGAGCATCGAGGCGCGGCCGATGCGGCGTCGGTGGATGCAGCGATTGAACAGCTCACGGGGAAGGCGAGGAAGGGGGAGGTACCGGTGGTCGTGGTGCCGTTCATGGGCGACGTCGGGAAGAAGCTGTGCAGGCAGTCGGACGTCAGCTGGCTCGACCTTTCGGGCAATGCGGACATTCGCTCGTCGCAGCTTCGGATTTTGGTCGATGGGCGGCCGAATCGGTACGCTCGGCTGGGTCGACCGGCGACCCCGTTCGCGCCGAAGTCAGCGCGCCTCGCGAGGTGGCTGCTCGTCCATCCGTCCCAGACCTTTTCTCAGCGCGAGCTCGCGCGGCATACGAGGTTGGATGCGAGTCAGGTCAGCCGCGTGGTCGGACGGCTTCGAGAGGACCGACTCGTCAAGGTCGACGCAGCTGGTCGAGTAGCGCTGAACGATCGAAGGCTGATGCTCGAGGCGTGGAGCGAGGACTACCGGTTCGAGCGACACCGCGTCATGAAGGCCCATGTGCCCAGCAGAAGCGGAACCGAGACCGCGGACCGTCTCGCCGGCGCGCTGAATCGCCTCGGAGTGAAGTACGCACTCACCGGCCTCGCAGGCTGCTGGTCGTACACTCACTTTGCTGGCTTCCGGCTCGCGACCGCCTACGTCGCCGAGGTTCCGCAGGAAGCGCACCTCCGGTCGATCGACTTCGTGGAGCAGGAGACAGGCAGCAATGTCTGGTTGGTGTTGCCCGACGATGAAGGCGTGTTCGACGGATCGCGACGGATCGGAGATCTTGTTATCGCTCACCCCGTACAGGTCTGGCTCGACCTGAAGCGTCAGCCAGAACGCTCAGCGGACGCGGCCGAGGAGCTGTACGCGCGAATCCTTCGGGGGGAATTCGATGGCTGAGAAGAGTCGAACGAAGAGCGATTATCCGAAGGACTCGATCGAGCTCGTGAAGTCCGGCCTTCTCTTCTTGGCTGTGAAGCTCGGAGATCTCCTCGACGGTCGCGAGGTTCATGAACGACGATCCGAACGACGAGCTCCGAGCCGACGTTGTAGGTGCCATCAGCGCGCTCGTCCGGCGTGTCGGTGAAGGCTAGCCGCGAGACCAACACCAAACTCAACTTCGGATACGAGTCGTACCGCGCCCGCGATCGCCGCGCGCTTCTCTTCGGTGCCGACGTTCGAGTAGTGGTCCTGCATCTCCTGCGTGACGTGGCCCGTCAGCGCGCGACGGACCTAGGGTCCCATCCGGTCCAGCCAGTAGCCGGGACGACGACGGTGATGTGCAACACCAAGAATCACGATCTCATCAGGCTCGGCCAGATAAACGATCGAGTACGGATAGCCCCGCAAGATGCGGCTGCGAATCGTGACTGAGCCCGGCCAGCATGGCGACGCGAGCGGATTAGCACAGAGCTCGATCACGGCGCGCTCGACGACAGCGACCATGGTTGTGGCCGCGGGGAGCGAACGATGCGCATACCAATCGATGGCAGCTTGATACTCGGCGAGCGCTTCTGGGTGGAAGCGATACCGCGTTACGGGCGCCGAGCAGCGAGCGAGCGACGGACGCTCGCGAGCGCCTCGTCTCCATCAATGAGCGCAACCTTGCCATCGCGAACTTCCCGCGCGCGCCTCTCGAGCTCGGCCGACCAGGCTACGTGCCACTCGTCCGCGGTCAATGCTGGTTCCGCCACGTCCGACTCGAGACTCCGTAGAAGCTGACCAACAAGCTCGCCGCGCTCTTCGTCCGAGAGCTGTAACGCCTGTTCAAGGACGTTCTGGAGCGGTTCCATGCCGTAACTATACGTCTCAATCATGCCTAGGCGATCCCGTTTCTTGCCTAGTGGGCGTCGTGGACGAGTCTGATCGCGCCCGCGATCGCCGCGCGCTTCTCGGCGGTGCCGACGCTCGAGTAGTGGTCCTGCATCTCCTGGGTGACGTGGCCGGTGAGGGCGCGGCGCACGACGGCGTCGGTGTTCGCGAGGCGGATCAGATCGGTGAAGGTGTAGCGGAGGCCGTGCAGCGTGAAGCGGCGCTGGATGCTCGCGGCGGCGAGGCAAGCGGCCCACGCTTTGTCCATCGTGTTCGGCGTGCGCAGCGTCCCCGCCTCCGATGGGAACATCCAGCCATCGCGGGTCCCGAGTCGTTCGCGATGCTCACGCAGGGCCGCCGCCAGCACCGGCTCGACGGGAATCACGCCTGGCGCGCGCTTCTTGCGGGTCAAGGGCGAGACCACCCCGCGCACCTGCTTGCGGCGGATCCGCAGGAGGGCCGCGGGTTCGTCCCAGTCGTCCCAGCGGAGCGCGCTCGCGTGGCAGAAGCGAAGACCGGTGAAGGCGAGGAGCATGACGAGCGCGTGGTGCTGCGGGTAGCGCTCGCGCATGACGGCGAGGAAGCGCGCGAGCTCGGTCGGGGTGAGGGCGTTGGAGCCATCGGTGAGGTCGGCGGGCGGGAAGCGGATGCGGGCGCACGGATCGCGCGGGAGCTCGAGGTCGTCGACGGCGTCCTTGGTCATGGTGCGGAGGACGCGGAACCAGCCATGGACGGCCGAGCGGCTGTAGGAGCGCGCGTGGCCGGTGGGGGTGGTCCAGGCGCGGCGGAGAGAGTCGTCGACCCAGCGCTGGACGTCGACCTTCTTCAGGGCGGCGTAGTCGAGCGCGCCCAGGGCCGGCAGGACGTGGTCCTCGAGGGCCTTGGTGTACGTGCGCGCGGTGCCGGCGTCGAGGCTCAGGGCCTTCGAGGCGAGCCACGTGCGGGCGAAGTCGGCGATCCGCATCAGCGCACGGCGTGCCCGGTCGAGGTGATGTCGTGGAGGAAGAAGGGCAGCGAGTCGGCGATGCGTTGCGTGGGCTTGCAGCGGCGGTGGGACGAGAGGAAGACCTGCGCATCGGTGGCGCCGGGCGGGAAGACCGTCCACCAGGCGTGCTCGCCGGTGCGGGGCGCGAGGAAGCGGATCGCGTGGTCGCGGCCGCGCCGCTCGACGAGCCAGTCGGCGGGGCGCAGGAGGACGGGCTGGGTCGGATGCGCGTCGTGGATCACCTGCTCGACGCGGTGCTTGGTGACGAGCGCCCGGAGCGAGGTCGGGACCACGAGGTCGTGCTCCTGCTCGAAGGCGTCGAGCTCGGCGACGAGCGTGGGGGCGGTAGTCGTCAGGCCGAGGATGGCGAGCATGTCGAGCACGCCCACCGATGGCAGCTCCGAGGGATCGCGACCGCCCATGCGCACGCCGTCCCATTAGAGGATCGTTCGGTCGCGGCGACCTTGCGTGAAGTCCTTGGCCGAGAGGCCGAGCTCGCGGATGCCGTCATACGCCTGGTCTTGGCCCACCACGGACGACAGCGAGTCGGCAAGCTCGACCCACAGCTCGGGGAGGCGGGTGCCGCCGAGGTCGAAGCCGAGCGCTGCGAGCGCGACGCCGAACGATGGCATGTCGAGGACGGGCCGGCCGCGGCACATGCGCGCGAAGACGGCGGGCCAGAGGGACTCGTCGTCGATGGAGAGCTCGGCGAGCGTGATGCCGATCCACTCGTCGGGGTCTCCGAGGCCGTCGAGCGGATAGGCGTTGTAGGTGCCGTCGGCGTTGCGCGCGCTGATCTCGACGTCGTGCCAGGAGCCACCTGGGCACGCGAGACATTCGGTTCCGGTCTGGAGGTTCATGCGGGCGACCCTAGGCAGGGGGTCTGATCGTGACGGAGGAGGATCGTGTGTCCGAATCCCGGACACGACACCGCGGCGCCCTGCCCTCGCCGACGCGAGCGCGGGGCGATCTCGCATCATGTCGACGACTTGGCGACGTGCGGGTGGGCGGGGCGATCTCGTCCGGTATTCGGACACGTCAAGTCGCTTGGCGATCACGCGGGCGTCGGGCAGCGTGTCGCCATGATGATCGCAGGCCAGGTGCTCTTCTCGTACGCCGCGCAGGAGGCGTTGCACGAGCTCGTG
>JALHPV010000392.1 GCA_022842285.1 Kofleriaceae bacterium
GCGGGCTCGACGGGCGGCGGCGTGGCGGCGGCGACCTCGGCCTTCCGCTCGCTCGCGGACGCCTCGATGGGCGTCGCGGTCGGCTGCTCCGAGCTCGCCACGACCGCGGGGGCATCGCTCTTGGCGCTGACCTTCAGATAGATGCCGACACCAGCGGCCGCCGCGAGGGCGATGCCAACGGCGGCGTAGAGACCGGTCTTGCTCTTCGGCTGCTGCGCGAAGCGCGCGCCGATCACCGGCGCGGTCGAGACCTCGGCGGCGGCGGTGGCGACCACGGGCTCGGCGATGTCGGCCTTGGCCTGCTTCGCCTCGGCCTTGCGCGCGGCCTTGTCCTTCGCCTTCACTTCGGAGGCGGCAGGGAGCTGCGCCAGCTCGGGCAGCGAGATCATCTTCGCAGGCTCGGGCAGCGCCATCGCCTTCCAGCCAGCGGAGCTCGACGCGAGGATGTCGTCGTCGACCGGCTGAACCGCCGGCATCTTCTTCGACATACGCAGCTTGGTGCTGCTCGCGAGGCTCCGGATGTCGTGAAGACCGGAGTCTTCATCCCGCACGGCATCCGCCTGCGGTGGAATGCCGGTCGACGCGTCGTCAGTCATGCGATTCACCGTCTGCATTTCGATGTCACCCTCCAGGCGCGAAAGCGTCACGTTCGGAAGCGCCTCGAAATAACCTGAGGGCGCTTCGTCGTCCAGCACTTTCATCGCGGCGCGGATGCGTTCATCGATGTCGTCGGACATAAGACGTCTTTCCCGTTACTTTGCGGCCGTTGCCGGCTCGGAGGTGGCGAGCTTCAGTCGCAGCAAGCGACGCGCCTCGTTGACGCGCCATGCGACCGTGCCCTCGGGAATCTCGAGGATCTCGGCGATTTGTTTGTGCGGCAGCTCCTCGACGGTGGCGAGGACCAGCGTGACGCGCAGGGTCTCGGAGAGCGATGCGATCGCCTCGAGCACCGCCTTCACGTCCCCGGTGATCTGCGACCGTTGTGCAGGAGTCTGCGCAGTCTGTCCGAGCGATTCGGGCCGCCCGCCGATGTGAGCGACCTCGGACTGGCCCTTGTGCTGGAGGGCAGCGCCACGCTTGCCCGAGCGCAGCATGTTGAGCGCCGTGTTGATGGTGATGCGGTAGAGCCAGGTAAAGAAGTCGGCGCGGCCATCGAACGTCGCGAGCCCCTTGTAGGCGCGGATGAACGACTCCTGCGTGACGTCATCTGCGTCACCGTGGTTGCCGAGAATATGGAGAGCGGCGGCGTACACGCGGCGTTGGTGCTTCCGAACGAGACGCCCGAAGGCGGCGCGGTCCCCCTGGCGCGCCCGGTCGAGGTCGTCGTCGTCCTCAGCCATACCGGGTCACTATAGAGGGGCCTGCCATAGGACAACAGCCGGCGGTCGGGCTTTGGGTCATCGACGTCGATCCGCCTCGAAAAGCTTGGGGACGAGGCCCGCTGCCAGCTCCGCCATGCGCGCCAGGGCCCGTCCCGCGTCGGCGTGGGCCACCAGGCGGCTCCGGGCGCGCTCCGCCCCCGCGGTTCCCCCCTCCCCGCCTCGCTGCCGGGACGAGACATCGAGCACGGCCAGCGGGTCGGCCCCGGCGAGAATGCCGCGTAGGGCCTGGAGGCGGGTCCGCGCCTCGCGCAGCGCATCGGCCACGTCTTCGGCGTAGGCGTCGGCGAGCCCAGGCTTGCCGCCGGCAACGAGGGCATCGAGATCGACGAGGGCGAGATCGCGCAGCCGCGCCGAGAGAGCTTCGTCGGGATCGATCACGGCTTCTTCTCGCCCGTCCCCTCGGGGCTGGCCGCGAGCGCCTTCTGCTTGGCTGCCTTGTCGGCCGCCATCTTCTCCTTCAGCGCCGCGAGCGGGTCGCTGCTCGGATCGCTGTCGCCGGCCGCGAGCTGATGCGCGGCACTGGCGGTCGCGAGCTTGCGATCGAACGCGGCCGCATCGATCTCCTCGCCGCGCATCGCGGCATCGACCTCGCTCTCGATCGCCTCCGAATCGATGCGGTCCTCGGCGGCCTTGAAGCGGTCCCACACCGACGAGTCATTGCCGAACGCATCGCCACCGGCCGAGCGGCCGGCCGCGATCTGCGTGGCCAGCGTGCCCTTGCGCAGCTTCAGCATCTGCAGCTTGGTCTCGAACTCCTTGCGGCTCTTGTTGAGCTGGATCGCGTAGCCAGCGGCCTCGTGCTTGTCGCGGGTGATCTTCACGATCTCCTGCTCGGCCGCCCGCTTCTCCTTGAGCGCGGTCTTCGCTGCGTCGTCGTCGCCGGCTCGCACGGCCACCATGGCCCGCCGCTCCCACTCCGCCGCCTTCGCCGTGAACTTCTCGATGTCGGCCTCCATCAGCTTGGCCGTGGCCTTGTAGCTGATGAGCTCCGCCAGCGCCTTCTTCCGGCCCTCCTCGAGCTCGACGATGACCATGTCGAGCTCCTTCTCGGGATCGATCGCCTTGTCGAGCGCCGCGTTCGCTTTGCTCGAGATGCCGCTCTTGATCTTCGAGAAGATGCCCATCGCCGGGAAAGTATACGTCTCAGCGCGAGAGCGCGCGAACCCCCGACCAGCAGGCGTCGGCCGCCCGTCGCAGGCTCGTCCGGGCCTGACGGTTGCCGCCCGCCTCGCGCGCCGCCTGATCGAGCGCCACACACTGGGGGGCGATAGCGAGCGCGGCCGGCGCTGACGTACGCGGCGTGACCCCGCTGGGGTTGCTCGTGGCGGGCACGGCGCGCTCGTTGACGGTGAACGCGCCCCCCGTGACCGACGAGAGGAAGCTATCCGGCAGGTTCGTCATGACCCGCTCACCGAGCACCTCGCGTGCCACGGGCCACGCCCCGGGGGCGCAACCACGGGCGGCAGTCGCAGCCCTGGCTGATGGGGCACTTGGGTCGGGTGGGGACCACGGGTGCTCCCTCCCGGCGACGGCCAATCGCCTGGCCGTGGCAAGTACCCGCACGAGCACCAGGCGCCGCCGCTACCCACGCCGCATTGGTACTAGTCCTTGCCGAGGCCGTACTTGCGATAGCGCTGGCGGAACTGGTCGTACGTGATGCCGAGCAGGGCCGCCGCTTCCTTCTGCTTGTAGCGAGTGCGCTCGAGCGCGTCGCGGCAGAGCCAGGCCTCGAACGAATCGACGCGCTGGTCGAGGGGGAGGCGCGCGTCGTCGGCGAACGACGTCCCGCTGGACTCGGCCGGGCTCTGCGCCTCGGGCGGCAGCGCCCCGTCGACATCCGCGGCCGTCAGCGTGCTGCCCTGGGCCATGTACACCGCGCGCTCGACGATATTCTTCAGCTCGCGGACGTTGCCCGGGTAGTCGTAGGCCGCGAAGCGATCGAGCGCGGCGGCGCTGATCTCGCGGACGGGAATACCGGAGAGCTCCTGGCGGAAGTGCGCGAGGAAGTGCGCGGCGAGGATCGGTACGTCCTCCATGCGCTGGGCGAGCGGCGGCAGCTGGATGACCTCGAACGCGAGGCGGTCATAGAGGTCGCGTCGGAACGTCCCGTCGGCCATCGCCTGCTTGAGATCGGCGTTGGTCGCCGCGATCACCCGCACGTTCACCTGGATCGATTCGCTGCCCGCGACCCGCTCGAAGCGCTGGTACTCGAGGACGCGCAGGATCTTGGCCTGGAACTCGAGCGACATGTTCCCGATCTCGTCGAGGAACAGCGTGCCGCCATCGGCGAGCTCGAACTTGCCTTCCTTCTGCTTCGTGGCGCCGGTGAACGCGCCTTCCTCGTGACCGAACAGCTCGCTCTCGAGGAGCGACTCGGGCACGGCGGCGCAGTTGATCGTGATGTACGGCTCGGAGGCGCGCGGTGACAGCGTGTGAATGGCGCGTGCGACGAGCTCCTTGCCCGTGCCGCGGGGCCCCAGGACGAGCACGGGGCGCGGCACCGGGGCGACGCGCTCGATCTTCGTGAGCACCGTCCGCATCGACTGCGAGTCGCCGACGATCTGCCAGCGCCGGCCCGCGGCCTTGCGCAGGCGCTCGTTGGTGGCGCGCAGCTCGCGGTTCTCCTGCTCGAGCTGCCGGCGTGCAAGCGCGTGCTGCATGATGCGCTCGACCTTCTCGACGGAGATCTCGAGCTTGTCCTCGAGGTACGGGTCCTTCGTGATGAAGTCGACCGCGCCCGCTTTCACCGCCATGACGGCGTCGTCGATCGTGCCGTGGCCGGTCAGGATGATGATCGGCAGGTCCGGCAGCCGGGCCCGCAGCGAGCGGCAGATCTCGATCCCGCTGCGCTTGTTGGGCCCGAGATCGAGGTCGAGCACGGCGAGGTCAGCCTCGTTCGCGCCGAGCCACTGGATGGCCTCCTCGCCGTCGTCGAAGCCGACGACGTGGCTGCCCTTCGCCTTGAAGACATCGGCGAGCAGCCGCCGGACTTCGGCTTGGTCGTCGACGGTGACGATGGTCCCGATGGTCACTGGCTTAGCTCCGCTTTCGTCCAGATCGGCAGCTGAGACATCGCTCGGTCCGTCGGCAAGGTGATCGTGATGGTCGTCCCCTTCCCCTCCTCGGACTCGACGGTGATGCGGCCGTGATGGGCGGCCACCACCCGCTCCGCGATCGCGAGCCCGACGCCGGAGCCCGTCTCCTTCGTGGTGTAGCCCGGCACGAAGAGCCGGCCGAGCGCCGCGCGCGGGATGCCCGGCCCGGTGTCGGAGACGACCAGCTCCACGACGGGGGCGGTGCCCGTCGCCGCGGCGATGGATCGCACACGGACGGTCACGCTGCCTCCGGCCGGCGCGCACGCCTCGGCGGCGTTGGAGATGACGTTCATGAGCGCCTCGCGCAGCAGCATGCGATCGCCGCGCACGTCGGGGAGCCCCGCCGTGGTCTCGAGGGCGATCGGCACGGACTGGATGCGCGCCTGCGCGGCCATCACCACCTCGTGGAGCAGCGGCGGAATCGGCACGAGCTCGATCGTCGGCGTCGGCGACTGCATCGAGCGGAGGTACTGCGCCCACTCCTCGTAGAGCGCGGTGACGTCCTGCTCGAGATCCTTCAGGCGGTCCTGCACCTCGCCCTGCGCGAGCTTGCGCGCCGATCGCGTGCGGGCACCGATGATGCCGAGGAGGTTCTTCACGCGATGGCCATGCGCATACACGCCAGCGAGCACGTCGTGCCGGGCCACCTCGGCCGTCGCGGTCACGAGGCGTGGCGCCACGCCCGCTGTCGCCGCTCCGGCGCCGGGATGAGCCGCGTCGAGGAGTCGGCTCACCACCAGGCCCAGGCTCGGCGACTGGGCGTCGAGCATCCGGGCCGCATTGCGCCATGCGAGCCCGTGACTCGCATCGATGCGCAGGGCGCGTTCGATCTCGGCGAGCGCGCCGGCCTGGTCTCCGCGATCGAGCATGAGCAGCGCGAGCCGACACGCCGCGCCCGTATGGCCCGGCTGGAAGGCGAGCCCCTTGCGATACGCCGCCTCGGCGAGGGCGCGCGTCTCGGCGCCCGGTTCCTCACCACACACCGTCGCGTACAGGAACCAGAGGCGCGCGCGGTCACCGGCTGCCAGCTCCTCACCCGCGCTATCGGCCACGAGCGTCGCGAGCTCCTTCACGAGCGCGTCGCGGTCACCGGTTGGCTTGCGCACGCGACGTTCGAGCCGACGCAGGGTCACCGCCGTACTCGGCCGCGCGGCGTGGGCCGCCGCGAGCTCCGCCTCGATCGCAGCCTCGTCGACCCCCGACTCCCCCGTCGCGTGCCGCGCCGCCAGCATGCTGGCCCGGACGAGCTGCGTGTGCGGCTTGCCGGTCGCCTGGGCGAGCGCGTCCATCCCGTCTGCCGCCCGTCCGTGCGCGACCACGGCCGCGCACACTTCCTCGACGAGGTGGTAGTCGACGCCGGCCTCGCCGTCTCGCGTCGCGCACGCCGCGAGGACCGCGTCGAACGCCGCCGCGGCCTGCGCCGCCGCGCCGTTGTGATCGGCGGTGGCGTGCGCCGCCCGCGCGAGCTCGAGGT
>JALHPV010000393.1 GCA_022842285.1 Kofleriaceae bacterium
GCGCCTCTCGTGGCGTCCGCCCTGCGGCATGTCCGTGCCAGCATGCACCCCGTGGCGCGTCCCGCGGTCAGCCTCGTGGTGGCCGAGCTCGTCGGCGCCGACGCCGACACGATCGAGACCCTCACCGCCGGACGCTGGGCCGGATATTCCGGTGCGATCTGGCTGGTCACGAGCTCGCCTCCCCCCACGCGCGTGCTCGAGGTCCTGGATGCCCGCATCGTCGCCGCCACCGAGACCGCCCTCCAGAGCGCGTCCGCCGCTCCAGCGCCGACAGCACTCTCGGTCCGCCCGCGGTGACCGTCAGCGCTGGAGCCGCACGCGCATCGGAATCATGCGCGACATCGGCGTGGGCGCGGGCTCGAACACGCCCACCTTCTCGATCGCGGCGCTGATGCACTGCATGACCGCGCGAGGCATGCTCGTCCCGTGCGAGATCGTATCGATCCCGCCGTCGTTCGTGAGCTCCACGGTCAGCGTGGCCAGGGCGGGCGCCTCGGGGAGCGTCCCGCAGGCGGCGAGATCGTCGGCCGCCTCCTCGAGTACGATCTCGCGCTCCACCGCGCGATCAGGATAGTCGTCGAGGGGCCCCGGCTTCCAGCACGCCGTCACGATGAGGTCGCTATCGGGAACGGTCGGGTCCACCATCGTTCTCAGGTAGCCGTCCGTCGGACCGACGACCACGCCGACGCTCGACCCGAGCTCGGCGCCATGGATGCGATTCTCCTCCTGCGTGAGGTGCAGGCGGCAGCACCGCGTGCGGCACTCGAGGCGGCCTGGTTCGAGCACGAGACCGATGTGCGTCGAGATCCGGTCGAGGAGATAGCTTGCCCGCTCGGCGTCCCACGTAGGATCGCGCGGCAGGCACGCCCACCAGTCATCGGAGCCGCCGGTACCGTGCGCACACGCTTCGGGCACGCTGCCCGGCGCGACCGCGGGCGGGGGCATCGCGAGCCGGATGGGCCCTCGATGGCGTGCAGGTGCTGGCAGCTGCGCGCGCTTGGCGGCGGCCGTCAGCTCCGCGGTCCTGGCGTCCGTCGCCGGGGTTGCTCCGCGCGTATCGCGCCGCAGGAACCAGACGATCACCGCAATGACGGCGACGAGCACGGCCCCGATGGCCAGACGGGACCTCATCCGTGATTCCAGGGCGCGGCGGGCGGGGACAGCTTCATGGATGGGGCCGCGGTCCGAACCGCCACACGCGCCATCAGTATTCCACGCATTCGCGTCGGTCCGAAGTGCGGCGCGTCCACCGCTCTGGAGCCATGTCAGGATGCGCTCCTCGATGTCGACCTGGGTTCACTCGATGCATGGCGTGCCCTGGACGCCGAAGAAGATGCGGCAAGCCGTGTCGATCTTGCGGGACGCCGCCTCCGTGGGGTTCGCGTTCGCCGCGGATCGCGCGGAGCAGCTAGCCGACCTCGACGCGCGCGTCTTCGCCGAGCGGCCCGATCTGTGGTTGCACGCCTGGAGCACCGCGCCAGGCTCCAAGGTCACCGACGGAGAGCTGGCCGCGCTGGTCGCCCTCCGTCACGTGCGTCGGCTCCAGCTCTCGGGCCTGACGACCAGGTCGCTCGATCGCATCGGCGAACTGACGAAGCTGACGGAGCTCTCGCTCGCCGTCGGCGGCACGATCGACCTCGGCTTCATCGCTCGCCTCCCCGCCCTGCGGCACCTCACCGTGCACGGCCGCATCGTCGACCTGGCGCCGCTCGCGCGCTGTGCTCGCCTCGAACGCGTCAGGCTATCCGGCACGCTCCCCGATCTCGCGCCCCTCGCGGGCGTGAAGCGCCTGTCCGAGCTCGCCATCGGGGGAGCGACCGTGCGCTCGCTGGCCGTCCTCGGCAAGCTGCCGCGCCTCCGCACCCTGTCGCTCGATACGACCACCATCGCGTGCTCGCCGGCCCCCATCGGCACGGCCCGCGGCCTCGTCGAGCTCAGCATCACCAACACGCGCGAGCTGCGCGACGCAGCGTTCCTCGGCGAGCTCACGCGGCTGACCTCGCTCCGGATCGATCAACCGCACGTGCGGCGCCTGCCCGATCTGTCCGCGCTGCGCCGCCTGCACGCCGTGCAGCTGGGCGGCATGAAGGCCTGGGAGAACCCCGAGGTCCTCGCGACGCTGAAGCAGCTGCGCGAGCTCGCCCTGTCGGAGATCAACCCGAAGCTGCCGGCGGAGCGGTTCTTCTTTCTCGCCGAGCTCGCGTCGCTGCGGTCCCTCGATGTTCGGTTCATCGACTTCGGTACCCGGCGCCCCAAGGCGTTGACGGCGCACCTGGTGAAGGCCGGCAAGCGTCACCTCCTGGCTACGTGACTGCTACCACGGGAGCTGCGCGGTGGCCGCGCTCGCCGACGCCGGCTGGTGCCGGCACCGACGGTAGAGCCCCACGTGTTCCGTCACGGCTTCAGCGAGTAGTCCTCGGCACGCGGCCCCGTACCCTCTCGAGCTCCCGTCGACACGTCCGAACGGGAGAGGGCGAGAGGCTCGACGCTCCACGGCTCGAGCACGACGCGGGCCGCATGTTCGACGAGCTCCTGGAGGTGGGCGGCCTCGTGAGCGCGGCGCGAGCAAAGCACCGGATCCGTTACCACCAGCGGCGTCAGGCTCTGGTTCACGATCCAGGCGAACGGCTTGATGTTCGCGCGCGCCAGGTCTCGCTCGAGCTGCATCGCCTCGTGAATCGGCGTTGCTTCCGGCAGTGTCACGAGAAGTACGTGCGTGAAGGCGGGATCGCGAAGGCGCGGCAGGAGCTGCTGCACGGCCTGCGGACTGCCGCTCGGCTTGCGCAGCACCTCGCGGTGATAGGACTCCGCGGCGTCGAGCAAGAGCAACGTGTGCCCCGTCGGAGCGGTGTCGATCACGACGAACCGGTCTTCGCCCTGGGCGACGGTCTCGGCGAACGCGCGGAACACCGCGATCTCTTCGGTGCACGGGCTGCGGAGGTCTTCCTCGAGCAGCGCCCTCCCCTGTGGGTCGAGGGCCGCCCCGGCGGTCGCGAGCACCTCCTGCGTGTAGCGGCGCGTCTCGAGCACGGGATCGATGCGCGCGACGGACAGCCGTGGCGCAGCTGCGCTCAGCTCGCGCACCGCTTGCTCGACGTGCGCAGCCGGATCGGTGGTCGTGAGGGTGACGGCAAAGCCGCGGCGCGCGAGCTCACTCGCGACGCGGGCGGCGACAGTCGTCTTGCCGACACCGCCCTTGCCCATCGTCATCACCACCCCCTTACCCCGAACCGCCAGCTCGTCGATGAGCGTGTCGAGGTCGAATCCACGAACCCCGGGGAGCGCCGGCCGCGGCCCGCCGCCGTTGGACGCTCCGACGGGCGTTCCCATCATGCGCAGGGCCGGGACCCCGACGAGCCCAAACGGGAGCAAGGGCACATCGGTCCGCTCCACCACGCGCAGACCGGGCGGAAGCGCCGCGAGCGCAGCGCGACCACGCGCCTCCATCGCCACGGCCGTAGGGTCGCCAGGATCTCGCGCGTGGAACACGCCATTCAGGATCAGACGGACGTTGACGACACCGAGCTGTGCGAGCTCGCCGCGTGTGCGCTCGGCCTCGGCAAGCGACGAGCGATCGGGCCTCGCGACGAGCACGAGGGTGGTCTGGCTGGAGTCGCGGAGTGCCTGATTGGAAGCGGCGTACAGCGTCTTCTGGGCGGCGAGCCCGGCCAGCGGGCCGAGACACGAGGTGCCACCGACGTTGTCGTCGATGAAGCTGGTCCACGCGGCAGGCAACTCGAGCAAGCGGAGGGTGTGGCCGGTGGGGGCGGTGTCGAAGACGACGTGGTCGAAACCGGCGGTGACGTGCGGGTCTCCCAGGAGCTTCGAGAACTCGTCGAACGCGGCGATCTCGACCGTACACGCCCCCGACAGCTGCTCCTCCATGCTGGCGATCGCGACGGCCGGAAGAACACCTCGATAGGGTCCGACGACCCGCTCCCGGTACGTCCGGGCCGCCTGCACGGGGTCGATGTTCAGCGCCGAGAGCCCCGCCACGCTTGGCACGGGCGTCGGCACTGCGCAGAGCTTCACGCCAAGAACCTCGTCGAGGTTTGACGCAGGATCCGTGCTGATGAGCAAGACGCGCCGGCCCGCGTCAGCGAGGCCGATCGCCGTCGCACACGCCGCAGACGTCTTCCCTACGCCCCCCTTCCCCGTGAAGAACAGGATTCGCGTCGGATCTCGAACGAGCGTGGACATGCGAGCTCCTTCAGCAGCAACGGCCGGACTTCGCCGTTGGCGTCGACGGACCACAACGACCGCTCGACGTGGGCTCGGCCCTCGGGCCCCCTCGCGGCTCCGCGGACGTGGGTGTGGCTTCCTCACCGCTGGGCTGGCTCTCCACCTGGCTGCGGAGTCCCACCCACGCAGCGAGCTCGTCGCGCGACGGGAATCCGCCGCTGCTCATCACCTGTCCGTTCACCTTCACGAGCGGCAATCCCGCCTCGCCCCTGGCCTCGAGCGCCGCCTTCACGACGGCATCCTCGGCAAAGGCGGCGGGCTGCTGGGACAGATTGAACCGCTCGACGGACACGCCGCGCGTCTTCAGCCATTCCAGATCCGCCGCGAACCGTACGAGCTCCGGATCGACGGACGGACCACAGATGCCGGTCGAACAGCACATGGCGGGGTCAAAGACACGAGCTTCGATCATGAGCGACTCCTCTGTTCTGGGTAGCGCGGTGGGCTCGGCCCCAGAGAAGCAAGCGCGGGGCCCACCCAGGTCGCCGCGTCCAGGCTCGATGACCGAGCGCCGTCGCCACCATCCCGAGCCCGTCCTCTCCGTGGGGCCACGAGCAGGCACGCGGACACGCGATCTTCCTGGCCGGCATCCTCGTCGAGACGCGCATTCGGTGCGCCAGCCACGCACGACCCGCAAGAGTTTCGCCTCGTGGCGCCGTGGGTCGACCCGAGTTGCCAGTCGGTCTCGGCGAACCGACGTCGGTCACCAGTGGTCGTGACGCGCGTAATCTTTTCCGGTGCGCCACCATCCAAGCAAGGTGGCAGAGCTCTGCGTCGTTGGTGCCGGTCTCGCGGGGCTGGCCTGTGCGCAGGCGCTCGCGGAGGCGGGGCGGCGCGTGGTCGTCCTCGACAAGGGGCGCACCGTCGGCGGTCGCACCGCCACCCGACGCGACCGCTTCGATCACGGCGCGGCCCGGCTCGAGCTGGGGGCCGCCGAGCTCGCAGAGCGGCGCGCCGCATGGGAGACGGCGGGCTGCATCGCACCCTGGACGCCCCGCGCGCGCGGGACCCCGCTCCCCGCGACCTGGATCGGCGTGCCCGCCGCCACCGCCCTCGCCGCGCATCTCGCCCGGGACCTGGACGTGCGCGTGCAGCAGCGGGCCCAGCGACTGCGCCGCGACGGCGATGGCTGGCACGTCGGGCTCGACGATGGTGCGGACGTAGGGCCGTTCTCCACGCTCGTGCTCACCGCGCCCACCCCGCAGACGCGCGACCTCCTCGCGACGGCCGGCGTGACGGCGTTCGACGAGCGGCTCGCCGAGGTCGAGCTCGCGCCGTGCCTGGTGGCGATGATCGTCGCGAACATGCGCGCGGACGAGGGTGTCGATGAGCTCGTCCTGCCGGACGGCCCGCTCGCCCAGGCACACCGGATGGACTGCCGTCCGGGCCGCGTCGCGCCCGCGGGCACCCAGACCTGGGTGCTGCACGGGCGCGAAGACTGGAGTGCGCTCCACCTCGAGGCCGACCCCGAGGGTAGCGCGCAGATCCTTGCCGAGACCTTCGCGCGCGAGCTGCCGTGCGAGCTCGTCGAGGTCCGCGGCCATCGCTGGCGTTACGCGCGCGCCGTGCGGCGCATCGCGGCGCCCTATCTGCTCGACCGCGCGCACGGCCTTGGCCTCGCCGGCGACTGGTTCGAGGCGGGTGGCCGCGCGCCGGCGGCAAGCCGCGCCCTCCTCTCCGGGTTCGCGCTCGGCGCCG
>JALHPV010000394.1 GCA_022842285.1 Kofleriaceae bacterium
CGGTGGCAGCGCACGGTGGGACGCCGGCCGCCGGGCGTCGCTCCGACCACGCAGCTCGTGGTGACGGCGGGCGGCCGCTCGATCTCGCTCGGCGTCGCGCCGGCCGGGACGGGGCAGACCTGGATCGTCCGGGACGGGCAGTCGCTTCTGGTCGACGACTGGCTCGCGCGCGCGCTCGCGCCGACGCTGCTCGAGCTCAACCGGCGGCGTCCGCTCGCCGAAATCGAGTCTGCGGTCGCGTTTCGCGTCAAGACGTACGCGCCGGAGGTGGAGTTCCACATCGACCGGCGCACGCTGTACACGCGTGACGAGAGGACGTTCCGCATCGCGGCCGAGCTCGAGCGGGAGCTCGAGCGTGCCCTCGCGGCCCTCGAGTTCGTGGCGTTGCCGACGGGGCCCGCCTCCGGCGAACCGATCCTCGAGGTCCACGCGATGCTCGCGGAGCCAATCCTGGTGTACGTCGAGAGCGCGTGCACCGGGGCCGCCTGCGCGTGTCCGGCTGGGACGTACCGGGTGGTCAGCGAAGCCGGCGACGGCTGTGTCGCGCCGGAACAGGTCGACGCGTTGATGCCGCTGGTGAAGCGCTTCCACGCGCCTGCGACCGAGCTCGCCGACCCTCGGGCCGTCACGCTCGATCCCGCGTACTACTACTGGGGCGAGGGCGGGAACGACAAGCTGAAGTTCTCGCAGCAGCCGATGGTCGATCAGCGCGGGGCGATCGGTCCTGCCGATATCGAGCGCACCGTCGCCATCGCTGCGGCGTTCCAGTTCCCGGGACGGGTGGTCCCGTTCTCGCCCCGTGGTGACAGCCTCGGCCTGCGTCGGGTCATCGACGAGAGCAGCGGCGACGAGGCGTTCTTCCTGTTCCCGGGCAATCTCGTGTACCGCGCCGGCGAGCCCGTCGCGATCCAGCTCCCCGACCAGGCATTCGCCGCGCTGCAGTGGACACCCGATCAAGTCCGTGACGGCCGGTTGTGGATCGAGGAGCCGACGGCGATCCAGTCGATCATGCTGCGCGAGCTCGTGGTGGAGCCAGGCCGCACGCTGCGGACGCGCACGCTCACGCGGGGCGCGGTCGTCGGTGAATGGCTGGCCGACGGCAAGCCACTCCCCGCCAATGCGGGCGCCGCGCTCGATGCCTTCGCGGCGATCCTCGCGGCGCCCCGGGCGGTCGAGATCATCGCCGAGCCGAAGCGCCTCCGCTACCAGGTGCTGGTCGAGGTCAACCCGTTCCCGGGGAGTGGGAGCGAGCCCGTCGTCCACGCGATGCGGCTCGCGGCTCCCACCCCCGCGGGCTGTCCCGCCACCAGTGATGCACTGGCGGGGACGCTGATGGATCGTGAGCTCTGCAGCGTGGTGGCCGCGCTGCTCGAGTAGCACCCGGGCTCATCGAGCCCGAGGAGTACTAGCTCGGCTTGACCATGTCGTTCGGCGAGATCTTCGTCGCGGGCGGCGGCGTGCCCGGCGGCAGCTCGACCGGCGGCGGAGACTCGTAGCCCGCCGTCTCGTTCTTCATCTTCTTGAAGACGACGAGGCCGTCGGTGTTGCGCTCGCTGTGCGGCGACGCGACGGAGAACGTACCCGTCAGCGTGACCTTGTCGCCGACCTTGTACGGCGGGCACGGAGAGAGGAGGGGCGTCTTCGCGAGCTGCGCGGGATCGCAGCGATACGGCTCGACGGGGTCGCCCTTCTTGCGCACCTTCATCTCGGCCTTGTTGTACGGCCGCGGCACGTCGACGACCCACAGGCTCTTCTCGGCGGGGGTGTCGGCGGCGTCACCGATGTAGAACTTCGGCCGCTCGCAGCGATCGGGCTCGGCCTCGATCAGCTTCTGAACGTCTTCGTCGGTCATGCCGGGCTCGCGGAGCGCGGTCTTGCACTCGTAGACCCACGTCACGTAGCCCTGCACCGTGACCTCGGTCTCGAGGAACTTCCGGCCCTTGACGCGCAGCTCCTTCACCGAGTGCGAGCCATCGCCGGCCGCAGCGGGCAGGTCGAACGCAGGCACCGCCGGAGGCTGCAGCTTCTTCTCGCTGACCGTGACCTCGGCCTTCGGACCTTCGAGCTGGTCTTTCCCGCACGCAGGTGCGATGAGAAGACCCAACAGCGCGATGCTGAGGCACGGACGGTGCGGCATGCGTGCGGTCTTAACATGGTGAGATTCGGCCCTCAAGTCGCGGCTCTAGCGGTCGTCGCCGCCCTGCTCGTCGGGTGCGATGCGCCGGCCCGCGTGAAGCCGTGGCGCCATGCCCCGGACCCGACCGCCGAGGCCGCCAATGTCCCGTCGTCGCCGGCCCTCGCCGGGGGCACGGCAGCCTCGGTGCGGGCGGCGCGTGACCACACCCTGCGCATCCACCTCGATGGGGATCCCGGCCGGCTGAACCCCCTCGTCTCGCCGACGCTCTGGGGCCGCCGCATCACCCTGGGCCCGGTCTTCGAGCCGCTCATTCGCTACGTGCCCCCGGACTCGCCGACCGAGGCCGGCCGCTACACGCCCCGGCTCGCTCGCTCGTGGCGCGTCATGCCCGACGGCCTCGAGATCCGCATCGAGCTCGAGCCGGGCGTGAAGTTCCACGACGGCAAGCCCCTGTCGTCGATCGACGTGCAGTTCACCCTCGACGCGATCCGCGATCCGCGTCGCGGCATCGCCCATCTCGCGGCCATGCTCGCCGATGTCTTCGCCGTCGAGCTCATCACGCCGACCCAGGTCCGCCTCGTCCTGAAGCGCCCGAGCGGCTACGTGCTGCGCGCGCTCGCGGAGATCCCGATCTTCCCGATGCACGTCTACAACGGCAGCCTGCTCGGTGGCGGAGCGCTCGTCGGTAGCGGGCCCTACAAGGTCACCCAGCAGAAGGGCGGCATCATCCACCTCACGCGCTTCGACAAGTACTGGGGTGGCAAGGCGGCCATCGCTGACATCGAGTTTGCGGTGCAACCCGACGCGGCGCTCGCGCTCATCGACGCCAAGCGTGGCGACTTCGACATCATCCCCGCGCTCGTCCCGGCGCACTACCCCGAGCAGGCGAATGCCCCGGGGATCGCGGCGGCGTTCACGCTGCTCGAGCTGCGACCACCGCGCCTGCGCTACTTCGCGTTCAATGCCTCGCATCCGCTCATCGACGACGTGCGCGTTCGTCACGCGCTCGCGCTCCTCGTGAATCGGAGTGACATCGAGAAGCGCGTGTTCGACGGGCTCGCGCGGCCGGCGCAATGGCCGATCTGGCCCGGGGGCTTCGCGTCGGCGCCCGAGGTCCCCGTCCCGGCCTTCGATCCGGCCGCGGCCAGCAAGCTCCTCGACGAGGCCGGCTGGACCGACAGCGACAAGGACGGCATCCGCGACCGCGCCGGCGCACAGCTCCGCCTCGTGATGGTGGGCGGTGAGAAGCCGCCGCCGAAGGATCCGTCCGCGCCACCCGTGAAGCTCGCGCGCGACTACTTCATCGAAGCGGCACGCCGCATCGGCGTCGTCATCGAGGTGAAGACGGGCGGCGACTCCTGGGTCGAGAAGCGTGTCGAGCTCGGCGAGTACGACATCGCGGAGCTCCAGTGGACGGGCATGGTCGACATGGACCTCTCGAAGCGCTTTGGTCGGGGCAACCCGCAGATCGCGACGTCACCACGCATGGACCGCGTGCTCGATGCCCTCGCCGCCGCGTGGTCTCCGGCCGATCGCGCACAGCTCGGCGCCGAGCTATCGGCCGCGTTTCAGGAGACGTGGCCGATTGCAGGTATCGTGGCCGACGCCCCCAAGGGCCTGGTGAGCCGGCGCCTCAAGAACGTTAAGGTCTGGGACGGGTGGATCGACCTGACCCAGCTCGCCTTTGGCACCCCCTGACACCGCCACGGCCGGGGCAAAACGCGCCAAATTCGCGGAGATCCGTGTGGCTACCGGACTAGCCGCGGACAACTGTCCGGAGAGTCGCCCCTCCACTTTGACCGCCTCTGACACATTGCATTAGACGTGATTACAGGGAGTTGACACGTATTCCGGAACGGCCCGTCCGCTGCACAAGTAGCGCAGCATGATGAGGGCCGCTTCAGCCAGCGCGTTTCTGATCGCCGCGGTTACCGCCGCAGCGTGTTCTTCCGCCGGAACGGGTGACCCGGGCGATGGCGGCCCTGTCGACCCTGAAGAGCTGCCGGTCCTCGAGATCACCAGCCCCGAGCGCGGGACGTTCTCCGAGCAAGAGTCGGTCACCATCACGGGCCGCGTCTCGGACAACGAGCCGGGCGTGAAGGTCACGGTCAACGGTCAGCAGATCGTCGCCGACGCAGACGGCAACTTCACCGCCGCCGTCTCCATCGGACGCGGCCTCGGCTTCCTCGAGACCCACGCCGTCGACGCCGATGGCAACGATGTGCGCGATGTCCGGTCGGTCCTCGCCGGTCCGGTCTCCCTCTCCGACGGGAGCCAGGCGGCCCCCATCGGGGCGCACGCCGACACCGCCGCGCTCCGCAAGATCGGCGACGCGCTCGCGAACACCGCCGAGCAGATCGACTTCAACGCGGCCGTCCAGGCGATGAACCCCGTCTTCAACGACTCCGGCTGCCTCGGCGCCAAGGTCGACGTCACGGGGGTCTCGCTCGCGAACATCGGCATCGCGCTCGATCCGAAGACGGGCGCGCTCGGCACGCACGTCGAGATCGACAACGTCGTCGTCAACGCCCACGTGAAGTACAAGGTCGCCTGCATCGGCGGCAGCAGCAACGTTACGGTCCGCGCCACGAAGGCCCGCATCGACGGCGACCTCGGCGTCCAACTCGCGGGCGGCGCCATCAAGACCGCGCTCCCCAACGCCACCGTCGCGCTCGACGGCTTCTCGGTCGACGCTTCGGGCATTCCCGGCGCCATCGAGGATCTCCTCGAGGGCCGCGTCCGCGACGCGATCGCGAACGCGCTCACCGACGTCATCCGTAACAACGTCCCGGGCATGGCCGACGAGCAGCTCGCGGGCCTCATCGGCCAGCCCATCTCGGCCAACCTCCTCGGCCACATGACCCACCTCGGCCTCGCGCCCACCGCGGTCAACCTCTCCGCGGGCGGCCTCTACGTCGCCGTCAACACCGACGTCGTCGTCGAAGGCGGCGAGGGCGGCATGTACGTCTCGACCCCGGCGTCGCTCTCCTCGGAGATGCTCGCCAGCACGGCCGGCCTCTCGGTCGCGCTCGCCGACGACCTCGCCAACCAGCTCTTCTCGGGCCTCTGGGCCGCGGGCGGTCTCGAGCTCTCCGTCCCGATGGACTCCATCGCGCAGGCCTCCATCCTCTTCGACGACAACGTCCGCGCGCTGAACGTGTCCTTCTCCCTCCCGCCGATGATCACGACGGTCGGCTCCGACCTGACGTTCGCGATCGGTGACGTCATCGTGAAGGGTGTCGACGACAGCGGCGCCGAGGTCCAGACCCTCGCGCTCTCGGTCCAGTCGACGGTCGTCGCCGCGCCGGACGCCGCCGGTGTCATGGCCCTCCAGCTCGGCACGCCCACCCTCAAGGCGCAGGTCCTCCTGCAGTCCGCCGCCGTCGACAACCCGCTCTCGGGCGAGGCGTACGAGGAGGTCATCGGGATCGCGTGGGGCCTCATCGGCCCGATGGCGAACGATGCGCTCGCGCGCCTGCCGATGCCGACCCTCGCGGGGATCTCGTTCGGGACCCCCTCGCTCGCCGGCCGCGACGGCTTCGTGATGGCGAGCATCCCGGTCAACTGAGCCGGAACGTCCTACGAACGAACGACGGGGCCGACGGCCCCGTTTTCACGTCCGGAGGCCGCCCAGGAGAGCGGGATGTCGGACGGGATCGTGGGGACCGGCAACCTGATGCCACCGATCAACCTGGTCGTGGCCGTGTGCGATCCCCAACGAGCCCACCTTCTCGGAAGTCGTCCGGCTTGCACCGCACGGAGTTGCACGCGGGTGTCGCAGGGGGTGTCGCAGGGGTC
>JALHPV010000395.1 GCA_022842285.1 Kofleriaceae bacterium
CGATGCCTTCCGGGCGTTCGTCCCCTCCTCCGGCGGTGGCCTCGGCCTGGGCCTCGCCCTGGTGTCTCGCATCGCCGTCGCCCACGGCGGCGGCGCCTGGATCCTCGACCGGCCCGGCGGCGGCGCCCGCGTCGGATTCACGGTCGGTGTGATTTCCGCCGGCCCCGTCTGACCCCGCTGAGGTCTCGCGACCGAGGCAGCGGAGTCCCACCGATATGTAGGCCGGCGCTTGGCTGCTTCGTCGCACATTCATTCGCCGGCACGGATCTGGAACAATGACGCCTACGATGGTTCGTCGTTTGATCCTGATCGCAGTCCTCGGTCTCGCCGCCTGCGGAGGCAAGAACAGCAACGACGCCGGTGACCCCGGCGACGACATGACGGACGCCCCCGATGCGGACGGAGCTGACGGCAGCGACGCGACCGATGTCGATGCCGGCGTCTGCCCGACGTTCATCTGCGGTGGCGACTGCTGTGCGGACGGACAGGAATGCGTGCAAGACGCCTGCGTGGCCGCATGTGCCACGGGGGTGCGGTGTGGCGCGGACGAGCTCACCTGTTGCGGCGCCGGTGACGTCTGCATCTCGAATTCGTGCGTGACGCCGGGCATCACCTGCACCGATGCGTGGGACTGCGCGGATGGCGAGTTCTGCGAGCCGACGCTGAACCAGTGCGTGGTGCTGCCCGAGGAGCCGTTCTGCATGATCCCGCCCGACAACTCGTTCGATCCGGACGAGGAGTGGCACTGGGCGGGCTACGCCGACACGGCCGGCCCCGACACCGCCACCTATGCCAACGTCGTGGCCACCCCGATCGTGGCCGACGTGGATCTCGATGGCGTCCCCGACGTCATCTTCTTCGCGTACCCGGGTGCGAACCTCAATGCCGCGCGTCTGTTCGTGATCGATGGCGCGACCGGCATGACGAAGCACGCCTTCCCGATCGCGACCATCGCGTCGCGCGGCGTGGCCTCGCCCGCGGTTGGCAACCTCGACGCCGACCCCGAGCTCGAGATCGCGGGCTACGCGACGTCCGGCACCGCGCGCGGCGTCTTCATCGTCGACAACCTGACCACGACACCGACGGTGAAGTGCAACATCAACAC
Organism: Kofleriaceae bacterium; assembly: GCA_022842285.1. Taxonomy (GTDB): domain Bacteria; phylum Myxococcota_A; class Polyangia; order Haliangiales; family Haliangiaceae; genus JABFXX01. The sequence continues at coordinate 1,106 of JALHPV010000395.1, forward strand.
GACGGCGATGAACAACTCGAACGCCACGGTCTCCATCGCGAACGTCAACGCCAGCCCCGCCCCCGAGATCATCCTCGGCGGCATCGTCGTCGATGCGAGCTGCACCGTGCTCTTCGACGCCTCCGCCGGCACCGGCCTCGGCACGGCCGCCACGCCGCCGCCGGCGCTGATCGGCTGCAACAGCAACGGCTGCCTGAACGGCATCGCCGATCTCGATGGTGAGCCCGACCAGGACGGCGCGGGCAACCCGCTCCCCGAGCTCGTCGGCGGCGCGGTCGCCTACCGCTTCAACAAGACCACCTCGCGGTGGGACGTCTACTGGGATCGCCGCGCGGACGCGACGCTCAATCGCGATGGCTTCGTCGCCATCGGCGAGATCGATGCCGCGCACGCCGGCCCGGAGGTGGTCGTCGTCGCGAACGGCAGTGTCTTCGTCCGCGATGGCCGCACGGGCATGGTGATTCCGTTCGACACCGGCGTGAACAGCGCCGCCATCGGTGGCCTCGGTGGCCCGCCGACGATCGGTGACTTCGACGGAGACGGCCGCGCCGAGTTCGCCTCCGCCGGCAGCGCCGCCTACCTCGTCTACGACATGGACTGCGATGCCACGCGCGATCCGCTGTACTGCACCGCACCGGGCACGACCACGGGCGTCCTGTGGTCGAAGGTCACGCAGGATCTCTCCTCGAGCAACACGGGCTCGTCCGTCTTCGACTTCCAGGGCGACGGCGCCGCCGAGGTCATCTACAACGACGAGTGCTACCTGCGCGTCTACGACGGCAGCACGGGCAACGTCTTGCTCGAGACCGAGAACAGCTCGCGCACCGGCATCGAGTACCCGATCGTCGTCGACGTCGACGGTGACAAGCGCAGCGAGTTCCTCGTCGTCGCCAACAACGATCAGATCGCGCGCGACAACTGCCCCTACTGCGTCGCCGGCCAGCCCTGCGGCTACCAGGGCGTGCGCGCCTTCGGCGATCCGAACAACAAGTGGATGAAGACGCGCCGGATCTGGAACCAGCACACCTATCACATCACCAACGTCGGCCAGGACGGCAGCATCCCGGTGACCGAGGTCGACAACTTCACGACGCCCGGCCTCAACAACTACCGCATGAACGCCCAGGGCGCGGGGGCCTTCAACGCCCCGGACCTGACCATCTCGTCCGTCGCGGTCGACGTCACGACGTGCCCCGACATCAAGGTGCAGGCGCGCGTCACGAACTTCGGATCGATCGGCGTCCCCGCCGGCATCCCCATCGACTTCTATCGCGGCACCTCCGGCACGGGCACACCCTTCGCCACCGGCATGACCACGATCGCGCTCCTCCCTGGCGCCTCGGAGCTGGTGACGGTGCCGTACGCCGTCCCGATGGGCGACAACGGTCCGTACGAGTTCTTCGCCGCCATTGGCGTGGGCGCGCCGGTCGAGTGCCAGACCAACAACAACGGCACCGGCAGCTCACCGGCCCAGTGCGACATCGTTGGGAAACGCTAACTTAGCAGCCTGTCGCAGGGGGTGTCGCAGGGGTCGGACCCCTGCGACACCGCGCCCCAACTTCGCAGCAGTGTCGCAGGGGTCGGACCCCTGCGACAGCTACTCTCGCGCCGCGTGTCAACCGGCCGGCACCCGCGGGGCTCCTACTTGCCAGCGTGCAGGTTCGGAGTCCCATGTCACTTATCGGAGAGCGCGTCGACGTGACGTCACGCGCGGACGCCAGGGGCCGGCTCCTCGCCGAGCTCGCGGCTGCGCCCGCTCGTAAGGGGTACGGCATCGCATACGATCTCCTCGGCAATCGTGCCGAGGCGGAGGAGGCGGTGCAGGAGGCGCTGGCGAAGGCCTGCGAGAACATCAATGACCTGCGCGAGCCGGCCGCTGCCCAGGGCTGGTTCCTGCGCATCGTCACCACACAGTGCCTGCGGAGCCTTCGCCGGCGCCGCCTCAAGCGCAAGCTGCTCGGCTGGCTGCCGGGAGCCATGACGGACAAGGAAGTCGACGCCGCCCCGAGTGGGAGCGGCACCGAGCTGAACGTGCCCGACGTCGCCGAGCGCATGCATGCCTCGGCCGATGCGGCGCCGCGCGAGCTGATGGTGGACCGCCAGGTCCTCGGTGCCATGCTGTCGAAGCTCGATACCCTCTCGACGCAACAGAAGACGGCACTCGTGCTGCGCTACGGCCACGACCTGCCCGTCGGCGAAGTCGCCTCCCTGCTCGGGGTCGAGCTCGCCACCGCCAAGACGCATCTCGTACGCGGCCTCGCTCGGCTGCGCGAACTGATGGAGGAGCACCAGTGAAGTCCAGCACCGCCACCCCAACCTGTGACCTCGTAGCGGAGCGCATCGCGCTCGGTGATGCCCTCGGCGAGCTGCAGGAACATGTCGCGAGCTGTGACCGCTGCCAGCGGCTCGTCGATCTGCCCGCTCGTCTCGGCGCGACTCGCACGCCGATCGACCCGGGCCTCGGCTTCGCCGCTCGCATGACAGCCGGCGCGCAGAACCGGCTCGTCGTCCGCCGCCGCCGCCGCATCGCGGCCGGTGTCATCGCCACCATGGCCGCAGGTGTCGTCGGGGTCTTCCTCTTCACCCGCACGCCCGCCGCCGACGAGCACATGGCCGCCCTCGAGTTGCCCACGCCGCTCGAAGAGGTCGAGCAGCCGCAGCCACTGCCCGACGCGGACCTCGCCGCCCTCATTCGCTTCTCTGACACCAAGCGGTCGCGCCGCCTCGGCGCGCACTGGGCGCGCATCGCTCGCCCGCTTGCTCCCTACAAGAATCTCGTCGCCAACACCAAGGTGCACCCGTGAGCCGTATCAAGACGTTTGCCACCCTCGTCATGCCGTCCGTTCTCGCCGGCGGTCTGCTCTTCCACAGCGTGTTCGGCCAGGCCCAGCCATCGCCGCCATCGCCGCCAGCGGCGCCATCCGCGCCGACGCCGCCTTCGGTCCCGAACATCTCGGGGGTCATGAAGGGCGTGGCGGAGACGGTGCGCGAGCAGATCGCCAACGCCCGCAAGTCGATCGCTAACAACCAGAGCATCCCGAAGGCCACGCGCGACAAGATGCTCGCCCGCCTCGACAAGGTGAATGCCGTCGTCGACAAGCGCCTCGCGAAGCTCGCGAAGGGCCAGATCGACATCGCCGATCTCGAGGCCATGGGCTCCGAAGTCGAGGAAGCGATGGAAGGCATCGAGGACGAGATGGAGGAGCTGGGCGAAGCGCTCGGCAAGGACCTCGACATCGACTTCGGCCACATGGACTTCGACTTCGACTTCAGCTTCGATGACGACGACCTCGACACCATCCCGATGTCACCGGACATGGACGATGACGACGACGACATGCGCGACGCCATCACCGACCTGAAGGACCTCGCGCTCGATAAGGGCCAGCGCGATCAGATCGCGAAGATCCGCACCGACTCCGACAAGGAGGTCGCCGCCGCCAAGGGCAAGCTCGACGACCTCTCCAAGAAGCTCGAGACCGCGCTCGGCGATCCGAAGACGAGCGACGCCGACATCGCGAAGTACGTCGACCAGATCAGCGCTCAGGAAGCCGCCGTCCGCAAGGCTCGCCTCCTCGGCTGGCACAAGGCGCGCCGCATCCTCTCGACCGCGCAGCAGAAGCAGGTCCAGGACGCCGCGAAGAAGGCCAAGAAGCAGCCCTGATCGCGTCCGCCCTTGCTATACCCGCCTCGTGTCGCGGCTCGTCGTGCTCCTCGCCCTCGTCGGCGCGTGCTCGTCGAAGAGCGACGCCCCGCCCCCGCCGGCCCCCCCACCGGTGATCGCCGACGCCGGCGTCGATGGCATCACGACCATCGGCACCTTCGATCCCGCCTCCGGCATGCACATCGATGGCGTCGATGTCGCCGGCGGCCGCATCGGCACCCCCGATCGCACCAAGCCGAAGAACGGACGCGCCCCGCGCCCGATCGACATCATCCTCCGCTCGTCCCCCTCTGGCGCCCGCGCCGCCGTCGACGGCGTCTACATCGGCAACACCCCCACCTACTGGTTCGGTGAGTCCGACGGCCGCGAGCACGAGTTCACCTTCACGCTCCCCCGCCACGCCGTCGCTCGCTACCGCTTCATCCCGTTCTCCAACGGTGTCGTCCACGGCACGCTCGACCCCGTCGCCGACGAGACCCAGCCGCCCGACATCGAGCCGCCGGTCGCCCCGGTCCTCACCCCCGACGCTGCCGTCCCGCCGTCTATCGTCCGTCCCGATGCGGCCCGCGTCGTCGAGCCGCCGCCCACCGTGATCGTCGACGCGCCCGCGCCCGCGAACGACCCGCTGCCCGTGGGCGCGCCGCCTGCCGTCGAGTCACCGCCGGTCGACGCCGCCCCTGGCGGCAACCGCCTCCCCTTCTGATGTCTTCGCCAGCGACCAGTACCGAGCTTCGCGACCTCATCGTCTCGCTCGAGTTGGCGCCATGCGACCAGGTGCTCACACTCGAGCCTCCAATGATCGTGGACGGAGCCACGCTCGCTGCCTGGTTCCCGGACCATTTCGTGCTGCCGCCGCCGCCGCCGGGCCACGGGCCCGTCGAGGCAAGCGGCGTGTTCGTTGCCAACCGCCCCTGGGGCCAGCTGTGGTTCGCGCTGCACACAGGCGACCGAATCGCCCAGATCACCGTGGCGCCGGGCCGTCACCACGCCCCGGGAGTGTGAAGCCGCCTCTATGTCCGCCAGCCGGACATAGAGGGGGTGTCGCAGGGGTCGGACCCCTGCGACACCCCGCCCGCGATCCCGGGGGTGCGCAGTGGGGCGCGAAGTGGGGGTGCGAAGTCGCCTCGCGTG
>JALHPV010000396.1 GCA_022842285.1 Kofleriaceae bacterium
AGCTCGGTCCGGCGAGGCCGCCCATCGCGGGAAGGGCGCCGTGCGAGCCCTGCGCGGGCATCGACGTGGGGAGCGACGCGGACGATGGGCCCGGCGCCGCGGGCGTCATCGGTGATGCCCCGAATTGCGCTGACGCCGCCGGTGGGTTCAACGGGAGTTGCCGAACGAACGGCTGGGCCGTAGGCGGCGTCTGGTGCCCCTGCCGCGGCAGCTGATTCGTCCCCGCCGCGGAGACCGTTGGCATGTTGCTCGGCTTCTGGCGCTTGGTCGGGCCTTCCTCCGCGTCGAAGGCGAGCTCCGCGCGCTGGGCCGCTTGCTGTTCGAGCGACGACAGCGACAGCCCGACGACGGACCCGGACTTGATCGAGATCTCCATCGATGGCTGCGACAGCGACGCGACGTCTTTGCCCGCGAGCGTGCGCGTCGGGAGCTTGGTCTCGCGCAGGCGCTTCACCACCGTGCGTACCGCGGCCAGCGACGGTCGGGCGGCGGGCTCCTTCGCGATCATCGCATCGACGAGCTGCACCAGCTCCTCGGGCAGTCCCGCCACCTGCGATCCGAGCGACGGGGGCTGCTCTTCGGCGTGCTGCATGAGTGTCGCGACCGGGTCGCCCATCGACGGGAACGGCCGCTCACCGACGATGATCTCGTACGTCATGATGCCGAGCGCGTAGACGTCGGTGCGGTAGTCGACGCCGTCGCCCCGAGCTTGCTCCGGCGACATGTACTCGGGCGTGCCGAGCATCATGCCGGTCTTCGTCTGGAACGGAGACACGCCGTGCTCGGGCATCAGCTTCGCGAGCCCGAAGTCGAGGAGCTTCACCTCGGGCCAGCCCCGCTCGCGCTCGAGGAGGAAGATGTTGTCGGGCTTGAGGTCGCGGTGGACGAAGCCCTTGTCGTGGGCCGCGATCAGCGCCGCCGTGGTCTGTTCGAGGACGCTCGCCGCCTCGCTCGGGTGGAGCGGGCCGCGCTTGAGCCGCTTGCGCAGCGACTCGCCGACGAGCAGATCCATGATGTGGTACGCGCGCCCATCGGGCAGCGTCCCGAACGCGAAGATGTCGATGATGTTCGGGTGCCCGATCTGGTTCACCGCGCGGGCCTCGAGGATGAAGCGTTCGACGGTCGTCGGGTTCCGCGAGACCTCGGGGCGCAGGACCTTGACCGCGGCGCGCTTGCCGATCACGCCGTGGGTCGCGCTGTACACGTGACCCATGCCGCCCTTCCCGATCTCTTCGTCGATCAGGTAGCCAGCGACCTCCGTCCCCGGGCCGAGCCGCGTGTCGCGCATGGTCGGCTCCTCATCCCCGCCGAACGGGGCATGGGCGGCATTCCGCGCCATGGTGGGCCGATCGTCATCCTCCACGCCAGAGCGGATTGTACGCCTATAGGGACTGCAGAAAGGCGATCAGCGCATCGCGATCAGCCCGGTTCGCCAGTCGGAACGACTCGGCGCTCGCGGCGGCCTCTCCGCCGTGCCAGAGGATGGCTTCATTCAGGGTTCGCGCCCGACCATCGTGGAGAAACGTGGCCTCGGGGGAGACCAGCTGGGCGAGCCCGATGCCCCATAGCGGCGGCGTTCGCCATTCCACGCCGGTGGCCATCACGTCGGGCCGCGCATCCGTGAGTCGATCGCCGACGTCGTGCAGCAAGAGGTCCGTGTACGGATGAATCGTCTGCCCCGCGAGTTGCGGAATCGGGTGATCGCCCGTCACGAGGGTCGGCGTGTGGCAGCCCGAACACTGAAAGTCGTCGAACAGAGCGCGGCCGCGCTGCGCCTCTGGATCGCGCGGTGCGGCCATCGGTACGGCGAGCGTCGCGGCGAAGAACACGGTGTCGTCGAGGATCGCGTCGCTGATATCGGTCATCCCGTCCGGCTCCGGACGCAGCCGATTCGTGAGACCGATGTCATCGGCATACGCCGCTGCGACCTGCTCGAGGAGCGAGATCTGGGTCGCCTTGTGACCGAAGCGACCGACCTTCGTCTGCCCGGCACCCGCATCCCAGACGAAGTTGATGCGACCACTGATGCCATCGCCATCGGCGTCGTCCGCATCGGCGAGCTCCCCGAGCGCGTCGTCCGGAACGGCCTCGAGCAACCCGAGTCCGAACATCACCTGCGACTGGCGATACGACAGGAGCGTGCCCGCCGGCAGGGGCCCGCCCGTTCCGTTGGTCACGGTCACCCGGGGCTCGCGCATCGGCTGGATCTCGCCGTCGCCGTACTCGAGCACCGTCTCGATCCACTGCAGATCGACGCGCCCTTCGGGCACCCCACCGATGTGGTGATCCTGGAGCTGGAGGCCGAGCCCCGGCACGGGGATGTTGCCGCCGGGAACCTCGGGCTCTCCGAGCGTCGACGAGATCCGGATCAGCGCCTGCGAGCCGACGCTGCTCGGGCCGATCTGGGAGAGCCCGCGACCGTGGCCCGCATGACAAGCGATGCAGGCGTTGTGATTGAACAGCGGTCCGAGGATCGGCGGCAGCCAGAGGAAGCTGAACCGGCCATTGCCGAAGCTGTGCGTCTCGACCTGGGCGGGCTCGAGGTCGGGGAGCGCGTGGCTGTACGCCGTCGCCGTGCGATCGTCGACGCTCTGCGTTCCGCCCTGCATCAGCTCGGGCTCGCCGCCAGCATCATCACCGCACGCGGCCAGCAGCACACAGACGATGGCGAGGCGCCCCACGGGGCCAAGCGTACTACGTTGGAATGGTCTCGCCCGCGACGAGTTGCTCGTACGTTTCCCGAGCCCGGATGACGGTGTGGGTCTCCCCACGCACCAGGACCTCCGGGGCGCGGGGTCGGGTGTTGTAGTTCGAGGCCATGGCCGAGCCGTACGCGCCGGCGGCCCCGATCCAGAGCAGCTCGCCCTGGTCGAGCTCGGGCAGCTCGCGGTCGCGCGCGAAGAAGTCGCCCGTCTCGCAGATGGGGCCGACGACGTCGGTCGTGATGGTGGCCCGCTCGGGCTTCACGACGGGCTTCATCGGGTGGAAGGCGCCGTACAGGGCAGGGCGCATCAGGTCGTTCATCGCCGCGTCGACGATGGTGAAGTGTTTCGCCTCGTTGCGCTTGCGGTACACGACCCGCGTCACGAGCGCGCCGGCCATGCCGACGATCACGCGGCCGGGCTCCGTGTGGAGCGTGAGCCCGAGGTCGAGGACCGGCTTCAGGGCCGCGCGCACCGCCGCGCCATACTCCGCGGGGGACACGACGGTCTCGCCCTTGCCGTAGTCGATGCCGAGCCCGCCGCCGATGTCGACATGCGTGAGCATCACGCCGTCGGAGCGGAGCGCCGTCACCAGGTCCACGAGGCGTGCGATCGCGTCGGCGAACGGCGACGCCTTCGTGATCTGCGAGCCGATGTGGAAGTCGACCCCCGCGATCTGGAGCCCGGGGCACTTCGCCGCCGCATCGCGGAGCAGGGTGCGCGCCTCGTCCATGCCGACGCCGAACTTGTTCTGCTTGAGGCCCGTCGAGATGTAGGGGTGCGTCTGCGGATCCACATCGGGGTTCACGCGGAGGGCGATCTTCACCTTCGCGCCGACGGAGCGGGCCACCTCGTCGAGCGTGTACAGCTCCTCGGCCGACTCGACGTTGAAGCAGCCGATGCCCGCCGCGATGGCCGCCTTCATCTCGTCGCGCGTCTTGCCGACGCCGGAGAACACGACCTTCGCCGGGTCGCCGCCCGCACGCTGCCAGCGGAACAGCTCGCCGAGGGAGACGATATCTGCACCCGCCCCGAGCTTGGCGAGCACCGCGAGCACGCCGAGCGTGGAGCACGCCTTCACCGCGTAGTGCACGCTGTGCGGAATGCCCTCGAGCGCGGCGTCGAACGCCTTGTACGCGCGCTCCAGCTCGCTGCGACTGTAGACGTAGCAGGGCGTACCGACGGCCTCCGCGATCGCCGAGAGCGCGACGCCCTCGCAGTGAAGCTCACCGTTCTTGTACGCGAAGGGTCCGTAGGACGACATCAACGGTTCATAACAGCTCGGCGTCGAGACGATCCAGCTCGGCCAGCACCGACGATCGCGCCGGGCCACCACGCACCGTCCGCCGGTCCACCGCCCGTGCCGGATCCAGCCAGTCGGCGACATCGGCCTCGAACGCCGGGTGGGCTTCCTTCAGTACCGCCAACCCGAGGCCGGCCAGCTCGACCCCCCGCTCGCTCGCCACGCGCACGAGGTGCCCGGCGATGTCGTGGGCCTCGCGGAAGGGCACGCCCTTCGTGACGAGGTAGTCCGCGAGCTCCGTCGCGAGCAGGTAGCCCGCGTCGATGGCCGCCCGCAGCCGGGGCACGTCGAACACGAGCGTCTCGATCATCCCGCGCGCGACGGTCAGACACGCATCGAGCGTCTCGACGGCGTCGTACAGCGGTTCCTGGGTCTCCTGGAGATCCTTGTTGTAGGCGAGCGGCAGGCCCTTCACGACGGTGACGAGCGTGACCCACGCCCCGATCACGCGGCCGGCCTTCGCGCGCACCAGCTCGGCGAGATCCGGGTTCATCTTCTGCGGCATCAGCGAGCTGCCCGAGCAGTACGCCTCGCCGATCTTCGCGAAGCCGAACTCGCTGCTCATCCAGAGCACGAGCTCCTCGCCGATCCGCGACAGATGGACCTGTGCGAGAGCGCACGCGGCCACGAGCTCGATCGCGAAGTCGCGATCGCCGACGGCATCGAGGCTGTTGTGGGAGACCTCGGCAAAGCCGAGAGCGCGGGCCGTGTGCTCCCGATCGATCGGCAAGGTCGTGGCGGCGAGCGCGCCCGAGCCGAGCACCGAGACATTGCCGCGCCGCTGCGCATCGGCGATCCGGCCGCGGTCGCGGGCGAGCATCGCGTCCCACGCCAGCAGGTGATGAGCGAGGCGCACGGGCTGGGCCCGCTGCAGGTGCGTGTAGCCGGGCATCAGCGTGTCGAGGTGGGCCCGGGCCTGCTTCGCGAGCGCGCGCCGGACGTCGTCGATGAGCGAGATCAACCGCGAGGCCGCCGCCCGCGCATAGAGCCGCAGATCCGTCGCGACCTGATCGTTGCGGCTCCGGCCGGTGTGCAGGCGGCGCCCCGCATCGCCGATCGAGTCGATCAGCCGCGACTCGACGTTCATGTGCACGTCCTCGAGCGACTCGTCCCACGGCAGCTCGCCCGCCGCGAGCTTGCTCTCGACGGCCCGCAGCCCCGTGGTGATCGCCGTCAGGTCCTCGGCGCTGATGATGCCGCGCGCGGCGAGCATCTCGGCGTGGGCGATCGATCCCGCCACATCGTGCGGCAAGAGCCGCTGGTCGAACGACACCGACGCGTTGAGCGCCGCCGCCACGGGATCGAGCGCACCTTCGAAGCGGCGCCCACGAGCGCCCTTGGGACCGGACATGGGGCGCAGTATGGCGGAGGAACCCACCGCGCGTCTGGTCCGCTACTGCGGGCGCAGCGGGCCGGTCGCACAGGCCGCCGACGGCTGCGCTCGCTCACACAACACTCCCGACGCCGCGTTGATGCGAATGCGCCCCGCCGCTCCGCCGCCCCCGCGTCCACCGTCGCCTTCGGTAGTGCCATTGCCGCCGTTCTGGCCGTCGAGGCTGCTCCCCGCGCCTGCACCGCCATTGCGACCACCATTGCCGCCGCGCGTGACGAGCTGGCCCGTGTGCATCACGACCTTCGCCTCGAGGAAGATCATCCCACCCGCGCCGCCGCCCCCGCCGGTGGCCTGCGCCTCGAGCGGGTTGTTGGTGCCATTGGCGCCATTGCCGCCCGACACGTCGATGCTCCCGGTGCCCATGAGTATCGCGCGCGTCGCGATGTGGAGCGCGCCGCCCCCGCCCCCGCCGCCGCCGCCGCACGCGGTCGGGACCGCGAGTACCGTACAGTCGCCGACGCCGCCGCTGCCGCCGCCGAT
>JALHPV010000397.1 GCA_022842285.1 Kofleriaceae bacterium
CCCTGGTTCGCGAGGGGCGGGTCCTCGGTCGTCCGCGGTCCGGCATGCTCCTGCACGTCGAGGTCGCGTGCGGGGGTGTTCGTCACCGCCGGCTTGTCGCTACAGGCTGCGAGGCTGCCTGTCATCAGAAGAAGGACTCCGAGCATGCGGCGCATGACTCGACCAGCATACATGTCGCGCACGTTCATCGCCCCTCCACGAGGACGCCCGAGGCCCAGGCTCTATTCCACCCGCGCGCGAAACCGCGGGTTACGGGGCTCCGGCCTCAGCGCTTCGCGCAAATGGACGATATCCTGGACGCGTGAGTCAGCTGCAGCAGTTGCTCGAGCAGCTCCACAAGCCCGACGCCACCGAGCTCGTCATCGCGACGGGGCGGCCGGTCACACTGCGGCAGGCCGGCAAGTACAAGAATCTCTCGAGCTCGCCGGTCAGCGAGCAACAGCTCAGCTGGCTGGTGCGCGACACGGCCCTCGCCCCGCTCGTCGCCGACACCGGTGTAGGTGCGCAGCAGTCCGTCGCGGTCCTCGGCTACACGGTCCGCGTCCAGGTCATCCATCACGGCGGCGAGGTCATGCTTCGCCTCGAGCGCGACCCGAACGCGCGCCACCAGCCCGTCTTCACGCGCCCGCCCGCCGAGCCCTCGGTCACGTTCGCGAGTGCCAAGCCCGCCGCGGGTGGAGCGACGTTCCCGCGTCCGCCGACGCCCGAGCCCGTCCCGACGTTCCCGCGGTCGCCGGGGCCCGAAGCAAGTCCATGGGCCGAGTCAGTGCCGACGTTCCCGCGTCCGCCGACGCCCGAGCCCGTCCCGACGTTCCCGCGTCCGCCGACGCCCGAGCCCGTCTCGACGTTCCCGCGGTCGCCCGAGCGTGCCGCGACGGCGGTGCCGGGACCGGCCGCCGTCATGGCGAGCGATCAAAGGTTCGACGTTCCGCGCGCCCTGGTCGCGCTCGTGACGAGTGGGCGCGAACGCGGCGCGACCGACCTCCACATCGCTGCCGGGCGGCCCGTCGGGGGGCGGATCCTCGGCGAGCTGCATCCTCTGGAGTCCACGCCGCGCGCGGCCGCCGATGTCGAGACGCTGCTGTTGCCCCTGCTGGATGGTCCGCAGCGCACGCAGCTCGAGACGCGCGGCTACGTCGATTTCGCCGTCGAGGTGCCGGGCGCGGGGCGCCTACGCGTGAACGTCTCGCGGCAACAAGGCGGCCTGAAGGGCTCGTTCCGGCTCGCGCATGCGCGCCCTCCGACCCTGGCCGACCTGGGCTTGCCGCCCGAGCTCGCGAAGCTGACGCACAACCATCAGGGCCTGATCGTCATCGCCGGACCGAGCGGTCACGGCAAGACCACGACGATGGCGGCGCTCGTCGACCTCATCAACTCGACCGAGGCCGTGCACATCCTGATGATCGAGGATCCCGTCGAGATCCTGCATCCGCGGAAGACGGCGGTCGTCTCGCAGCGGGAGGTCGGGCGACACACGGTGTCGTTCGCGACCGCGTTGAAGGCTTCGCTGCGCGAGGATCCGGACGTGATCGTGATCGGCGAGCTGCGCGATCGCGAGACGGTGGAGATCGCGATGACGGCGGCCGAGACCGGACACCTGGTGATCGCGACGATGAGCACTCCGTCGGCGAGCAAGACGATCGATCGGTTGATCGACATGTTTCCGCCGGACGAGCAGTCGCAGGTGCGGAGCTCGCTCGCCGGGGCGTTGCGCGCGGTCGTGGCCCAGCGCCTCGTGCCCGCCGCCGACGGCACCTCGCTGACACCGGCGGTGGAGATCGTCGTGGGCGTGCTGCCGCTGGCGACCCTGATTCGCGAGAACAAGCTGTTCCAGCTACCGAGCCTCATGCAGCGGGGGCGCGGGATGGGCATGCGGCGCCTCGATGATTCCCTGCTCGAGCTGGTCCGCGCCGGGCAGATCACCGAGGAGACGGCGCTGGCGACGGCGGAGAGCCGCAAGGACCTCCAGCACGCTCTGCATCCCGATGCCCGGGCGGTCGCGGCTCCGCCACCCACCTCGAGGTTGCAGAAGCTCGGCGGCTTCTTCGGTCGTAAGGGCACGGAGGGCGAATGACGATCGCCGCTTTGTTCGACAAGCTGCTCGACGAGGGCGGCTCCGATCTCCACCTCGCGGTCGGGTATCCCCCGATGCTGCGTCTGCGCGGCGAGCTCGTGTCGGCGGGTGGCGCGACGCTGACGCCCGACGACGTCGCGAAGCTGATCATGCCGCTCCTCGGTCCAGCGCAGGTCGCGCAGTTCACGGACACGGGCGACCTCGACTTTGCCCACGCGCACGGGACCCGGGCGCGCTTTCGCGCGAACTACCTGCGCAAGACCACCGGGTTCGGCGCCGTGTTTCGCGCCATCCCGAGTCAGATCAAGACGCTCGACGAGCTCGGTGTGCCGGCGGGCGTGCGCAAGCTCGCCGAGCTGACGGCCGGCCTCGTTCTCGTGACGGGGCCGACGGGCAGCGGCAAGTCGACGACGCTCGCGGCGATGATCCATCACATCAATCGCACGCGACGCGGGCACATCCTCACCATCGAAGATCCGGTGGAGTTCGTGCATCAGCCGCTCGAGTGCATGGTGACGCACAAGGAGGTCGGCGTGCAGATTCCGAGCTTCCTCGAGGCCATCCGCAGTGCGGGCCGCGAAGACGCGGACGTGATCCTCGTCGGCGAGCTCCGCGGTGCGGAGACAATGAAGGCGGCGCTGCAGCTCGCGAGCTTCGGCGTGCTCATCTACGCCACCGTGCACACGAACTCGGCCGGCGCGACGATCGATCGCTTCATCAATGCGTTTCCCGCCGAGCAGCAACCCCAGATCCGCGGCCTGCTCGCCGACTCGCTCGCGGGGGTCGTCGCGCAGCAGCTCCTGAAGCGCGCGGATGGGCCGGGCCGCGTCGCCGCGCACGAGGTACTCATCGGGAATCTCGCTCTCGCGTCGGTGATTCGCGAAGGCAAGCTGACGCAGATCGGCAGCCTCCTGCAGTCGGGCGCGGCCGAGGGCATGCAGAGCATGGACAGCGCCCTCGAGCGGCTCGTCACCGCGGGCACCGTCGGAGCCCAGGACGCTCTCGACAAGGCCCTCGACAAGGAGGCCTTCTCGAAGCTTCCTGCCGTGGCACGTACGCTCGGCAGCGCCGGAAGCTCGCCGTGATCATGTCGTGACGATGGTCAGCGTGACGACGGCCGCTCGCCTCGGCGCACGCTACCATCGCTCCTTCATGGGAAGCTTCGACGATCGGGCGACGACTCCGCGGCGAGGCCCCGGTGACATCTTCAAGTGGAAGGTGCTGCGCAAGAGTGAGCCGCGCAGTGCACGCCACGCCGAGCTCGATCGCGTCCGGCCCGGAATCAAGGAGGGTGGTGCGGCCGCGCTCGCCTCCGGTGTCCCCACCGCGGTGTGGATCGGCCACGCGACGTGGGCGTGCCGACTCGGTGGGCAGCTCGTGGTCATCGACCCGGTGTGGTCGACGGCGCTCTCCGGCGTCGTGAAGCGGCTGGTGCCGCCGGGCGTTCCGCTCGCCGAGTTGCCCACGCCCGATCTGGTGCTCGTCACCCACGATCACCGCGATCACATGGATCTGCCGACCCTCGCGAAGCTGCCCGACAGCGCGACGTACATCGTGCCCCTCGGCAACGGCCCACGCATCGGGCATCCCAACGTGATCGAGCTCGACTGGTGGCAGACGCACCGGCACGGCTCGCTCGAGATCACCCTCGTGCCGGCCCGGCACTGGTCGATGCGCATGCCCTGGAACCGCAACGACACGCTCTGGGGCGGCTACGTGGTCAAGGGCCCCGAGGGCACCCTCTACCACTCGGGGGACACGGCGTGGGGGGACCACTTCGCCGAGATCAGGCAGCGGATGGGCGCGATCGACTGGGCGATGCTGCCGATCGGGGCGTACTCGCCACGTTGGTTCATGAGCTCGCAGCACATCGATCCCGACGAGGCGTTCGCTGCCTTCGAGGCGCTTGGTGCGCGGCACCTGCTCGCGATGCACTGGGGCACCTTCAAGCTCACCGACGAGGCCATCGGGGAGCCGCGCGCGCGGATCCTCGACCTCTTCGCCGGCCGCCCCGAGGCGCTGTGGCTGCTCGATGTCGGCGAAGCCCGCCGGCTGTAGAGCGAGTGGCCGCCGAGGCGGACTATTCGGCGAGGTCGGACAGGCCGCGCTCGAATGCCTCCATGTCCGCGAGGTCGACGCGCGCCGCCGCGAACCACCGCTGGAACGCCTCGTCGGTGGGACGAAACGTCACGCCGTCGATGGTGACGACGAGCTTGGCCTCGGTGATCAGCTGGCGCTCCGACTCTGTCGCATCGGCCGGAACGGGCAGGGGCCGCGGGTCGGACAGTGCGGCCGCCTCGGGGAGGATCGCGTTGCCGGCCCACTCGATCGTCCGCATCGCGAACCACGGCTCGCGACTCGCGAGGAGCTCTTTCAAGCCCGGCACGATCGCCGTGCGGGCCGCGGGCACGCGCAACAGGGCCGGCGTCGCGACGATCATGAAGCGCACTGGCGAGATGCGTGCGAGCGCGGCGGGGTCGCGATGCACGATGCGGATCGACTCGGCATAATCCTCGAGCGGATCGAACTCGGCGTAGCGCGTCGGGAAGCCGCTGCTGGCCGGCTGGTACGTGCTCGCACCGCGCGGTAAGCCCAGCACGAGCCGCGACGCCACGATCGGCAGCTCGGTCGAGGAGTGCTGGCTGTCGTAGACATTGGCCACCTCCCCGGTGTCACTCATCCTCCAGCCCGTGAGGGCTGTCCAGATGTTCGGCAGCTGCATGAAGGAGCTCTGCACGCCGTGCGCGAGCTCGTGCCGGATGAGCTCGGTCAGCGTCGGCTCGCCGCCCATGAGCGTCGGCCCCCCGCGCCGCGTGATCGCATCGAACACGCGCACGTCACCGAACGGCGCATCGGCGGGGACATCGCCCCCGATCGCCCGCACGCGGGTCACGAGGTCCGGCCAGGTCACACCGACGGCGGCGAGATATGCGTCGACCTGGGCGGGCGACGGCGTGCCGCTCTTCCAGCGTGGACCTTCGAACGTCGCGTCGTTCACGTGCAAGGCGCGCCGCGACATGTCGTAGTAGGCGAGCGTCGCGTCGCTCATCAGCGCGCTCGCGATGTCCGGGCAGCGATCGCCGCACCGTCCTCGCACGTCACGCGCGATCTGCGTGCCGGCCAGCGCCCGCTGCGAATGCGGCGGTAGCGCCGAGATCGCCTCGAAGAGCGCCACGCAGATCATCGGCTCGGGGCTCGTGTCGATCTCGAACCGGTCCTTGACCACGCGCTCGCAGTCCGCAGCCGCGATCGTCTCCACGGGCGGCGTCTCCGGCGCAGGAGCTCGTGGCGGCGCCGCTGGACTGCTGCACGCCGCTACCAGGACCAGCCACACCGGTTTCATCCCGCCATTGTGCATTCGTCCGCACGGTCGCGCCCAGGCTCTCGCAGCGGCGT
The DNA here is from genome assembly GCA_022842285.1 of Kofleriaceae bacterium. Classification (GTDB taxonomy): domain Bacteria; phylum Myxococcota_A; class Polyangia; order Haliangiales; family Haliangiaceae; genus JABFXX01. The sequence continues at coordinate 5,471 of JALHPV010000397.1, forward strand.
CGTGCCGGGACCTCACATCTCGATCGCCATGGGATTCGTGGGCTCGCCGACGAGCACGAGGTCGCCGTACACCACGATGTAGCCGCCGCTGCCGCCACCGCCGCCACCGCCGCCCGCACCGGCCGTGCCGGGGATACCTCCCTGTCGGCCATCGACGGGTCCGCTCGGCGCGCCCCCGTTGGCCCCGCCGCCGGCCCCCCCTTCTCTTCCTGGTGGTTGATCCCTCGCGTTGATGGGTTCTCCGCCGTCGCCCCCGGCTCCCTTCGTCCCGCCGCCGCCACCACCGCCGGAGCCGCGTGCGAACACGTTGCCCGCGAGCTCGACCGTCGGCGCATCGAACAGGATCATGCCGCCCGCGCCGCCGCCGCCGCCACCCGCGCCCAGGCCGCCGCC
>JALHPV010000398.1 GCA_022842285.1 Kofleriaceae bacterium
GAAGCCAAGCGGGATCGCACGGTGATGGGGGATGTCATCAAGGCTGCGCGGTACCTGCAGTCGGCTCGGTTGGATGATGCGCGGCTGGTGCTGGCGGACCTGTCGAAGCGGGTGCCAGGCACGGCCGAGGTCGCGTGGCTCGAGGCCGAGCTGGCGTTCCAGACCGGGGACTACGCTCGCGCCGTGCAGCTCCTCGAGAAGCACCCGGCGAACGCGGTCGACGGGTACGTGGGCCAGACGAAGAAGCTCGCGGCGTCGACGCTCGGGGTGACCGAGTCGTTCGTCGAGGTGAAGAGCAAGGGCGGCCACTTCATCATCGAGCACGCGCCCGGGCCCGATGCCGTGATCGCGGACCTCGCCGGCGAGGTGCTCGAGGCCACGTACACCGCCGTGGGAGATGACCTCGGCCTGAAGCCGACCGATCCGATTCGCGTCGAGCTGCTCGGATCGCCGTCGGACCTCGCGAAGATGTCGCCGCTCACCGAGACCGACATCGAGACGACGGGGACGATCGCGCTCTCCAAGTACAACAAGCTGATGGTCGTCTCGCCCCGCGCGACGATCTTCGGCTACCCGTGGATGGACACGCTCGCCCACGAGTACACGCACCTGATCGTGTCGCGGATCTCGCACGACAGCGTGCCGGTGTGGATGCAGGAGGGCATCGCGCGGTTCGAGCAGTCGCGCTGGCGATCCCAGCCGCAGCTCGTGCTGTCGGCGAACGAGCACTCCCTGCTCGCGGCGGCCATGAAGAAGGGTCGCCTCATCACGTTCGAAGAGATGCACCCGTCGATGGCGAAGCTGCCGAGCCAGGAAGCGGCCGCGCTCGCCTACGCCGAGGTCTACACCCTCGTATCGTGGATGCACGGCAAGGTCGGCTACGAGGGTCTGCGCGCCGCGATCAGCGCGCAGAAGGACGGCAAGAGTGCGCGCCGCGCCGTGGCCGAGGCGACGGGGATGTCCTGGAGCGAGGTCGACAAGGCGTGGCGGGCGAGCCTGAAGGCCGGCGCGAAGGCGGCGCCCGGAGACAAGGCGACCGGCAAGGGCAAGATCCGCTTCACCCAGGGCGGCAAGACCAGCGAGAACATCGGGCTCGAGCAGGTGACCGCCAAGGCTCGCAAGCACGCTCGCATCGGCGGCATGCTCCGCGCCCGCGGCAACCTCGATGCGGCCGTCGTCGAGTACGAGAAGGCCCTGGCCGCATCCCCGACGGCATCGTTCGTGGCCGCCAAGCTGGCGCGCACCCTCGTCGAGCTGGGCAAGCACGACCGCGCCATCGAGCTCGTCACCCCCCTCGTGGCCGCCGACCCACACGACGCGGTGGCGGCCGTGACCCTCGGGATGGCCCGGACGGCCCGCCAGGAGTGGCTGGAGGCGGTCACGGCGTACGAAACGGCGCTGCAAGTGAGTCCGTTCGATCCGACCACCCGCTGCGGCCTCGCAGAGGCGTATTCTCACCTCTCCGATGTCCGCGCGTCGCGCGAGCAGTCGGCGTGCGACCTCCTGAAGTGAATCGTTAGCCTGAAGATGAAGCTCGTTACAGATACCGATGTGGTTCCTGTCGTCCCGTCGGAGCCGCCACCGCCAGCGGCGATCACGGAGAAGTCCGATCTCGACGCGGTGGCCGAGCTCGCCGAGGCGCACGGTCAGATCATCCGCGAGATCGAGAAGCGCATCATCGGTCAGCGCAGCGTCATCGAGCAGCTGCTCGTCGCGCTGTTCGCCCGCGGGCACACGCTCTTCGTCGGCGTGCCCGGCCTCGCGAAGACGCTGCTCATCTCGACCTTGTCGGAGACGCTGAACCTCTCGTTCCAGCGCATCCAGTTCACGCCGGACCTCATGCCGGCCGACATCACCGGCACCGAGGTCCTCGAAGAGGATCACTCCACCGGCAAGCGCCACTTCAAGTTCATCAAGGGTCCGGTATTCGCGAACCTCGTCCTCGCCGACGAGATCAACCGCACCCCGCCCAAGACGCAGGCGGCGTTGCTCCAGTCGATGCAGGAGTACCGCGTCACGGCCGGCGGGGTGACACACGAGCTCCCCCTGCCCTTCCTCGTCTTCGCGACCCAGAATCCCGTCGAGCAGGAGGGCACGTACCCGCTGCCCGAAGCCCAGCTCGACCGCTTCATGTTCCAGGTCGACGTGGACTACCCGTCGGAGTCCGAGGAAGAGGAGATCGTCCGTCAGCAGACGAGCGATCACCGTCCCGAGCTCGCGCGTGTCCTGTCGCCGCAGCGGATCATCTACCTGCAAGACCTCGTGCGCCGCGTGCCGGCCGCCGACCACGTCGTGAAGTACGCCGTGGCGCTCGCGCGGTCGACGCGTCCGACCTCGCCCGGCGCGCCGCAGTTCGTCCGCGATGCGGTGTCGTGGGGTGCGGGGCCGCGTGCGTCGCAGTTCCTGATCCTGGCCGGCAAGGCCCGCGCGATCCTGTCGGGCCGCTTCGCGGTGTCGATCGAAGATGTCGCGGCGCTCGCGCGCCCGACGCTGCAGCACCGCCTGATCCTCAACTATCGCGCCGAGGCCGAGGGCATCCGCGCCGGCGACATCGTCGATCGGCTGTTGTCCGTCGTTACGCCGTGAACCTCCCCGAGAAGATCGATCCGGTCCAGCTCGCACGCCTCGGGAGTTTGGCGATCAAGGCACGCGTGATCGTCGAGGGCGCGCTGTCGGGTCTGCACCGCGCGAGCGTGCACGGGTCCTCCGTCGAGTTCGCCGAGCACAAGGAGTACACGCCCGGTGACGAGCTCCGGCACGTCGACTGGAAGGCGTACGGCAAGCTCGACCGCTACTACGTGAAGCAGTTCGAGCAGGAATCGCAGCTCACCGTGTACCTGGTGCTGGATGCCTCCGCGTCGATGCGCTTCGCCGGCGGCGGGCTCGCGAAGATCGAGTACGGCGGTCTGGCGCTGGCCGCGCTCGCGTACCTCACGATCCAGCAGCAGGACAAGGTCGGACTGGTCGCGTGTGGCGACCGCGCCGTCGAGACCCTCGTGCCGCCCCGCGCACGCAGCACGCACCTCCACGACCTGCTCTCGGTGCTCGACTCGATCATGACGAAGGGCGGCATCGGCGACGAGTCGGCGGGCGATGCGCTGCAGCGGATCGCCGAGCTGTCCCGGCGCCGGCGCTCGCTCGTGATCCTCGCGTCAGACCTGTTCGATGGCGAGGGCGAGACGCTGAAGGCGGCGGCGCGACTGCGCGCGCAGCGTCACGACGTCTCGATCCTCCACATTCTCGATCCGCACGAGCTGACCTTCCCCTACGACGGGCTCACGCAGTTCGAGTCGCTCGAGAACGAGCACAAGATGCTCGTGAACCCCGCCGCCATCAAGGCGGACTACCTCGCGCGCATGGAGGCCTTCCTCGCGAAGTGCAAGACGTCCTGTACGCAGGCCGGCATCGACTATCACCAGGTCGCGACGGATCGGGCGCTCGAGCGGACGCTCCTCGATCTCATGATCACGCGCTCGCGGCTCGGGCCGGCGCGGAGGGCGTCGTGACCAAGGTGCGCCCCGCCGGGGCGTCATCGAACCCACCCCTTTCACCTGCCGACCGCAGGGCGGTCTCCTGATGGGGTTCCTCGCGCCGCTGATGCTCGTCGGGCTCATCGGGCTCGCGGTGCCGATCGCGATCCACCTGATCGGGCGCCGGCGCGCTCGCATCGTGAAGTTCGCGGCGCTGGACTTCTTGCTCGCCACCAAGCGGCGCACGGCCCGGCGCTTCCGCCTGCGCGAGCGCCTGCTGCTGCTCGTCCGGGCGATCGCCTGCGCGGCCATCGCCATGGCCCTCGCGAAGCCGTACACGTCGTGCGCCCGCAAGGGCCCCCAGGTCACGCGCGGCCCCCAGGCCGTCGCCCTCGTCATCGATGATTCGTTCGCGAGCGGATACACCGTCGACGGCCGGCCCTGGCTGCGGCGCGCCACCGACGAGGCCCGCAAGATCCTCACGCAGATCGGTCCCGCCGCCGAGGTCGCCATCGTGCGCGCCTCCGAAGGGGCCGATCATCCGAGCGAGCTCACGCGCGACCACCTGCGCCTGCGCGACCAGCTCCTCGCCATGGAGCCGACCTCGCGCCCCGCCGACACCACGCGCGCGCTCGCCCGCGCCGCGCAGCTCCTCGCCGCCTCGAGCCACGGCCGCAAGACGGTCTACTTGCTCTCGCTCGTCACGGCCACGGGCCTCCGCGCCAACGAGGCCCCCTGGGCGGCCGATGGCCCCGCGCTCGTCACGATCGATCTCCGCGATGGTGAGATGCCGAACCTCGCGGTGACGAGCCTCTCCGTCAACCCCGCCCCCGGTGGCGGCCCCCGCGGTGTGGCCTTCGATGCCGAGGTCGCGAACTTCTCGTCGGAGCCGGCGCGCGTCGAAGCCTCGCTCGGCATCGGCACCACCGTCGTCGCCCGGGGCACCGTCGAGCTCGCCCCGCGCGAGCGCCGCGCCAAGCGGTTCCTCGCCGCCCTGCCGCCTGGGGTCCGCGCCACCGATGCCTGGGTCCAGATCGCCCCTGACGCGCTGCCCGTCGACGACAAGCGGTGGGTCCGCGCGTCACTTCGTGATCAGGTGCGCGTGCTCCTCGTCGACGGCGATCCGCGCACCGTCCGTCACGACGACGAGCTCTTCTACCTCGAGGCGGCGCTTCGCCCCGGCGACCGCGAGGACAGCGGCGCATCCGTCCGCGCCATCACCGCCGAGGATCTCGCCGGCATCGAGCCCGGCGCCAAGGGCACGGCCAAGGCGATCGATCTCGAGGAGTACGACGTCGTCGTGCTCGCCAACGTCTCGGCCCTCCCCTCCGAGCGCGTCGCCGTCCTCGCCGGCTGGGTGAAGGCCGGCGGCGGCATCCTCATCGCCCCTGGCAGCAACTTCGACGCCGACGCCTACGACCGCACAATGCTTCCGCTCTTGCCCCAGAGCGTCCGCGATCCGATCGACACCACCTGGGGCGCGACCGTCCAGGATCGCGACAGCCGCGCGCTCCGCCTCGTGAAGTGGGAGGCCGATCACCCGATCTTCGCGCCCTTCTCCAAGACCGCGCCCGAGCTCGCCGACGCGAAGTTCTACAAGATCATCCTCCTCGGCCCGACGAACCGCGGCACCGGCGCCGACCGCCGCGTCCTCGCACGCTTCACCAACGGCGCTGCCGCTCTCGTCGAAGCCACCATCGGCACCGGCCGCACGATCCTCTACACCTCCACCCTCGACCGGGACTGGACCGACGTCGTCATCCACCCCGGCTTCCTCCCCCTGGCCCAGCAGACCGTCCGTCACCTCGCCCGCAAGCACGTCGCCGCCACGACCACCGACCATCTCGTCGGCGCGTCGGTCGTCCTCGCCAGCGCCGACCTCCAGAAGCTCGAGGTGCGTGGCCCCAGCAGCCTCGGCGCCGTCTTCGAGGGTGATCGCCTCTCCGGCCGCTCCAGCGTGCGCTTCACCCGCACCGATCGACCCGGCGTCTACAAGGTCCTCGGCACGGACGCGACCAAGGCCACCAACGCACGCGACGAGCTCGGCTTCGTCGTGAACCTCGACCCGCGCGGCTCCGATCTCCTCGAGGCCGCCGCCTCCGCCCTCCCCGCATCAGGCACCGGCGGCGGCGGCACCCCCGCGGACGCCGAGCGCCGCGTCGAGCTGTGGCACGCGCTGTCGATCGTCCTCCTCGCCTTGCTGCTCGCCGAAGGCATCCTCGTCCAGCGCTGATGGCGGCTCGACGGCTAGGTGTCGCAGGAGGCCGACCCCTGCGACACCTAGATATCGACGGTGACGTCCGCCGAGGTCGGGCGCGCCTGGCAGGCGAGGATGAGGCCAGCGGCCCGATCGGACTTCGAGAGCGCATCGTGCGCGGCCAT